>CADARM010000080.1 GCA_902790275.1 uncultured Lachnospiraceae bacterium
TTTATTCAGTTTGTTTATAATAGTCTGGTCTTTCATATCGGGCCTCCTTACAATTAAAATCATACATGATAATAAGTGTTTAAAGGTCGCTTGTCAGGAGACATTTTTAGATTATTCCAAATTTATAAAGGATCTCATGCCTAAAGATCTTAGGATCGGTGTATTGCACGGAAGGATGAAGAATGCCGAAAAGAACCGTGTGATGCAGTATTTTGCAAACGGAGATATAGATATTCTTGTCTCGACAACCGTAATAGAAGTCGGGATCGATGTACCCAATGCGACGGTTATCCTTATAGAAAATGCCGAAAGGTTCGGACTCGCGACTCTGCACCAGTTAAGAGGCCGTGTCGGAAGAGGCTCGGAAGAATCGTTTTGTATCCTGATCAACGGCTCCGAATCAGAGGAAGAGAACGAAAGATTAAATGTTATGCTTGAATCCGATGACGGTTTTTATATAGCTGACGAAGATTTAAGATTAAGAGGCCCCGGGGATCTTGCAGGCGTCAGACAGAGCGGAGATGTGAGATTTAAAGTCGGCGATATTTACAGGGACAGAGATCTTTTTGTAAAAGCCAAAAAGCATGCCGATTCACTTTTTGAGTAAACATTCAATAATAAAAAGGTATAAATAAAATACATGATGTGGTTTTTGCATGATTAATGCACCATATCGTGTATTTTTTCTTTGATTTTATCCGAGTTTATGATATAATTTCATAGAATGCGAACATATGTGCGTTTTCTGACATTTAAAGATAAAACTATAAGATTCTGATTAAGAATTAAGATATACGGAGATTGTAATGACATCTAAGAAACAAGTTTATGATTCCAGTTCTATCATGGTACTCGAAGGTCTTGAACCCGTAAGGGAAAGACCCGGTATGTATATCGGATCTACATCCACTAAGGGTCTTAACCACCTCGTGTACGAAATAATGGATAACTCTGTCGACGAACATATGGCGGGCTTCTGTGATACCATAAGCGTTACTTTAAATGCCGACGGTTCTGCGACGGTATCCGATAACGGACGAGGAATCCCTGTCGACAGACACGAAAAAGGTATTACTGCGGAACGTATCGTGCTTACCACACTTCATGCAGGCGGTAAATTCAATAATGAAGTTTATAAAAACGCCGGCGGTCTTCACGGTGTAGGAAGTTCCGTAGTTAACGCTTTGTCAAAAAGATTTGATATCACTGTTAAAAGAGACGGATGCGTTTATAAAGATGCGTATGAATTCGGAAAACCGGTAGTTGAACTTGAAGACGGTCTTCTTCCCGTTTCGGGAAAGACAAGAGAAACCGGAACAACTATCACGTTTTTACCCGATGATACGATCTTTGAAAAAACATATTTCAGATCGGAAGACATAAAGTCAAGGATCCATGAGACTGCTTACCTGAATCCGGGACTTACGATCATATTTGAAGATAAACGTGATGTAAAAGAAAAAATAGTATACCACGAAGAAGAAGGAATAAAGGGCTTTGTTAAAGACTTGAATGTCGGAAAAGAAGCTCTGCATGATGTTATATGTCTGCACGGCCAGAGCGAGCATGTGATCGTCGACTGTGCTTTTCAGTATGTTGACGAATTTCATGAAAACGTACTTGGTTTCTGTAACAATATCTATAACGCTGAGGGCGGTACGCATGTTACAGGATTTAAGACCATATTTACACAGATCATAAACAACTATGCAAGATCTCTTGGCATCTTAAAGGATAAGGATCCCAATTTTACCGGTGCCGAAGTACGTAACGGCCTTGTATGTGTCTTGTCGATAAAGCATCCCGAGCCGAGATTTGAAGGCCAGACGAAGACCAAGCTCGATAATCAGGACGCATCAAAAGCGGTTTCGAAGGTTATAAATGACGAAGCTCAGCTTTTCTTCGACAGAAATCTCGAAACTTTAAAAACGATAATCGGATGTGCCGAAAAAGCCGCAAAGATCAGAAAAGCCGAAGAAAAAGCCAAGACGAACATGCTCACAAAGCAGAAGTTTTCCTTTGATTCAAACGGCAAACTCGCAAACTGTGAATCAAAGGAAGCCGAGAAATGCGAGATATTTATCGTCGAAGGTGATTCCGCGGGCGGCTCTGCGAAAACAGCCAGAAACAGAAAATATCAGGCAATCCTTCCCATCAGAGGTAAGATTCTCAATGTTGAAAAAGCAAGTATAGACAAGATCCTCGCAAATGCCGAGATCAAGACTATGATAAATGCTTTCGGATGCGGTTTTTCCGAAGGTTACGGCAACGATTTTGATATAAGCAAATTAAGATATGATAAGATCATCATCATGGCCGATGCCGATGTCGACGGTGCCCACATTTCAACATTGCTTTTAACGTTATTCTATCGTTTTATGCCGGAACTTATTTTTGAGGGCCACGTTTACATCGCGATGCCTCCTCTTTATAAAGCGATCCCTTCAAAAGGTGAAGAAGAATACCTTTATGATGATGCAGCTCTGGCAAATTACAGAAAGAAACATAAAGGACCTTTTACTTTGCAAAGATACAAAGGTCTTGGCGAAATGGATGCCGAACAGCTTTGGGAAACAACTCTCGATCCCGAAAGAAGAAACTTAAAGCAGGTTCAGATCGAAGATGCTTCAATGGCATCGAAACTTACTGAGCTTCTTATGGGTAACGATGTAGCCGTAAGAAGGGATTATATCTACAAGCATGCTGCCGAAGCGGATCTCGATATTTAAAAGAAATACAAACTTTAGGAAAGAATTGGATATATTATGGCCGAGAAGATTTTAAAAAGTGAATATTCCGAAGTGATGAGCAAATCATTTGTCGATTATGCGATGAGCGTTATCACGGCAAGAGCTCTTCCCGATGTAAGAGACGGTTTAAAACCCGTTCAAAGAAGAGTTCTTTATGATATGCATGAACTTGGGATAAGACATGACAAACCTTACAGAAAATCCGCGAGGATCGTTGGTGATACAATGGGTAAATACCATCCTCACGGCGATTCATCCATCTATGATTCTCTTGTTGTAATGACTCAGGATTTCAAGAAAGGCCTTGCCCTTGTAGACGGACACGGTAACTTCGGAAATATCGAAGGTGATTCCGCCGCTGCAATGCGTTACACGGAAGCAAGACTTCAGAAGATAACCGAGGAAGCTTTTCTTTCCGATCTCGATAAAGATGTAGTGGATTTTGTACCTAACTTCGATGAGACCGAAAAAGAACCCAGTGTATTGCCCGTAAAGATCCCCAATATCCTTGTTAACGGATCCGAAGGTATCGCTGTAGGTATGGTCACAAGCATTCCTCCTCATAACTTAGGTGAAGTCATTGATGCGACGCTTGCGTATTTATATGATCCTTCGATGTCTACGAGGGAACTCATGAAATATATCAAGGGACCCGATTTCCCTACGGGCGGTATCGTAATTAACGAAGATGAACTTCTTTCGATCTACGAGACCGGTATCGGTAAGATAAAGATAAGAGGAAAAGTCGAAGTAGAAAAGGGTAAGAACGGCAAAACAAATCTCGTTATCACAGAGATCCCTTATCCGATGATCGGTGCCAATATTTCCAAGTTCTTATCCGATATCGCAAATCTTTACGAATCGAAAAAAGCGCCGGATATCGTCGATATTTCAAATCAGTCTTCAAAAGAGGGCATCAGGATCGTTATCGAACTTAAGAAAGACTGCGATGTCGAGAATTACAAAAACATGCTTTACAAGAAGACAAGACTTGAGGATACTTTCGGCGTAAATATGCTTGCGATCTCTCACGGAAAACCCGAAACTATGTCTCTTCGTGACATTATCGCAAACTGTGTTGAGTTTTCTTACGAATTCAACAAAAGAAAATACACGAATCTTCTCGCAAAAGAAGAAGAGAAAAGAGAGATCCAGGAAGGCCTTATCCGGGCATGCAATGTCATCGATCTTATCATTGAGATTTTAAGAGGTTCGAAAGACAGAGCAATGGCTAAAAAATGTCTTGTAGAAGGTATTACTGACGGCATTCATTTTAAATCCAAAGAATCCAAGATAATGGCGATGCAGCTTATGTTTACGGAAAAACAGGCTAATGCCATTCTTGAAATGAGACTCTATAAACTGATCGGTCTTGAACTGGACGCGCTTATAAAAGATCACGACGAGACCATGGCGAACATTTTCAGATATGAGGATATTCTCGAAAGACAGAGTTCCATGACTCAGGTTATCGCTGAAGAATTAAAGGCTATCAAGAAGGAATACGCAGTTCCCAGAAGGACCGTAATCACTAACGAAAGCGAAGCTGTATACGAAGAGAAAAAGATGGAAGAGATGGATGTCTATGTTCTTATGGACAGATTCGGATATGTAAAGGCCGTTGACACCGCTACATACGAAAGAAATATCGAATCCATCAAAGAAGAGAGCAAGTTTATCGTTCTTTGCAAGAATACCGGAAAAGTATGTCTCTTTGACGACAAGGGTACTCTTTATACAGCAAAAGTTACAGATATACCTCTTGGAAAGAAAAATGATAAAGGTATCCCTATCGATAACATTACGGCATATACATCCAATGATGCATCGATCCTGCTTCTTTGTTCACAGTCGGATCTCAATCTTTTCAGAATGATATTCGTAACCAAGATGAGCTACATGAAAGTTGTTGACGGCGGTGAGTTCGACGTTACCAGAAAGACCATCCAGGCAACGAAATTAATGGATGACGACAGGCTTAATTCCCTATAGAGCAGATCCCCGAAAAGAAGAAGGGTGCTGTAGGTGTAAGAGGCATGAAGTTAAACGGTGATGCTTTGGTCGATAAGGTATTCTTTACAGGTAATGCGATCGAATCGATCATCAGCTACAATGATAATGAGATCCCGACAGGCAAGATCAAACTTGCAAATCGTGATTCAAAAGGAACTAAACTCAGGTTATAATTATTCAGTATGAGAGTGATCGCCGGAACGGCCAGAAGCGTTAATTTAATAACTCCCAAAGGACTTGATACAAGACCCACGACCGATAAATACAAAGAGACTCTTTTTAACTGTCTTCAGTCGTATGTCGGAAACTGTGTTTTTGTCGATCTTTTTGCCGGATCCGGAGCAATCGGTATCGAAGCATTGAGCAGAGGGGCGGCAAAAGCTTTATTCTGTGACAATTCAAGGGAAGCCTACGACTGTATAAAAGTAAATCTTTCGAAAACGAGATTATCCGACAAAGCTGAAGTTTACAGAGAAGATGCTTCATTTTTTTTAAAAAACAGAATAAAAGAAGTACCCGATATCATCTTTATCGATCCTCCTTTTAAAAAGCATGAAAAAGAACTTATCGGGGAAGATACAATAGTCGTTGTCGAATGCGATTATGATGCCGATTTTGAATTTTTAAACGATTATTCACTTGAAATATTCAAGATAAAGGAATATAAAACAAATAAGCATGTTTTTATTCGTAAAAAAGACGAGTGAAAGGAAGATTATATGAGCAGTGCCATCATTTATCCCGGCAGTTTTGATCCTGTAACTTACGGCCATATCGATATCATAAAAAGAGCGTCAAAGAATTATGATACCGTTTATGTTTCCGTTTTGGACAATAATAAAAAAAGTCCCTTGTTTACAGTTGAAGAACGTGTTAAAATGTTAAAAGATGTGACTAAAGATTATGATAATGTAATCATAGACACATTCAGGGGACTTCTAATTGATTATGCTAAAGAAAAAAATGTCCACATGGTTTTAAGAGGACTCAGGGCATTAACGGATTTCGAATACGAATTGCATATGGCGCAAACGAATTATTTGATATCCAAAGGTACGCTTGAAACTGTATTTTTACCTACAGATCTTGAGTATTCTTACCTTTCCTCTACCACAGTGAGAGAAATCGCAAGCTTTCACGGTGACGTATCCAAATTCGTCCCTGAATGCGTGGCAGAAAGTTTGTATAAAAAATTCGGATATTAGATTGGAGAAATTCAATGGCAGCTGAAAAAGATAATGTTGATGTTCAGAAGTTAGAGAGAAAAATTTCGGAAATCGAGAAAATTCTTGAAGAAAGCAAGCCTTCCAAGTTAAAAAAGGGTATGATCTTAGTAGAGCTTGACCTCATCTTTGAAAAGCTCGATGAACTTAAATCTATGATTCCCGAACAGATCAAACTTGCAAATAACGTTCTTTCAAAGAGAGAAAAGTTATTAAAGAGTGCCGAAGCTCTTGCGCATGATAAGATCGATAAAGCTAACGCTAAAGCATTCGAGATAGAGCAGGAAGCTATGGATAAAGCTGCTGAGACAGAAGAACTCCTCCAGAACAAGCTTTCCGAAAACGAGATCATGCTCGAAGCTCAGAAACAGGCTGATGCTCTTGTTGAAGAGGCTCAGATCCTTTCTCAGAGAAGCGTTGACGAAGCAGAAAATTATAAAGAAGATATCATTAAGAGCATGAACTTCTACATGGATGATATCCTTGTGGATATGCAGAAAGCCGTTGAAGAAGTAATGCTTAAAAACAATAAGACATTTGAGGATGCACAGGCCAGACTCGATGCTTTGTATTCAAAGATCGAGGACAACAGAGCGGAGATCGCACCTTTGCTTGAGGAAGATATTCCTGCCAAGTCAGAATCCGAACCCGCACAGCCTACTCAATACATTCCTGAAGAAGAGGAATATAAAGACGACATTCCTGAAGAAGATGACGATTTTTAATCTAAATGACCTCTTAAAAAAGAGGTCATTTTTTATGTATAAAGCGGAGTAAAAAATGTTTTCAAATCAAAAAGGAAAATACAGGTATTTAAAAACACAGCCTCTCAGGATCGGACTGCTGACAGTTGGATTTCTTCTTATATGTGCTGCAGTTTTTATGATCGGATTTCTGACCAAAGGCTCATCCAAAAATATATTTACTGTTATAGCCGTCCTCGGAATGCTTCCGGTAGCCAAACTTATCGTTTCTTTTATCATGTGTATAAAAGCAGAAAAATATTCGTGTCCCGAAGAGATACATAATCTTATAAACGATACATCCAAAGATTTAAACATATGCCTCGGTTATGATTTTTATCTTACGAGTTATAAGACTAATTTCCCTATATATTCATGCTTTGTTTATGACGGTTCCATGATACTTCTTTCAGGTGACTCGAAAACGGATTCGAAAGAGTGCAAGGAACATATCGAAAAATATCTTGCAACAAATTCTATCGAAGGGATAAGGGTTTATATACTCGATAACAAAAATACATTTATCGACAGGTTAAAAGGCGTATCAAAAGATTATCAGAAAACGGAAAAAGATATGACTGCTTACGCGCTCATAAAGAATCTTTCTCTGTAATTGGGTTATGAAAGAATATATTGTAAATAAAACAAACGAAAATCAAAGATTCGACAAATTCTTAAAGCGTATAATGCCTTCGGCTTCAAACGCTTTCATATATAAAATGCTTCGCAAGAAAAACATCGAGCTTAATTCAAAAAGAGCTAAGGGAGATGAGATCTTAAAATGCGGAGACAATATAAAGATCTATTTCAGTGACGATACTTTCGCGAAAATGTCAGCTGCCGTCACTAAAACAGACTCATCTGTTTATATCCGTGCTTACAATCAGTTAAAAGGCATAGAGATCATCTTCGAACATGAAGATTTTATGATCGTTTACAAACCGGACGGGATCCTTTCACAAAAGGATACGCCTGATTCTCTTTCCGTAAACGAATGGTGTATCGGATATCTTTTGAGCAAAAATTTCATCTCCGAAGAATCTTTAAAAGAATTCAAGCCTTCGGTACTTAACAGACTCGACAGAAATACAAAAGGGCTTGTGATATTCGGAAAAACATTAAACGGATCAAAAAGATTAAGCGAGATGATCCAAAAACGTGATATTAAGAAATATTATATAGCAAAAACTTCCGGCAACTGTACATTAAACGGTACATATTCGGCATATCTTCATAAAGATGCCAAGAGCAACAAGGTTTCGGTTTACGAAAGAGAAGAAGATATTCCGGCAGGTTTAAAGACTTCTCCGATATTTACAAAGATAGAAGTTATTGAAACTAATGAAGATCGTTCGCTTCTTGAGATCGAACTTATTACAGGCAAAAGCCATCAGATAAGAGCCCATTTATCCAAACTTGGATTCCCTCTTGCCGGCGATTCGAAATATAATGGAAAAACTGACTCAAATAACCGTTACCAGAACCTTACGGCATATAAAATAGTGTTTCCTTCGATCGGTGAAGATGATGACTGGTATTCATTAAATGAGAAAATAATAAAAATACAGGTTGACATTTAAAGCGACTTCATATTATACTTTTCAATATTAGTCTGATAATTTGCTAATTAGGTAGCACTTTAAAGCGTTAAAGCGAAAGGATATTAAATGAATTTATCATTATTACATACCCCCGACGGAGTCAGGGATTTTTACGGAAAAGAACTTGATAATAAAAACAGTATCATGAACAGATTTGAAGAAACTATCAAATCATACGGATATGATGAGATCCAGACTCCAACACTTGAATTTTTAAATGTATTTCTGGAAGATGAAGATTATCTTTACCAGACCAAGACTTTCAGATTCATCGACAGGGACGGTGAGACTCTTGTTTTAAGACCGGATTATACTCCTTCAGTTGCAAGATGCGCTGTTAAATATTTTTCGGATGAAAACATACCCATAAGATTCTTTTATAAAGGAAATGCTTTTTCAAACAAAGGTTTATATGAAGGAAAAGCGATCGAAGTAACTCAGATGGGTATCGAACTTTTAAAAGACGATACTGCTTTAGCTGATGCGGAAGTGCTCGAGATAGTTGTAAAGAATCTTTTGTCGATCGGACTCGAAGAATTCAAGATCTGCGTTAACACAAAAGAGGGAAACACAGACAGACTCGACAAAGTTTTCGAGATCCTTGATAAAATGGGTTATTCAAAATATATAACATACGATCCTGATATCGAATCAAACTTTAAGTATTACACCGGCATTCTTTTTAAGGTTTACACATACGGTGTCGGCGATTCCATCTGCAAGGGCGGAAGATACAATTCTCTTCTCGAAAAATACGGCGAGGGTGCTCCTGCTGTCGGATGCGTATTTATGATCGACAATATTCTGCAGAGCCTCAAAAAGCAAAAGATAAACGTTGAAGACGAGAATAACTCTAAGACATTTGTCGTATATAAAGAAGGTGCCGAAAACGAAGCAGTAAACAAGGCCAGGGAACTTCGTGAATCAGGTGTTCCCTGCGTTACGGTATCCGATTCGTTATTCAACGATGAATTAAAGAAAAAATGTGAAGAAAACGATTACAGGATAATCATTTTATAGAAACGGAGTTTTTATGGAAGACAGATATTTAACGATCGCTCTTTGCAAAGGACGAGTTGCCAACCAGACAATGGAACTTCTCGAAAACCTTGGGATAAGATGCGATGAGATAAAAGACAAATCCACAAGAAAGCTTATTTTCCAGGATGAAGAACATAAATTAAGATTCTTCCTTGCGAAAGGTCCCGATGTTCCCACATATGTGGAATACGGCGCTGCGGATCTCGGAGTTGTCGGAAGCGATATTATAGAAGAAGAACAAAGAAGAGTTATCGAACTACTCGATCTCGGATTCGGCAAATGCAGAATGTGTGTATGCGGAAGAAAAGAAGCCAAAGAACTTTTGATGCATCGCGAGCAGATAAGAGTCGCAACAAAGTATCCTGTTATCGCTAAAGATTATTTCCATAACAAGAAATATCAGACCGTTGATATCATAAAATTAAATGGTTCCGTTGAACTCGGTCCCATCGTTGAACTTTCCGACGTTATAGTAGATATCGTTGAAACAGGATCGACATTAAGAGAAAACGGACTTGATGTACTCGAAGAGATCTGTCCTATATCTTCAAGACTTATCGTTAACAGAGTAAGCCTTAAGATGCAGAAAGAAAGGATCGAAAAACTTGTAGAAGACATCAAGGCAAAGAACGCATTATAAACGAGGTAAGCATATGAAGAAATATACTTTAAACGAAGAAAACAAGCAGAATCTTTTAAACAATCTTTTGAAAAGAAGCACTTCCAATTATCCCGAATATGAAAAGAAAGTTGCTGCAATCTGTGAAGATGTTAAGGAAAGAAAAGACGAAGCTGTTTTTGAATATACGGCTAAATATGACAAATTCGATCTTAACGCTTCCAACATCAGAGTTACCCAAGAAGAGATCGATGCAGCATGCAAAGAGATCGATCCCGAATTGTTCGAGATCATGAAAGAAGCCTTCGAGAACATAAAAGACTATCACAAGAAGCAGTTAAGAAACTCTTTCTTTGATACAACCGAAGACGGCACTTTCCTTGGTCAGAGAATACTTCCCATCGAAACCGTCGGCGTATATGTACCGGGCGGAAAAGCCGCATATCCTTCATCGACATTAATGAACATCGTTCCCGCACTTGTTGCAGGATGCAAGAGGATCGTAATGACAACTCCCTGCAACAGCGAAGGAAAAGTAAGTGTTACAACGCTTGCTGCGGCTAAGATCTGCGGCATTAGCGAAATATATAAAGTAGGCGGTGCACAGGCTATCGCAGCACTTGCATTCGGAACAGAGATAATCCCCAAGGTCAGCAAGATCGTAGGACCCGGAAATATCTTCGTTGCCCTTGCAAAAAGATATGTATACGGACATGTATCCATCGATTCGATCGCAGGTCCCAGTGAGATCCTTGTACTTGCGGATGAGACAGCCAATCCCAAATATGTCGCTGCCGATCTTATGAGCCAGTGCGAACATGACGAAATGGCCAGCGGTATCCTTATCACAACAAGCGATGAACTTGCAGTTAATGTGGAGAAATGGATCGATGAGTTCTTAAAAGATGCTCCGAGAAAAGAGATACTCGAGAAATCTCTCGATCAGTTCGGGTTTATACTTGTTGCAAAGGATATCAAGGAAGCGGTCGACGCTGCAAACGACATCGCAAGCGAACACCTTGAGATCTTAACAAAGAATCCTTTGGAGACCATGGGAATGATCAAAAATGCAGGCGCCATTTTCCTTGGCGAATATTCATCCGAACCTCTCGGTGATTATTTCGCAGGTCCCAACCACGTGCTTCCCACAAACGGAACAGCCAAATTCTTTTCGCCTCTTTCTGTTGACGATTTCATTAAGAAGAGCAGCGTGATCTGCTATTCAAAAGAAGCTCTGGAAAAGAGTCACTTAAAGATAGAGAAATTTGCCAAGAGTGAAGGCTTATACGCTCACTCTAAATCGATCGAAGTAAGATTTGAATAAAGTAATTTTATTGAGGAAGGAATTTTTATGAGAACTTCATTTCAGGAAAGAAACACTAAGGAAACTCAGATAAAGATCAACCTTAACATAGACGGAAGCGGAACCGGAAAGATCTCTTCCGGTGTTGGTTTTTTTGATCACATGTTAAACTCTTTTGCAAAGCACGGCAATTTTGACCTTGAACTCGAATGCAAGGGAGATCTTGAAGTTGATTGTCATCACACCGTTGAAGATATAGGTATCGTTCTCGGAACATGCTTTAAAGAAGCTTTAGGAGATAAAGCAGGTATCAACAGATACGGTTCTTTCGTTATGCCCATGGATGATGCTTTGGTTCTCTGTGCTGTTGATTTCTCGGGAAGACCTTATTTGAATTTCTCATATGATTTTGCAGATGAAAGAGTAACGGATTTTGATGTTACTCAGGTTGGCGATTTTGAGACCGAAACATTGAGAGAATTCTTATATGCTCTTTCTTATTCCGCCGGAATGAATCTTCATGTCAAGATCCTTGACGGGATCAATACACATCACATCATAGAAGCAATATTCAAGGCAATGGCAAACGCGATGAGAATAGCTGCTTCAAAGAATCCCGACAGAGAGGGAATTCTTTCCACGAAAGGAGCTTTATAATAATGGTTTTGATCGGCAAATACATTGCTTTTAAAAATACAAACAGGTTTGGTGATTTTATCGAAGAGATCGAAAGCGTTAACCGGGAAGGATATGATTTCCTTTATGTAACAAACGAGTCTTTTTCCGATGAAGATAAAGAAAACTTTTTCCATAATATGATCGAGATCGCAGCTTTATGCGAAAAAGAAGTATATGCAGAATTTCCTCTCACGCATTTTGAGGATATGAAAAAGTTATATTACGCAAACGTAAAGAAGATCATCGCATCCTCTAAAACGACTTTGACCGATGAAGTGATAAATGACGGCATGACCAGATTCGGAAAAGATCTGATAGTAAAGGAATCGGATTTTAAGAAGATCGTTTCTTTAAATGCAAATGTTGAAAACGCCGGGGCCGACAGCTTTGTTATATTTGATACCGAAGAAAAGATCGATGTTTATTCTGTAAAAGAGGCCTTAAATCAAAAGGGTTTTGAAACAAAAAGTTTAAAATGCGAGATACCCTGGAGTGAACTAAAGAAAAACAGTGACGGACTTGTTCCCGTTATCGTTGTCGATTACAAAAGCGACAAGATCTTAATGATGGCTTATATGAATGAGGAAGCTTACGTTAACACATTCAAGACAGGCCTTATGAATTATTATTCAAGATCCCGAAACTCTCAGTGGATAAAAGGCGAAACGAGCGGCCATTTCCAGTATGTTAAATATATAAAAGCTGACTGCGACAAAGATACGCTTTTAGCAGGAGTTTCACAGATCGGTGTTGCCTGCCATACGGGAAGCGATACATGTTTCTTTAACGATGTATTAAAGAGTACTTCGGCTGAAAAGAATCCTTCCAAGATACTGACCGATCTTTACAAGGTCGTTGAAGACAGAAAAGTTAATCCCAAAGAAGGTTCGTATACAAACTATCTTTTCGACAAGGGTCTTGATAAGATCTTAAAGAAAGTCGGAGAGGAAGCGTGCGAGATCGTTATCGCATCAAAGAATGAAGAACCCAAGGAGATCAAATACGAGATCGCTGATTTCCTTTACCATCTTTCCGTACTGATGGTTGAAAAAGGCGTAACCTGGGAAGAGGTTGCCGATGAACTTGCAAAAAGGTAAAGAATGAGAAAAACAGCTTTAAGTCACGAAATATTAATGACTGTCGACAAGCCTGCGAGATATATCGGAGGAGAATTTAACAGCGTAAACAAAAACAAGGAAGACATCGATATCAGGTTCTGTATGTGTTTTCCCGATGTTTACGAGATCGGTATGTCTCATCTGGGGATCCAGATACTTTATGCCATGTTCAATTCTTTTGAAGATACATGGTGTGAAAGAGTATATTCACCATGGCCTGATCTTGACAAAATTATGAGGGATAAAAATATCCCTCTTTTTGCACTTGAAAGCCAGGACCCCATAAAGGATTTTGATTTTCTCGGTATAACCCTTCAGTATGAAATGTGTTATACAAATATCTTACAGGTACTTGAACTTTCGCAGATCCCGATCTGGGCCAAAGACAGGTCTGAAGAAGATCCTATCGTCATAGGCGGCGGACCCTGTTCTTACAATCCCGAACCCATAGCAGAGTTTTTTGATATGTTCTATATCGGTGAAGGCGAAGTATCTTACAGAGCTTTGCTCGATCTTTATAAAGATTGTAAGAAAAAAGGATATTCAAGAGAAGAATTTCTTTATGAAGCGACCAAAATAGACGGTATCTATGTTCCTTCCCTTATCGATGTCAGATACAACGAAGATCATACGATAAAGGAATTCATACCCGTTAAAGAAGGCGTAAACGTAAAGGTTAAAATTAAAGCAACACAGGACAGAATAACGCTTGAGATAATGCGCGGTTGTCCCAGAGGATGCAGATTCTGTCAGGCCGGACAGTTATACAGGCCTATAAGAACAAGGGATGTCGAAGTGTTAAAAGAATTCGCGCGTTCCATGATCGAGAATTCCGGTTACGAGGAAATAAACTTAAGTTCCCTTTCTTCATCGGATTATCCCGAATTAAAGGAACTTATCCTTTATCTTATTGATTACTGTAACGAAAAGAAGGTCAATATCTCGCTTCCTTCTTTACGAATAGATGCATTCTCTTTGGATGTTATGGGGAAAGTTCAGGATATCAAAAAATCCAGCCTTACTTTTGCTCCCGAAGCAGGTTCACAGAGAATGAGAAACGTCATCAATAAAGGACTTACGGAAGAACAGATCCTTGAAGGCTCAAGACTTGCGTTCCTCGGCGGCTGGAATAAAGTTAAACTTTATTTTATGCTCGGCCTTCCTTTTGAAACCGACGAAGATGTTGTGGCTATCGCAGAACTCTGCGAAAAGGTAGCTAAGGAATATTACGAGACTCTTCCGAAAGAGCAGAGAAAGCAGAGAGTTTCCATTACGGCATCCACATCGTTCTTTATACCGAAGCCGTTTACTCCTTTTCAGTGGGCCTCACAGTTTTCGCTTGAAGACTTCAGAGACAAAGCGTATCTCACAAGAACAAGCATCATGGCTCAGCTTAATCAGAGAAGTATCAAATACAACTGGCACGATACGGATGTTTCTGTCCTCGAAGGCGTATTTGCAAGAGGCGACAGAAGACTTGCAAAGGTCATTTACGACGCATATAAAAACGGTGCGATTTACGACGCATGGAATGATTATTTCAAATACGATATCTGGCTTAAGTCTTTTGAAGACAATGATATCGATATGAAGTTCTATACGGTCAGAAAAAGGGAACTCGATGAGATCTTCCCCTGGGATTTCATCGATATCGGTGTTACAAAAGAGTACTTAAAGAGAGAGTGGTTACGCGCTGCCGAAGGAAAAGTGACCGAAAATTGCATGATCAAATGCAACGGCTGCGGAGCCAACAAGTACGGTGCAGGAAAGTTTTGTTTCAGATAAAAGTTAGAATATGGTTATAAGATTTAAATTCAAAAAATTCGGACCCGTTGTATATATCGGGCATCTCGACATAATGCGATTTTTTCAGAAAGCCATCAGAAGAAGCGGGATCGATGCCGCTTATACCGAGGGCTTTTCTCCGCATCTTAAATTAAGTTTCGCCCAGCCTCTTTCGGTAGGCGTAGAAACGGACGGGGATTATTTCGATCTTGAAATGAATTCTCTTCCCGATATGGAAAATATCGTTAAGATCATGAATGATCAGTGCGTTGACGGTATAGAGGTCTTAAATGCAACTCTTCTCGATGATGATACTGTTAACGGTATGAGCAGCGTTAAAGCGGCCGACTATATTTATTATTTTGAGGATCTCTCCGATGATCTCGATCTTATCAACAGATTCTTTTCGCAGGATTCGTTTATTTTCGAATATGTTAGAAAAGACAAAGTCAAGACAAAGGATCTGATGGAAGATATATATGAATATAAGATCCTTGGCGATAACGAAATGCTCGTTAAAGTCAATGCTTCTTCCGCAGGAAACCTTAAAGCGGATGTTGTTACCGAAGCATTGGAAAAATACGGGGTATCTGCAAAATGCCTGAAATTTAAAAGACACGATCTTTATACAACCAATGAAAACAACGAATTTGTAAGTCTTCGCGATCAGGGAAAAGTATATGATTAAACCCGCAGAAAAGAACGCCGACGCCAAAATATTCTCAAAAACCGAAGGCCTTGAACTGGTGATCGTCAAAAAAGACAAAAAGATCATCTATCTTGTATTTGAAGATAAAAAACCTGTCGATATCGAGATCGAAAACGAGGGGGAACTTCCGGTAGGAACAAGATGCGTTGGAAAAGTAGATTCAATATCAAAAAATATCAATTCGGCTTATATAACTCTGCCCGATAAAAGCAGGGCGTTTTTAAAAAATATAAGCAGTGATCTTAAATGCGAACAGAATGTTGCCGTAGAGATAACAAGAGCGGCTTCAAAAGGGAAACTTCCGTCGGTCAGCCTTGTCGACGAGGACATTTCACACAGGAGCGATCTTTCGTATATCCGATACGGTCAACGTGTTTTCGAGAAGCTTATACTTAAATATTCTTTTAACAAAATATTGACCGATTCGGACGAAATCCATAAAGAAATCCTGACATTTTGCGAAACTCAAAATGTCCTTGATTTGTCACGGATTCACAGGTATAATGATTCTATGGTAAGTTTAAGCGTGCTTTATTCGGTCACAAGGCACCTGGAAGAAGCCACTTCCAAGCTTGTTTGGCTTAAGAGCGGCGCAAATATACTTATCGAAGAGACCAACGCTTTCACGGTGATCGACGTCAATTCGG
>CADARM010000081.1:0-8461 GCA_902790275.1 uncultured Lachnospiraceae bacterium
CAATCCCCAATCCCCAATCCCCCAGATAGAATAAAAAACTCAAATTAGTAAAAAATATATTTAATTATAATTTTAATATAAATTTAAATACTAGAATTAAATTAATTAAAACATGAGTAATAATCCAGATAAAAATAAGCCAGAAAAATCAAATCCTTCACAATCAAAGTTGAAAAAAGAATCAGAATCAAAAATAAAACCAAACCAAAATACCCTTAAATTCAGTGATATACCAATAAACAACGATGATTCAAAATCACTTGAAATTCTTTTTATGCCTCAACAAAGTAGTGAAAATTTTCCTAGAGGATTTATTGGCGGCAAACAGTCTGTCCCCCTATTCACCCCCCAAAATCAATCATCCGATACCATGAAGCAGCAGATACCCGGGTCCTCAGAAAGTACTGTGACTAATCAAGTTTTTTGGGGGACTAATGTAAATGTGCAAGAAGTAATAACTAAGTTTAAACAGTTTTTAAATGAGTTTAAAATTGATGAGCAAAAAGATACATCTTTATCAGGTGAAAGATATTATTTGAAAATGTTACAAGAAATAAAAAATACAAAAGTTTATATACTTAATATTGACAGTGAACATATTAATAAATATGATGAAATGTTATATTGGCAATTAATAAATTTTCCAACGGAAATGATACCTATGATGGATTCTACCGTTACTGAAGTATATAAAGATTTAATAAAACAAAAATATAAAGATGCCGATAAAGATGAATTTCAAGTTAATATCCGTGTGCGTATATGCAATTTGACACAAAAATCACGAATCAGAGATTTAGGTCCGGATGATATTGATAAATTAATCTCTATATCAGGTATAGTTATCAGAACTTCAGAAGTCATTCCAGAAATGAAAGATGCTTTTTTTAAATGTACTGTTTGCAATAAAAAAGAACATAGTATGTTAAATAGAGGGATGATTACAGAACCAGTGGAATGCAAATCATGTCATAGTAAATCATCTTTTGAATTAATACATAATATGTCTTCCTTCGATGATAAACAGCATGTGAAAATTCAGGAAACACCTGAAATGATGCCTGAGGGGGAAACTCCGGTTACTATACATTTATGTGCATATGATGAATTGGTAGATTATGTCAAGCCGGGGGATAAATGTGAATTTGTTGGGATTTTTAGAGCTCAAGGGATTAGAGTAAATGCTAGACAAAGAATTACTAAAACAACTTTTAGAACTTTTGTTGATTTAGTTTCTATTACTAAATATAATAAATTAAGAATGAATTTTGATGATGATAATGATATTGATATAGATAATGATGAGCATATTTACGAAGAAAATGAACTAAACTTAATTTATAAAGAAGAAATTAAAAAAGAAATAGAAAAATTGAAAAAAAATCCAAATATTTATGAAATTTTAATAAATTCATTTGCTCCATCAATTTGGGAAAATGAGGCAGTGAAAAGGGGTCTTTTATTACAGTTATTTGGAGGAGTTAATAAAGATTTTACAAAAATTGGCCAAGGAAAATTCAGGGGAGATATAAATATATTATTAATAGGAGATCCATCAACAGCAAAGAGTCAACTTTTGCAATATGTCCATGGTTTAGCTCCAAGAGGAATATATACTTCAGGAAAAGGTAGTAGTGTAGTTGGATTAACTGCATATGTTACAAAAGATGTCGAAACTGGAGAAATGATTTTAGAAAGTGGAGCATTAGTATTAAGTGATAAAGGTATATGTTGTATAGATGAATTTGATAAAATGGATGATAATACAAAAGTTATTTTACATGAAGCAATGGAGCAACAAACCATATCTATAGCAAAAGCAGGTATAATTTGTCAATTAAACGCCAGAACAGCAATTTTAGCAAGTGCAAACCCAGTAAGGTCTAAATATGACCCAAAATTAAGTGTCATTCAAAATATTCGTTTACCTCCTTCTTTATTATCTAGATTTGATTTAATTTATTTAATGTTAGATAAACATAATGAAATAGATGATAGAAGATTAGCAAATCATATTGTATCTTTATATGCATTTGAAGAAGAAGAAGAAAATTTAGAAAAAGAAGAAGACAATGAAGAGGATGAAAAAGAAAAAAAAGCAAAAAATAAAAAAAGTGCAAAAAAAAGTAAAAAAAATAAAAAAAATATGGATAATGAAAATATAATCAATGATTATAAAATGGATATAGATATAGATGAAAAAAAACCAGAAAAAATTAGTGTTAAAAAAGAAGTATTAACTGCATATATAAGTGAAGCAAGAAAATTAAATCCAAAAATAAGTAACAACGTTGTAGATGAATTAATTAATCATTATTTGAAAATGAGAGAAAATGGCGGAAAAAACACAATTTCGGCCACTCCCCGCCAACTTGAATCTCTAATAAGGTTATCAGAGGCCAGGGCTAGATTAAGATTTAGTGAATATGTAGAAAAAGAAGATGTGGAAGAAGCAGTATCCTTAATAAAAGTAGCCACACAACAGGCAGCTACTGACCCTGTTACTGGTGTTATAGATATGGATATGCTTCAAACTGGTATTACTTCTTCATCGAGAGCAAGATCGATCTTCCATCTTTCATCCGAATAATATTCGGAAAGCTTTTCGATCTCGGACTGATATGCCAAAAATGCTTTGGGATCTTCCCCCGCATTTTTTACGACCTCGCATGCCTTATCGAAGATCTCTTCCATGAACATGATCCTGTTTATCGGATCTTCCGGCTTTTTTTCCCTGATTTTCGGTGTTTTGCCCCTCAAGTATTTTCCACTCCGTTATTTTATTCACAATTTGTACTTATTTTTTTCACAAAAAGAAAACAAAATCAACAAATCGTCTTCACAATTTATTTCTATTATAAATATTGTAATAACAAACAAGCAATAAAAATACAGACTAATCTTTTATAAACAATTCATTTTCATTTACTCCACCCCTTTCAATACTCATACAGATCGCCTCCTCGATTTGTATGAGTTTTTTAATTTTCCCGAAAATTTATAAAAATATATTGACAGTAAAAAACTTTCGGTGTATGTTTTGTATTATAGTAGATAATACAAAACATACAAACAAGGATTCATATTCCAAAAGGAGGTACATATGAATACTAAAAAAGTCATAACTTATACTGTCATCACACTCGCGATCGCATGGACCATCGGAATAGTCATTTCCCTGTTCGCAGTCAAAAACCCCACGAGTCTTGGAAAACTCGTCTTTCAGGTCGGTGCCATGGTAATGATGTACGTTCCTTTCCTTGCGACTCTCATAACCAATAAATCCTTAAAGGGCATCGGATGGATCCCTAAATTCAAGGGATGTGCATTTCTTTTACCCATTTGCTTCTTCGGACCCCAGATCTTAACGATCATCGAAGGTGCAGTATTCTTTCTGATCTTCCCCGCGTATTTCGATATGAGCGGTTCTTACCTTCTGGCTCAGGGAGAATCCATGGGCGTAAACTTAATTGAACAACTGGAGGCTCAGGGCATTTCCGTAAAGATCTACTATATCATCACGATCGCCCAGGCCTTTACTTATGCTCCGCTTATCAATATGTTCCTGGCTCTCGGTGAAGAAGTCGGCTGGAGAGGTTTCCTTTATCCCGAATTAAACAAAAAATTCCCGAGACCCGTCACATGGATCATCGGCGGAACTATCTGGAGCGCTTTCCATTTTCCTCTCATTATCATCGCAGGATATGAGTATGGAATGGATTATCCCGGATTTCCTTTTGTGGGACTCATCGTCTTCACGGTATTCTGCATCGTAGCAGGTATCTTCGAAGAGATCGTATATTCAAGATCCAAATGTATCTGGTATCCCGCGATCTTACACGGTGCGATCAATGCCATAAGTTTTATTCTTCTCTTCATTAATATGAATCATCCGAAGGCAGGATCCGTTCTTATCCTCGGTCCGGCGTTAAACGGAATTATACCTTTGAT
This sequence comes from uncultured Lachnospiraceae bacterium, assembly GCA_902790275.1. GTDB lineage: Bacteria > Bacillota > Clostridia > Lachnospirales > Lachnospiraceae > UBA3766. Next base: position 3,952 of record CADARM010000081.1, read on the forward strand.
ACTCTCGACGATTTTAGCTATAATAGTTGGTAGCCTGGTTATTTCAAAAAGCAAAAAGGAGCAGGCATGATAATCAAGATCAACGAGTATTCGGATGTTCCGATATACCTTCAGATAAGAAATCAAATAGTAATGGGGATCTCCTCCGGCGAACTTTCAGCCGGGGAGCAGCTTCCCACTGTAAGGGCTTTGTCGATGGAGATCGGTATCAATACGATGACTGTCAGCAAGGCCTATCAGATCTTAAAGTCCGAAGGCTATATTATGACCGACAGAAAAAACGGTGCCAGAGTCCGAACGGAGATCAACCAGACTAAAAGTCTGAGCAATGTGAATAAAGAGGAATTAAAAAGGATCGTTTCGGAAGCCAAGATTTCCGGTTTATCAAAAGGGGAATTTGATAAAATAATCAACGAAATGTGGGGTAAATGATATGACCAGTATGTATTTTGGTTTATTAATGTTCGTCTGCGCTATTCCTGTGCTCATTTTTCTGTATTTTTCACTTTATCCGAGAAAATGGATAAATAAACCAAGGGTCTTCGGCGTTAACAACCGGCCCGAGTTCAAAACGGAAAAAAGCTCGGAATTTATCGATATTGTAGTATATACTCACAGAAAACAGGCAAACGTCATCGGTCTAACCTTGCTGATCATCGCCATAATACTTCTTTTCCTGCCAGGCTTTACCATTAAGATGATCGCATGGAGCATATATATTTACGTTTCCCTTTTTGCCATTCTCGTACCTTATGCACTCGGCAATTCGGAAATGAAAAAATACAAGAAATGCCTCGGTATCGTTAACAGCAAAGTTTTATACGCCGATCTTAAGAACGCCGGAAACATTCACAGTTTAAACGTACCTGTACTTATCATCACAAATATATTCAGTATCGCTTTAGTTACTGTAACCGCCCTGATCGATGCCAATATCATTCCGGTCGAACTCGGTATTTATAACGGTACATTTATCTGTACGGCATTTATCTCATCCATCCTTATCACGAATCTGATCGCCATGCCTTTCGCTTTTATGGTGGATAATTCAAGAAACAACGTAATAAGCGAAAACAGCGATATCAATGCCAATTACAACAGAGCAAGAAAAAAGATATTTGCGGATTTTATCATATCTTTAAGCTGGTGTATCAATGTGGTCGGTGTCCTTTCACTGCTTGTGTTCATTTTCGGCCATTCAGAGATCCACATGGTCCTGATCCTCGGATTTTTCCTCTTGCTGCTTTTATTCTCTTTCTCGATGTTTGCGGTAAAGAAGCTGGCTCTGGATAAAAAGTATATGACCCAGGATGCAAATCTTATAGAAGATGATGACGATTCATGGGTTTTGGGAATCTTCTATTACAATCCCAAAGACAAAAGGCTCACCATCGAAAAAAGAGTCGGAATGGGCTGGACGGTCAATATCGCACATCCTGTCGGCAAACATATAACCATGCTCGGAATCCTTTCCGTTGTCGGCTCGCTGGTTCTGCTCATCTGGATCGGAATGATGGCCACCACTCCCATAAAAGTCATAAACGGAAACGATTATGTGATCTGCCATCAGTTATGGGATGAATACAGGATCGATAAAAACGAGATCGTATCCACAGAGTACGGCAACTTAAATGAATTGCAGGCTGTAAGGGTTGCCGGGACCGGAATGGAAAATGTCGCAAAAGGAACATTTAGTGTGAGCGGTGTCGGAAAATGCAAATTCTTCTTAAATCCCATGGTCGGAAAATATATAAAGATCGTCACTGAGGACAGGATTTATTACATAAGCGACGATACTTTAGAAGCTACCGAAGCACTGTATGAAAGTATAAAATAAAGAAATAAAGAAAACGCATCCTTTAAGGGATGCGTTTTTTATTGATCGATCTGTTTTAAAATAAATTCTTTTACGCCTTCAAGACTGCTTTCTTTCCATTTTCCTTCGTCAGCTTTTAATGAGAGGGGGTAGATGATCTGGAAATCAAGGCACTCGCCCGGAACCCTTCCGCTTCGAAGAGGCTCGTAGAAATTGTTGTACCAGTCCTCGTCGGTTGCGTCCTTAAACTGATCGGGCTTTAAGAACCGAAGCTGTCTTTTCGTGTTCTCTATAAACATCTTTGCTGCCAGGGGAACGAGCTTTTCGTATTCGTCCTCTTGAACATCCATGAATATTGAAGGGATCTCACCTTTTACGATCCTCTCGTTTTCTCTGTCGATCTTTATACCGAAAGGCTCAAATGTAAATGACTCCTCGGTAAAGTTTAATCTTATGAAAAGACCCGATTCCGTATTAAACTGCGATCTCTGATAATCCGTATCGAAAATGAAATTGCCGAGCGAATAAAAGATCGCTTTGCCTTCGAAAGTCTCATAATTCATCGGAACATGAGGGTGATGTGCAACTATGATATCCGCTCCCATATCAAGGTAGGATAAGTAGCGATCTCTTGTGTAGGGTGTGGGAAGCGCGGTGAATTCTTCGCCCGCATGTGCCACGACCACGCACCATCTGCAGGTTTTCTTAATCTCTTTTATCTGTTTTTCGATCGTGTCCAGATCACTCCACGAAAAACATCCGGATGTATCGGGACCTGCTTTTCTGCATGCTCTCTGATATCCGACTCCGATAAGTCCGATACCGCCCGCTTCGTTAATGATAACGGGTTTTCTTGCTTCGTCTTCGTTCGCTCCCGCACCGAGTGTAAGTGCTTTATGCGATGCGGCATTTTCGAGCGTGCTTAATATTCCCTCGCTTCCGGCATCCATAATGTGGTTGTTGCAGATATTCCAGATATCGGCTCCGATACCTTCAAGGAAATCTCCGACCTTCGGATCCATGCTGTGAATAAGGGATAACGCACCGGTTGTCGCTTCTTTTTCTTTTCTTTCGTAAAGCGGTCCTTCGACATTTACTATAAGGTGATCGCCCGAAGATAAAAATGAGCGCACTTCATCAGAGAGAAGATTTTTATCTTCCCATCTTTGGGACATATATTTGTCAAATCCGATATCACCTGTAAAAACCAGGCCCGTGCTGCTCATATCTACACTCCGCTTTTTATCTTATATTGTTTACAACACCAACCGATACATACTTTTCAACGACCGCTCTGAAATCCGTATCCGGTTCGGCTTCTTCGTTGTAGATACCGTTTACAAAGTAAACGAGCGTACCGTCTTCTTTTTCTTCGATAAGTTTGTATCCGTCATGGAAAAACGAATCCTCGCTTGTGCCCACGTTTCTTCGTATTCCCTTGCAGTCTTCGACTTTTACGCCCGGGAAATTGATGTTTAAGATCTGATTTCTCTCAAGTTTAACATCTATATACTCTGTAAGAAGATCTTTTAGATATTTATCCGTAACTTCATGACATTCGACTGCATCCTCGGATAAAGATATCGCGATATATCCCTGGAAAGAAGCTTCGAAAGCAGCTCCGCATGTAGCCGAATACTGAATGTCCGATGCAACATTGTATCCGTAATTGATGCCTGATAAAACAACATCGGGCTTTTCGGGCATAAGGCTTAAGCTTCCGACTCTGACACAGTCCGCGGGGGTTCCGCTGCATGTATAAGCCTTTACGCCTTCAACCGGAAAGTCGTACGCTTTCATCTCGACAGGTTTTCTTAATGTGATGCTGTGAGAAGCCGCACTTCGCTGTCTCTCGGGAGCGATCACCCAGACTTCGCCGAATTCTTTTGCGGCTTCGGCAAGTCTTACTATTCCTTCTGCATCTATTCCGTCATCATTTGTTATAAGTATTTTTCTCAATCAGGTTTCCGCCTTCTGTATTTTTGATACGTTTCTATAATACCATATTTTCGATCATCAATTTACAATCTTTTCTTTTACCTCTGTTATCTTTTCCGCGATCTCACTCATAAACGGAATGATGGGTTTGTTATGCTCTTCGATGATCTCAACAGCACTTTTTCCCGTAAGCGCGGCCATGGGAAGCCCGCCGGGATATCTTAACCAGTGACCGGCAAGAAATACGTTTTCAACACCTCTTATCTCGGCCGAGATCGTAGCCTTCTGGCTGATGGCCGTGGTGATAAAACGCATGTATGCTCCGTTCGTATCGTTGTTTCTTCTTGAGTAGGTATAAGGAGTCCAGGTATCGAGGACATCGATCTTTCCGTCATATTCGGGGAATCTTTTTACGATCGCCGAAAGGATCGCATCGGCCACATTCTGCTTGGCCTGATCGTAACGCTCCTTATTCGATTTATAGAGTTTCTTCCAAAACTTAAAATCTTTTTCGTACTGGATGACCATGACCTGAACCACGGTCTTTCCTTCGGGTGCGATATAATCGCCGTAGGAACGGTAATTCTTTAAGTAGATCCTGTCGACCTTCTGCATTCCGACTTCAATGGGCGAACATGCGATGCCGAGTGAATCGTCGATCTCTTCGAAAAGACCGTCCACCGAGTATGCAACATGAAATGCCGAATAGATCGGATACTGCTTTTCGTGCTTACAGACTTTCTTGATGACCTTCGG
>CADARM010000081.1:8495-16556 GCA_902790275.1 uncultured Lachnospiraceae bacterium
AACATGGGCCTTCTTTTTTATGAGTTTTTTGAAAACATACTTAAGGTCGCAGGCACAGATGATATAATCCGCCTCTGCTTCTTCGCCGTTTTCGAAAATGATCTTTTCCGCCCTCTTGGTCTTTATCTTTGCTTTCTTTTCAATCTTCGGAAGCTTCTTTCTCTTTAAAACGATCTGCTTTGCGGCCATATTGGTCTCGATCTTTCCGCCTTCCCTGACGTATGTTCTTATCAGGTTATCGGCGATCTTTATCGAGCCGCCGTCGATGATATCCGCATTGCCGCTCGCAAAGAAACTGTATACGACGATGAGCCAGTAGGATTCGTATTCCTTGGCCGAAAAATCAAGAAGAAGGTTTCTTATGGCCTCGCTCTTAAACTTTGCCGCCCACTCTTCCATATTAAGTCCCATGTAGAGCATGGTCCTTCTGGCAAAATCAAAATGCGAGAGCACGGTCTCCGCTTCACTCACGGTCTTTGCAAGTTTCATGATATGCGAAAGGTTGGCCGTAAGCTCACTCGCAACATTTACTACATCGATAAAAAGATTGATCTCGGTCGCATCTTCGGGTGAAAGTGCAAGCATTTCCTGTCTCGTCTTTTCGGTATCTCTCCAGAGTGTCACGCGTACTCCGTTGGTTTCCGATGAGATAAGATAAGGTCTCTGAACGATCTTTGTCTCTTCGTTAAGGACACCGAGATCCTTCCACATTTCGTTGGTGGGAGTGTTTTCTGCCGTGCCCGTAAGCCAGTGAAGGCAGTTGTCGATCCCGTATCCGTTTCGATACCAGCCGCTCAAACTTCCGCCGAGCACGGAGTTTTTCTCATATATAACTGTTTCGTATCCGGCGCGCTGTGCGTATATTCCTGCGGATAAACCCGCAACGCCGCCACCGATTATCGCTATTTTCTTACTCATATTTTCTCTTCTTCAATATAATGTATTCCCCGGGGACAGGGGCAATTCTTATTTTACAAACTCGCCCGGCTCGTCCATATGTGCGCCGTAGCTTTTTCTCGAATCAAAGATAAGATCGATGAGACTCGGAAAGTATTCTATAAAATCCCTGTCTTCTATCATCTTTTTTATCTCATCCCTTGTGGCCCATTTTACAGCCTGAACTTCTTCTTCCTGAAGAGTGAGGCTTTCGATATCTACATCCTCTTCAATGAAAAAATAATCGTCAAAGCCGTGGGGGAAACTGATCGTAAAATGAGGTCTTACACCGGTAAAATCTCTTTTTATCCCAAGTTCTTCCCACAATTCCCTCTCTGCACTCTGCTGAGGGGTCTCGCCCGCTTCGGTATGACCGCCGACGGAAAGATCCCATTTATTCGGCCAGCCTTTTTTGAAAGACTGTCTCTGCTGAATGAGCATCTCGCCCCTGGAATTGAAAATGCAGACATGCATCACGCAGGTATATGCGTCCCCGGCAAATTCCTCGTCGCGTCTCATTGTTTTCCCGGTCTTTTGTCTGTTGATATCGTAAACGTCCCAGATTTCCATATCTTTTTCCTTTTATAATCTTATTCCGCAGTCTTCGGTATCTTTTTCATCATCGGATAGACTGCGATCATAACTATCGCAACACCGACAAGACAGACCGAAACACCCACGCCGAGCATCGCCTTTACGCCGAAAGCATCGAGTATCTTTCCGCATACAAGATTACTGAACACTCCGCCTAGCGTTATCGAAGAATTGATAAATGCCTGGCCTTTTACCTTGTCGTTTTCTTTCATCATATGATCCGCAAAATAAGCCGCGGTCGGAATGAATACGGCATATGCGAACATCTGGAAAGACTGGCTTACATACATTCCGAACATCGATGTCGCAAAGATAAGGATCGCCGTCTTTATAAAGAAAGAAACCGCGGAAAAGACAAGCATATGTCTTTCGCTTATCTTCTTTAACACAAATCCTATGAGTGCCATCACAGGTAATTCAAGGATCGCCTGTAAAAACGTCGCATATCCAAGCTGTGTCTCGTTGCCGCCAAGGCTCCTTATGATCTGGATCATAAAATCGTTGATCATGTTATGTGCAAAGAAGCAGCATGCCGCACCGAGTAAGAATACCATGAAGAACGGATATTTTTTAATGAAAGCGAAGAATCCGCCGCCTTCGTTTTCTTTTTTATCTTCTGTATTTTCGATCTCTGCTTTTACATTTTCACCCACAGGTTTTTTAAACAGGAAAACGATCAAAACCATGAGTGCCATAGCAGCGATCGTCACATATAAGATGATATTTGTTCCGTAATTCTCGACCGCTTTTCCGAGGAAAAAGCTTGTTACCGCAAAGCCCGCGGAACCCATTCCTCTGGCCAGACCGAAATTGATCTTGCAGCCTGCTTTCGCATATTCGAAGTTCATTGCGATCATTATCGGCTGATACACAAACTGAACCGTGTACATCAAAACAAATATCGCAAAGATAGGTACTTTTTCGGTGTTTACGAAAATAAGAACAAGTGAACCGATAAGTAAAAACAGCGAGGAAAACATTACCGTAAGCCTGTTGGTAAGTACCTTTCCTTTATCGATTATCCCCGCAACAAAAGGCTGTCCGAAAACCGACAGGATATTTGATATCGCCAGGGCCAGTCCGACCTGCGTGTTGGTAAATCCTTTATCAAGAAGGAAAACACCTGCGTATGCATGGATCGTGCAGAAGGCGACAAAGTAAAGAATATTTATAAGAGTATATCTGAATGTCCAGAATTGATTTTTCTTCATTAATATAATCCGTAAAAAAATGACCTTAAGAGTAATAAGGTCATTTTAATATCCAAGAACTTCTTTTTCAACATATTATCGTAAATACATGTTCATTGCGACAGTTAAATAAATAATTAATAAGGAAAACCGTCCTTTGTAACACTTTACATCTTTTCTTTCAATCATCTTTTTCTTCAATAAATAACTCCCCAACAGGAACATCCAGTGCTTTTGATAATCTTTCAATCCTCAAGTTCAGGTCATTTTGAATAAAGCACTTTCAAAAGGATTGGAGACTTGATTATTTCCCTTGATTTTGATTTATTCACATGCTAAAATATGTCCATTCTAAATTTCTATGTATTTCCCTTAAACCCACATTTTTAACACAATCATTTTTTATTGTTCATTTCTGAACTTAATCTTTGATCAATCTCATTAAAAATATTGAAACACTGTTATTTTTGAACTATAATAATTGCAACTGAATAGTAGTTGCAAAAAGGAGTAATATGCCTAAAAAGAAAGAACTTTTGGAAAAACTATTCAGAAAACCTTATCCCAGAAACTTTACCGTAAAAGAACTTGATTCGTTAATGAGCAAATGTGATTGTACCAAGTTTCAAGGAGGAAGAGGCTCCGGAATAGGCTACGTGCATAATAAGACAAAAAGAATTCTCCAGTTTGACGGGCCCCACCCCGGAAAAGAATTATACAAATATCAAATTGAAAAAACTAAGGTATTTATTATTTAAATAGGGGAAAGTGAGGATATTTAAATGAAATCGGATATGATGAATTACAAAGGATACAGAGCGATCATCGGTTACGATGAGACCGATAATATTTTTGTCGGAGAAGTATTTGGAATCTCGGATTCTTTAAACTTTCACGGTCACTCTATTGAAGAGTTGACTTCTTCTTTTCATGACAGTATAGATAACTATCTGGAACTGTGTGCCAAGATCGGCAAAGAACCCCAAAAAGAATATACCGGCAGTTTTAATATTCGTACTACTCCCGCTTTGCACAAAGAAGCTTCAGAATATGCCGCAATTAACAATATTTCTCTTAATCGTGTTGTTTCTTTGGCAATCGAAGAATTTCTTGCAAAAAAACAACACAAAAAACAGATGATATAGTTTATTGATCTGCACTTTCCTCAACTTCAGGCCATTTTGAATACAATACTTTCAAAAGGATCGGGGTTAATACCGAAGAAGTGATGATCAAAAGGATGACTGCTGTGAAATAAACGGGGTCGAGCAGTCCGACGTTCATACCCTTTTGCGAAACGATCAGGGCAACTTCGCCTCTCGTCATCATTCCGACACCGATCTTTAACGCGTGCTTCATCGGGGTCTTGCAGATCCTTGCGAAGAGTCCGCAGCCGATGATCTTTGTAAGAAGCGCTACGGCCACAAAGCAGAGCGAGAAAAGAAGTATCTCTCCGTTTATGTTCTTTATGTTTGTCTTAAGTCCGATACTTGCAAAGAAGATCGGTCCGAAAAGTACGTATGAATTGATATCCATTCTTCTTGCGATGAACTCGGAATCATGGATATTGCAGAGGATGATGCCCGCAAGGTACGCACCCGTGATATCTGCGATACCGAAATATTTCTCTGCGCAGTATGCCATGATAAGGCAGAATGCCAGACCGGCGATCGTGATCCTCCTTGAGTGAGGATATCTCTGATCGACTTTCTTGAAGATCCTGTAAGCAAAGAATCCGCCGACGATCGAGATACACATGAAAAGAACCGTATTGCAAACGACCGTAATGGGCTTTGCCGCAGAATCGTAAAAACCGATAACGACGGTAAGTACGACCATACCGATAACGTCATCGATGATCGCTGCGTTAAGGATCGTCGTTCCGATCTTTCCTTTCAGATAACCCATCTCACGAAGCGACTCTACCGTGATGCTTACGCTTGTCGCAGTCATGATCGTTCCGATGAACAAAGCCTTGAAAAAGTGATCGGGAGAAGTCTTAAGTGCTTCAAATCCGTAAAAACAAAGATAAAGAAGTGTTCCGCCCGCAAGAGGGATAACTACTCCGGAACATGCTATTCCGAATGCCATAGGTCCCGTTTTTACGAGATCTTTTAAATTTGTCTCAAGACCTGCGGAAAACATAAGTAAGATTACACCGATCTCCGCCATCTGCAATATAAAGTCGTTTGTCTGAACCCATCCCAAAAGACAGGGTCCGATCACAAGACCTGCAATTATTTCTCCGACAACCTGAGGAGCTTTGCATTTTCTGGCGATTATACCGAAAAGCTTTGCTGCAATTATGATTATCGCGAGATCTTTAAAAACACTGTATGCTTCCATTTCATCTCCAAAAATAACACCACAGTTAAAAACCTTCTATCCAATGTTTCATATAATACGCCTTTTTATTTTTTTTGCAAGTTATAAAAAAATAATGCGCTGTTTGGGACTTGACTCGTCCCTTGGGACCGAGTTTATACTTCGCATAAAGGAGGAAAAAACATGTCGGTTTTGCTTATTTTAATAAAAAGAAATAAGTTCTGGGTCGCATTTTCGGTTCTGGCCGCTTTATTATCGAATCTTTCCCAGATGTTTTTTGCCAATTTAATAGGAAAACTCGTCAATAATATCGAGAGCAGATCCGCCATAACCCTGTCTTTTATCATTACGGCCGCATGTTTTATTGTCTCCAACGCTTTTACGCTTCTTTTAAATCAGTATGTCGGAAGGCTCACGGCGGAAAAAATGGCACATTCTTTAAGAATGGGATATGCGAAAAAACTTCTGGAGCGCTCTTTAAAAGAAAAATATACTCTCGATACCGCATCGGCCATGTCGATAGCACAAAACGAGCTCTCGCAGGCAAACACTTACCTTTCAAACACTTTCTTTGATATAACGGGTATGCTCTTTATGGCTTTTCTGGCCACGGTCTTTCTTCTTTTTAAGAATGTATTTTTGACCCTGGTCTTTTTGATCCCGACATTTCTTATCCTTATATATGTTTTCTTTTCGAGCAGAAGTCTTTCGGGGATCGTGTCAAAAGCGCAGAACGAAAAGAACCGCATGAACAAAGTAGCTTACTCGGTCATTCATGCTTTTTATTCGGTAAAGATATTCGGCGGTGAAAAACTTAGCATGAAAGCATACAACGAAAGCTTCGAGTCCTGGAAAAAACAGTGGCAGAAAATGGGAAGACGCAGTGCCTTATACAATACGCTTTCCGGGATAATGTCGATGATCCCGCTCTTAATCCTTTTACTCGTCGGAGCTTTGATGGTGATCCGCGGCGACATTCTTCTCGGAACACTAATCGTCTTTTTATACCTTCAGTCAAGCCTGACTTCGGCGATAATGAACCTGCCGAACTGGCTTGCAAACTTTAAAGTATTTACGACCAATCTTTCGCGTATCGATATTTCATAAACCTTTCAGGAGAAAAAAATGATCAAACTGGAAAACGTTTCTTTTAAATATGAAAATGCTTATGTTTTCGAAAATCTCTCTCTCACCGTTAAAGACGGCGAAAAAGTCGGCATCATCGGTGAGAGCGGATGCGGAAAAAGCACGCTTTTAAAGATGATCGCGGGACTGAACATTCCGACTTCGGAAGAAATAAACGTCGACGGCGAAAAGGACCCCGAAGGGATCATCAAAAAAGTATCCGTCGTCATGCAGTCGCCAATGCTCTTACCGCTTTCGATAATTGACAACATCACGATGGGACACGATCACGATGAAGAAAGGATAGAAAAGATCATTGAAGCCGCGAATCTTAAAAAGTGGACGGATTCTCTTCCCGATGGACTTAATACTTATCTCGGAGACCGTGCGGACGAACTCTCCGGAGGACAGGCACAGAGGATCGCCATCGCCAGAGCCATGTTTAAAGATGCCGGTATACTTTTACTGGACGAGCCGACCTCGGCACTCGACGGTGAAAACGCCGCATCGGTCCTTGAAGCCATCAATCGTTTCACTTCGGACAAAACCGTGATCCACGTGACTCACCGAAGGGAACACTTAAACGGATATGACCGTATCTTTATGATGAAAGACGGAAAACTTATCGAAGCTTAGTATATAAGAAAGGAGGCAGAAATGAATAAATCGGTTTTTAAGATCTTAAAGGATCTCGGGCTTATAAGATTATTTACCGGCATTCTTTTACTGCGTCTCCCTTTTGATTTTCTAAGCGCCGTTTTAAAAGCAAACATTCTTGAATCTTTTATCCGTCTGTCGGAGCAGGGAAACAGTGCTGATCTTTTACGTACCTTCGGAATATTCCTTCTTTTATCCGTCCTTCTTTTCGGATACAACGTTTCAATCTGGGCCACGGTCTCCATAAAAGCCGATATGCTCTTACAGAAAAAGCTCAGGGAAAAGCTTTTAAACAATATGCTTTCAAGGACCGGGACCGGAATGGAAAAATACTCGCCCGGCGACTGGGTCACAAGACTTAACAACGATGTCGACAGAGTAAACGACTATCTGACGACTCCGATAAACTTCATGCATGTTGCGATCGCATCGTTTAATATGCTTCTTTCGTCCGTTGTCCTTGTGATCTTAAACTCCAGACTGTATCTTTTGACAATTCTCGTGACGGTTCCCTTCTTTATATTAAGCAGCGTTGTCATCATAAAAAAGATACCTCTCTACAGGAAAAAAGCTCAGGAATCCTATGCCGATTACACCAACTGGATCGTACCGATCATTGAATCTTCCGATGCGATCAACGTATTCGAAGGCGAAGAGATCGTGCTTAAAAAGATCGAAGAAGCCAGCAAAACGATAATGAAAGAAAACGTAAAAGCCCATACTCTCACCGCCTGGTCTTCTTTCTTTAACATAATCTCGGGTAATCTCGGATACCTGTTGCTACTGCTTTTCGGAAATAGTATGATGGGTACAGGGATAAATGATTATGCCGAACTCGCAAAGATCACGCAGTACCGCGGCGAGATAATGAAAAGCATCATGTGCGTAAATGCGGGATTGAACGGGATGAAAGGCAATGTTTCAAGTGCAAAGCGCCTTGAAGAAGTCTTTACAGAGGAAAAATAAATGGAAAACGAAGGCGATAAATTATTAAAGATAGGCGAGCTCGCCAAACTGGCAGGTGTGTCCGTAAAAGCTCTTCACGTATATGAGAAAAAGAATGTCATAAAACCCGTCTGGATCGATGAAAACACCGGATACCGTTACTACTCTCCCGACCAGTTCAGACTTGTCGAGGCACTCATCGGATTGCAGGACATGGGATTTTCACTGGATGAGATCTCAAAGATCCTTTTGATCAGACCCTGCCCGGCTCCATCAGCGGGGTGAGCCT
>CADARM010000082.1 GCA_902790275.1 uncultured Lachnospiraceae bacterium
CTTGAACTTAATGCAGATAATATCGCAAAGTTCGATGCCGTTTATAATTTTGAAAGTAAGATCTCGGATTCCATAAATACGGTTATCAATCAGATACCTCTCGAACTTGCGGCCAAAGCGGATACCGATCTTTCAGGTGCCATAAAGATGGCTTCTGATTTTATCGATGCTTCAACGGAAGGTAAGACAGAAGTTTCCGTTTCTTTGGGCGACCTCGGCCTTCAGAACGAATCCCTCCTGTCAGATGGAAAAGAAGGGGAGGTATTATCCGAGAATAAGGATGTTCCGATGCAGGAGCAGAATGTTCAGGCGGAAGAGAATCTAAAAAATTCACCTGAAGTGGTTAAAAACATAATCTCGGATCTTGAAGATGATTCTTTATTGTCAAAAGGCGATATCGAAGCGATGAAAAGCAATGTCGGAAGCGTTGAATTAAGTGAACAGATCACTTTGACGAACAAGGATTTTGATAACCTTAATTCAATGATAACCAAAGACAATGTGTTCGGCAACGAGATCCTGGATAAGCTTTCGAATGGCGAAAAGATCGATCTTGAAGAGCTTTTAAGAACTTTCGATTCCGTATTAAAGGATGAGAACGTACCCGATTCTTTAAAGAAGGATCTTATCAAATCGGAACTTTTCAAAGAATCGCTCACGGATAAGTTTTCCGAGAAATGGCTCCTTGAACCCAACGAGATAAAAGATTCCGAATCCTTAAACAACCATTACAACAAGGTATTGGAAAATACGGATAGGATAATCGAATCCATGCAGAACACCGTCAAAGGAAGCGAAACACTTACCCAGACGGTTAACGGGTTTAAGGAAAATGTTCAGTTTTTACAGACACTGAATGACCTGACGCCTTATGTTCAGTTTCCGGTATTGCTTAATAACCGTTCAAATACCGGCGATCTTTATGTGTATGCAAATAAAAGAAATCTTCTGGAGAATCCCGATAACGTATCGGCTGTATTAAGGCTCGATATGAAGAATCTCGGAAGAGTGGAAGTCTATGTAAAACTTAACCAGGGCAAGAATCTTTCGACCGATTTCACGCTTCCCGATGAAGATACACTTTTATTTATTGAAAAACATATAGACATGCTTAACGAAAAACTTGAAGATCTCGGCTTTAAGGTAACCAATTCCTTTAATACGAAGAGTACGGCTCCGGAAGTACTGCTTGAAGAAGAGAACGAAGAGAAAAAGGATGCGATCGGATTCTACAGATTCGATGTAAGGGCATAGATTATGGAAAAGAAGAAAATAAGGCAGGCCATTGCGCTTGAATATGATCCGAACGACGATACAGCGCCGAAAGTCATAGCTTCAGGCCAGGGCGCTTTAGCCGATAAGATCATAGAAAAGGCAAAAGAGAATAAAGTCCCGGTTCACAAGGATTCAAAACTGGCGGATACATTGTCGAGACTTGAGATCGGACAGGAGATCCCTCCTGAGTTGTACGAGGTCGTAGCCCAGATCCTTGTATTTGTCGATGCCATGGATAAGATTAGAGCAAAGCAGAAGTAACGAGGTGATCCGTCATTAATAAAAGAAGTACCGGAACGGGATATGAGAGCATGGCTTTAGAATATCTCGAAAAACAGAATATAAAGATACTTGAAAAGAATTTTCGGTGTAAGATCGGCGAGATAGATCTTATCTGCAGGGACTCTGACTATCTGGTCTTTGTCGAAGTGAAGTTCAGAAGATCGAACGCGATGGGTTTTCCGGAGGAAGCGGTAGATATAAGAAAGATCAAAAAGATCTGCAAGGTCAGCGATTATTACAGAATGATCAGAAATATAAAAGATGATGCCAAAATAAGATTTGATGTTATCGCGATCAAAGGCGAAGAGATATCCTGGATAAAAAATGCGTTTGAATACATATAAAAAACACCCCGAAGGGTGTTTTTATTTTATTCTGAATCATATAATCTGAAAGCTTTCTTTAAAAATCCGTCCATCTTTTCATCGGATATTATCTCTTTGTAATTCGGCTCTTCGGTATTCTTTACTCTTGAAACGATCTTGTCTTCTTTGGCGGATACCAGAGAGAAGTCGTCGAGTTTGGGAACCTGAGAATTTAAAACAACGGGAGAAGAGGAGTATTTTGAATATGAAGCACCAAGCATATACTCCTTGCCGTTTAACGAAAGAGCTACGCTTGCTTCTTCTTTCGGAGCCTTGACCGCTTCGGGCTTTATCTCGCTTGCTTCAGCCTGCCTGATGGATGCGGAATTGAACTTCGAATAAATATTTAATTGAGAACTTAATTCATAAGCGCCGATTCTCATAAAAATATCCTCTGATTTATATATCGTAAATTATAACACAATATTTAGCCTTTTAAAGTATTTGTTGACACAAATTTTTTAAACACTTAAAATATAAATGAACGGAGGGGTAGTATTAATGAACGAAAGAAGAAAGTCCAAAAGAATCGAACTTGATGCCAAACTCTTTGTAAAAAGACTGGATCAGACCGAACCTTTTGAAATTACCATTGATGTTTTCGATGTTTCCACTTCCGGTATCGGCTTTTACTGTAATGAAGCCCTTACGATAGGCGCCGTATATGATGCGGACCTTACTTTGTGGAACAAAGATGTTATCCATGCTTTTATTGAGATCGTAAGAATTACCAAATCCGATTCTACTTTCCAGTACGGAGGAATATTTATCGGAATGCCCGAGATGGATATGAAACGTATTGAGATCTACGATACCGTAGAACAGTATTCCAAGAACTAAAATCTTAAATTGTGATATTTAACAATTATTTTTCTTAATAATCGTATTTTTTGTACAAAACATATATTAAAGATTGTATAATCAACCCTTTTTTAGTAAAATATACTAAGTGGGGTTGATTTTTAATTAGAGGGGATTTTTTATTTTAACCCCAAATAAAAACTCGGAGGTTACAACATGAATATTTACACAACTGATAAGATCAGAAACGTCTGTTTGCTCGGTCACGGAGGTTCGGGAAAGACTTCACTCGCCGAAGCAATGGCTTATCTTGGAGGTCTTACTTCAAGAATGGGTAAGATTGCGGACGGAAATACTGTCAGTGATTACGGCAAAGAAGAAATCAAGAGACAGATTTCAATTTCTACTTCTCTTATTCCCGTTGAATGGAACGGAACCAAGATCAATATTTTGGATACTCCCGGATTCTTTGATTTCGTAGGCGAAGCCGAAGAAGCAGCTTCTGCAGCAGATGCAGCAATTATCGTTGTTTCCGGTAAGGCAGGCGTTGAAGTCGGAACCGAAAGAGCATGGGATATTTGTGAGAAGTATAAGCTTCCAAGAATGTTCTTTGTAACCGATATGGATATCGACAATGCTTCTTACAGACAGGTTGTCGAAGATCTTACAGCTCTTTACGGAAAGAAGATCGCTCCTTTCCATCTTCCCATAAGAGAAAATGAAAAGTTCGTAGGCTATGTTAACGTTATCGCTGAACAGGGCTACAGATGGGAAGGCAAGGAAGTAAAAGAATGTGATATTCCCGATGCCAACAAGGAATATCTTGAACAATACAGAGATACTTTAATGGAAGCTGTTGCTGAAACAAGCGAAGAACTTATGGACAGATACTTCGGCGGCGAAACATTCTCTGAGAACGAGATCCGTCAGGCTTTAAGAGTATCCGTTAACGATTGCAGCATCGTTCCCATTTCAATGGGTTCAAATATACTCTGCCAGGGTATTTATACACTGCTCGACGATATCGTTAAGTATTTACCCGGACCCGATACAAGAACTGTTGCAGGTATCGACTTAAAGACTAACGAAGTATTTGAAGCAAACTACGATTTTGCAAAGACAAAATCAGCTTATATCTTCAAAACCATCGTCGATCCTTTCATCGGCAAGTATTCGCTCATCAAGGTTATGTCCGGTGTATTAAAGACAGATGACCTTATGTATAACGATGAAAAGCAGGTAGAAGAGAAGATCGGCAAGATCTATCTTCTTCAGGGTAACAAACCCATTGAAGTTGCAGAACTTCATGCCGGCGATATCGGTGCTCTGGCTAAGATCACGGCTGCAAGAACAGGTAATACTCTTTCTACAAAGACACATATTATCAGATTCGGTAAAGCTGATCTTCCCAAACCTTACACATACAAGAGATATCATGCAGTCAATAAGGGTGATGTTGACAAGATCGCTCAGTCACTTCAGAAGATCATGCATGAAGACCTTACCGTTAAGGCTGTAAACGATTCCGAAAACAAGCAGATGCTTCTTTACGGTATGGGTGATCTTCATCTTGACGTTGTTCAGTCCAGACTTGAGAACGAATATAAAGTTAAGATCGATCTTACAAAGCCGAAGGTAGCTTTCAGAGAGACTATCAAGAAGAAATCCGATGTGGAATACAAATATAAGAAACAGTCGGGCGGACACGGACAGTACGGTCACGTTAAGATGCGTTTCGAAAGCTCGGGAGATCTCGAAACTCCTTATGTATTCGAAGAAGAAGTTGTCGGCGGTGCAGTTCCCAAGAACTACTTCCCTGCAGTTGAAAAAGGACTTCAGGAATCCGTTCTTCGCGGACCTCTCGCTGCTTATCCCGTAGTCGGTGTTAAGGCTATCCTTTATGATGGATCTTACCATCCTGTAGATTCTTCGGAAATGGCATTCAAGATGGCTACTATTCAGGCATTTAAGAAGGGATTCATGGAAGCAGGACCCATCCTTCTTGAGCCTATCGCAAACCTTAAGGTTACTGTTCCCGATAAATTTACGGGTGATGTAATGGGCGATCTCAACAAGAAGAGAGGCAGAGTTCTCGGTATGAACCCTGCAGGCGGCGGAAAGACTGTAGTCGAAGCAGATATCCCTATGATGAGTCTTTTCGGATACTGTACAGATCTTCGTTCAATGACCGGTGGCCGCGGTGATTACGAATATGAATTTGTTCGTTATGAACAGGCTCCTTCCGATATTCAGGATGCTGAAGTTAAGGAAAGAGCAGATAAGGTTGCCGAAGGTAATGTTGAATAGAGATAATTATTGATCATATGATAAAAGAGGCCTTTACAGGGCCTCTTTTATTGACTGAAAGGAAAATGTATGGAAGAGTTTGTTTTAAATAACGGGATCAGGATTCCTGCTGTAGGATACGGTTCATACCTTTCGACCGCAAAAGGCGGTAAGGATGTTATAAAAGAAGCATTGAAAGCGGGCTACAGATATATCGATACCGCAAGTTTTTACCGTAATGAAAAAGAAATAGGAGAAGCTTTGTCGGAATACGGATCAGACAGAAAGGATCTTTTCCTTGTTTCAAAAGTCTGGCCTTCCATGCTTTCGAAAGATGATATAAAAAGATCTTTTGATGATTCGTTAAAAGACCTTAAGACCGATTATCTTGACATGTATCTTATACACTGGCCCAAAGATGACAGAAATGATCCCCACTGGCTTTCCAAGGTGCTTGAAGGCTGGACTGTAATGGAAGATCTTTATAATTCCGGCCTTATAAAAGCCATCGGTGTCTCGAATTTCCTTCCTCATCATTTAAATCCGATGCTTAATGAAGTAAAGATAAAACCGATGGTCGATCAGCTTGAACTTCATGTCGGCTATATGCAGGAATATACGCTTGATTATCTTAAAGAAAAAGATATCCTTCCTCAGGCTTGGAGCCCATTGGGCAGAGCGAGGTTGATAAACGATGAGAGAATATCATTACTGGCCGAAAAGTATAAGAAATCCAATGCACAGATACTTTTAAGATTTCTCTATCAGCGGGGTATCCCTTCGATACCCAAGGCAAGCAGTATAGGGAGAATGAAAGAAAATATGGATATCTTTGATTTTAAACTTTCCGAAGATGATATATCATTCCTTTCATGTTTCCCTCAGTGCGGATATTCCGAGGAACATCCCGATTTTTGATCTTGGCATGGACATTTTATTTAAAAGACCTTAATAAAAGGCTTTTTGATTGACTTTTTTATTACACATACTTAAAATATAGAAGTTGATATCAAAGAATTTTTCATATATGAAACGAGGATGTTATGAGCAGAAGTTACAATCATCATGAAATCGAAAAGAAATGGCAGAAATACTGGGAGGAGAACGAGACTTTCAAGACGGATGTTTGGGATTTTTCCAAGCCTAAATTCTATGCTCTCGATATGTTCCCTTATCCTTCGGGCGTAGGTCTTCATGCGGGTCATCCCGAAGGCTATACGGCAACCGATATTTCTTCAAGAATGAAGAGAATGCAGGGATACAATGTACTTCATCCCATGGGATACGATTCTTTCGGCCTTCCCGCAGAGCAGTATGCCGTGACCACAGGTAATCATCCCAACGGATTCACACAGGAGAATATCAAAACTTTCTCAAAGCAGTTAAAAGAACTCGGTTTCGATTACGACTGGTCAAAGGTGATTGCAACAAGCGATCCTTCTTACTATAAATGGACACAGTGGATCTTTAAGAAATTATATGAAAAAGGTTATGCCAAGCTTATCGATATGCCCGTAAACTGGTGCGAGGAACTCGGTACCGTTCTTTCAAACGACGAAGTAATCGACGGTAAGTCCGAACGTGGCGGATTTCCCGTTGTCAGAAAGAATATGAAGCAGTGGGTTATCGATCAGGTTGCATTTGCTGACGAACTTCTTGAAGGCCTTGACGAGATAGACTGGCCCGAATCGACAAAGGATATGCAGAGACACTGGATCGGACGTTCCGAAGGTGTTGAAGTTAAGTTCCAGATCGTAGGCGGCGGTGAATTCTCGATCTATACAACATGTATCGAAACCATCTACGGTATTACTTTTATGGTACTTGCTCCCGACGGACAGATCGTAAAAGATTTAATGCCCAGAATACAGAATAAAGAAGAGGTTCAGGCTTATATCGATGAAACATTAAAGAAGAACGATATGGACAGAACCGAACTTAACAAGACAAAGTCCGGCTGCGAACTTAAGGGTGTAACATGTATCAACCCCGTTAACGGAAAAGAAGTCCGTATGTTCATCGGCGATTTCGTTCTTGCAAATTACGGAACAGGTGCTGTTATGGCCGTGCCTTCACACGATCAGAGAGACTTTGAATATGCAATCGCTCACAATATCGACATGATCCAGGTTATCGACGGAAGAGATGTAAGCGAATGTGCATTTGAAAAACATGATTATCTCGGAAAAGGCTGCAAACTTATCAATTCCGAGGAATTTACCGGAATGGTTGTTGAGGATGCAAAAGAAGCGATCACTCAGAAACTTGAAAAGATGGGTGTTGCAAAGAGAACCGTAAATTATCACTTCCGTGAATGGATCTTTGCACGTCAGCGTTACTGGGGAGAGCCCGTTCCCGTATGGTACGACGAAGACGGCAACATTCATGTTCTTGATGATGATGAGCTTCCTCTGGTACTTCCCGAACTTGAGGATTACAAGGGCAAGAACGGACAGGCTCCTCTTGAAAATGCTACAGAGTGGAAAGTATATGAGAAGAACGGGGTAAAGGGCAAGAGAGAAACATCTACAATGCCCGGTTCGGCAGGATCGTCATGGTATTACATGAGATATATCGATCCCAACAATGATAAGGCTATCGCAGATCCCGAGCTTTTGAAGCACTGGCTTCCCGTTGACCTTTATATCGGCGGTCCCGAGCATGCTGTCGGTCATCTTATGTATTCAAGGATCTGGAACCGTTTCCTTTACCACGAAGGCATCTCACCTGTAAAAGAACCATTCAAAAAGCTTGTTCATCAGGGTATGATCCTTGGTGAAAACGGTATCAAGATGGGTAAGAGATTCCCCGAATTCGTTGTTAATCCTTCCGATATCGTAAGAGATTACGGCGCAGATACATTAAGACTTTATGAAATGTTCATGGGACCTTTGGAAGTAAGCAAGCCCTGGAGTTCATCGGGTGTTGAAGGCGCAAGAAAGTTCCTTAACAGAGTATGGAATTACTTTACAAATGCTGAAAATATAACAGAGAATACTGATGACAGACTTACAAAGGTATACAACCAGACTGTAAAGAAAGTTACATCCGACTTCGAAACACTCGGGTTCAATACAGCCATCGCTCAGATGATGATCTTCATGAATGAGACAGTTAAGGGTACATGTCCCAAGGAATATGCTGAAGGATTTATCAAGATGCTTTCATGTATCTGTCCTCACATCGGTGAAGAGATCTGGCAGGTTCTCGGTCATGACAATACGATAGCATTCGAGAAATGGCCTGTATTCGATGAGGCCGCTCTGAATGAAGATACTATCGAGATCGGTGTTCAGGTTAACGGTAAGGTCAAGGGTGTTGTTGAACTTCTTAAAGCAGAAGATAAAGACAGCGCACTTGCAAAAGCAAAAGCCGTTGACGGTGTGGCTAAAGCCATCGAAGGTAAGACTATCGTTAAAGAGATCTATGTTCCCG
>CADARM010000083.1 GCA_902790275.1 uncultured Lachnospiraceae bacterium
CTGAACGTTCTTTCTTAAATAAACGGGAAGGTTTGTTGACAAAAGCCTTCCGTAATGATCAAAGATAAGTTCGAGCGTACGAAGGTGTTCTTTGGAAAACTTTGAAGGGCGTTTGAAATCGTAATTCTTAACGGAACCGTCATTGGTATCCTTCATTACGTCAACGTCAATTTCACCGCTGTTTAATGCCTTTAACAGATTGTCTATTTCATTTTGCGATAAAACCTCGCTCACAAAGTCTCCCTCCTTCCGCCGAAAATTTTTGCCTTAGGCAAATTTATGCGATTACTGGAAAACTATATCGCTGAAAGATACATCAAAGATAAAATCGGAGCCTGAATATTTCTCCTGTACTTTCTTTAATATCTCTTTTTTCATCTCATCCTGTGATACTCTTGCATCTTCGACAGTATACTGACAGATAACGTCATTAATTATACTTCTGAAGAGGTTTTCCTTATCGGAAATGGTAGCACCGTATTTTTTGTAATCTTTATGCTTTGTGTTGATCGAGAAGAATACAGTTACCATACAAAAATGAGCCTCGTCATCTCCTGCCGAAGGCTTTAATGCAACCGTCATCTTATCAGGTATGGAATATGTCTCGATATCTTCGATAGGAACCGCCTCCGCAACTTCCCCTTCGGAAGAACCGGTACCAAGATCGATACTGATGGCATTTGCTACATCGGAAACAACTTTTGCCGTTTTCTGATTGGTCGTCATTACGGTGAATAATGTGAATCCCGAAATGACGATGTTAACAAATGTAAGTCCAAGAATGAGTATTCCTAATAAGTTTTTCTTCATTTTCACTCCCCAAATCAGTAATTCGTACTGTAGAAATTATATATTTTTATTTCAACTCTCCTGTTAAGTGCACGTCCCTCTGCTGTAGAATTGTCAGCTATGGGAACGTATTCTCCGCGACCCGAATGTTTTATTCTGGCTGGATCGATATCCGTATTGTCTACAAGGTATCTGAAAACGCTTATCGCTCTGGCGCTTGATAATTCATCGTTGTCGGAATACTTTGCTCCGTTCATCGGAACGTTATCCGTATGTCCTTCAACCTCGATGATGCCTTCGGAATATCTTTCAAGTATTCTTGCTATCTGAGCCATTAAAGGAAGGGATTCTTCTTTAAGCCTCGCATCGCCCGAGTTAAATAAAAGCGCACCGTTCATGGTAAGAAGTACGTATTGTGAATTGAATTCAACACCGACCTCTTCACTTATGTTTTCTTCTTCCAAAGCTTCCTCGATAAGTTCAGCCATTTCCTCGCTCGCCTGAAGAGCCTGAGCCTCGTATTCTTCAAGAGCGTCGTTGATCATCTTTTCGGAATCTTCGGCTTTACCCATGGAATTAATGTACTTGTCAAGGTTGCTTAACTGGCTTACGCCGTTTGATATAAGCATTCCTTCACCGATAGCTTTACCGCCTGCGGTGAAGATCGAAAATGTATCTGCAAAAGATGCGGCAACAAGTTCAAATTTCTGCGCATCTACAGTTGACATTGAGAACAAAAGAACGAAGAAACAAAGAAGAAGGTTCATCAAGTCAGAGAATGTGGCCATCCATGCAGGCGATCCCTGCGGCGGATCTTCGGGTTTCTTTTTAGCCATTCTCTTCACCTCCCTCTTCACTGGAAGCAGCACTTCTGTCTGAAGGAGCAAGGAATGATTTAAGTTTCTCTTCGATTACTCTGGGGTTTTCACCGGCCTGAATCGAAAGAAGACCTTCGATCATGATCTCTTTGCACTGTATTTCTGTTGCGTTATTGGCTTTAAGTTTGTTTGATGTAGGTGTACAGATCCAGTTTGCAAGAAGTGAACCGTAGAATGTTGTGATCAAAGCAACGGCCATGGAAGGACCGATGGATGATGCATCCGAAAGGTTCTGGAGCATAAGTACCAGACCGATAAGAGTACCGATCATACCCCAGGCAGGACCCATCGCACCGAGATCAGACCAGAAGTTGATGTTTTTCTTATGTCTTTCCTCTGTACTTACAAGTTCAGTCTCCATGATCGCTCTTACAAGTTCGGGATCGGTACCGTCGACGATAAGAAGGATTCCTTTTTTCATGAAAGCATCATCAAGTTCTCCCGAAACTTCTTCGAGAGCAAGAAGACCTTCTTTACGTGCAACATTGGATAATTCTATGATCTTGCTTATCATGCCGGGAACATCCTGTTTAGGCGATTTGAATATCAAAAGAAAGCTCTTTAAGCCCCCTAAGTAATCCTTGATGGACATGGAAGCCAAAATAGCGAAAAACGCACCACCGTAAGTGATAAGCAATGATTTAATATCGATGAAATATTTGATACCGGCAACACCCGCATCACCTGTCATGATACCCATAAGCATCATGGCCACGCATATGCCAAGGCCGATAATCGAAGCCAAATCCACTTTTTGTGCCCTTCTTATAGATGATTTTTATGGGGAAATTGCATAGTATCCCCTTCCCTACGATTTTACTAAATTTTTAATCTCTTGTCTACCTTCTTTTACAATTATCTTGCGTCCGGTAGACAAGGTAATCACAGTATCTGGTGTTTCTTCAACAGTTTCGATATAGCGATCGTTTAACAATATTTTGACGCCGTCGAGTTTGGTAACTTCAATCATGCATTTCTCCTGTCAAAAAATCAAAGCCGGCACCGCGAAAAGCAATGCCGGCTCCAAGTTTAAAAGTTTAAATTATCTCTTCAGGTTAACAAGTTCTTCAAGAAGCGTATCGGAAACTGTAATGATACGGCTGTTAGCCTGGAAACCACGCTGTGTGGTGATCATTTCCGTAAATTCTGCGGAAAGGTCTACGTTGGACATTTCGAGAACGCCTGTAGAGATGTATCCGCCGCCGGCTGTAACATCAACACCGATTCCGTCGAATTCGCCGGAGTTAAGTGTTGCAGAATAAAGGTTGTCACCTTCCTTCTGAAGACCTGAAGCATTTGCAAAGCTTGCAACTGCGATCTGTCCGAGAAGTCTTGTCTGGCCGTTGTCATATGATGCATAGATCATACCGTTGTTCTGTATTGAAACACCGGAAAGTTCACCGAGTTTTCTACCTGAACCGAGGCCTTTATCATCACCGTTTACCATAGTGATCGTCGATGTACCGTTGTTATTGAACATCGAAGCCTTGGAAAAGTCTATCGATACATCAGAGAAATGTGTCAAATCAACAGGCTCGCCGATAAGGTTGGTTGTTGTCTGAGCAAAATCAAGTGTTGCCGCATCCTGTCCGTTGATAGATTTGAATTCACCTGTTGCAGTATCAAAAATAAGTGAATTACCGGAAACCGTCTCTGTAGCTGTAACCTGAGCCTGTCCGTCAGGAGCAACCATGAATTCGTACTGAACCGATGTGTCGTTAGGATCAAGGCCGTAAGCTTCAAGCTGTGAGATCTCTTTTGTAAAATTACCGTTTTCAAATACAGTATTTGCTTCTACGCTGAATGTCTGGTCAAATGAGAATGTAACTTTTCCGTCTCCATCCATTGAAGCAGTAAATCCTGAAAGACCTGTCTTACCGAGAACTGTCTGCCAGTCAGCATCGGTTCCGTTGCCAAGCTGATATGTATTTCCGGCACCGTCATCATAGTAATAATAATTTCCGGCTACATCGGTAACATAGATAAGTCCGAATGCTTCTTCAAGATCGCTCTTATTGAGTTCACCGATACCCTGAAGTGTAAATGTAGCTCCGGGAGCAAGTGTCTGAGGTGATGTAGCACCTGCAGGTACCGTATAATCGATACCGGGAAGTTTCTGATCATCGAAATCAGAGAAAGTCTCGGAAAAACTTGTCTGCTTATGATAAGTACCGGGCGTTGTGGAAGAATCATAAGTTACTCCGTCAAGCAGGCTGTAAAGAGTTGTTGTCTGCTGAACGTGATCTGTACCAAAAGTTGCGATATCCTTGATACTTCCAACTTTGTAAACATCCTTTAAGGATTCGTTGTTGGAATTTAGGATATCTGTCATTTCAACGTTATAAACGCCTTCAGACTCTGTATTCTTAATAGCAAATTTTACTGTATAAGCATATCCGAGGCCATCGAAAATGGAAACGGAAATAGTCTTGCCTGCGCTGGATGCGGCATTTGAATCGTTCTTGTCGAGAATACCGGAAACATATGCCTGTGAAGTAGCTTCAGGGGGATATGTCATATTCTCGGGGCTCATGATCCTTAAAGGCTGAACCACGTCCTGCTTGATGTTGCCGGTAGCTTCTTCTACGCCCCAGCCCATTACATTGTAACCGGTGGATGTTGTAGCAAGGTTACCTGCTGCGTCAACATAGAAAGAACCGTCTCTTGTGAAGTAGTTATCTTTTCCGTTGTTAACGATAAAGAAAGAATCACCTGTGATCTTCAGATCGAAAGGGTTACCTGTTGTCTGTGAAGAACCGGGTGTTGTGATAGCTGTGGAAATAGCGCCTGAAACAGAACCTAAACCGATCTGTTTAGCGTTTAAACCTGCGGTACCGGTCGTTGCGTTAGGTCCGGAAGCTGCCTGTGTCGTCTGATACATGAGTTCCGAAAAGGTTACTGACTGAGATTTGTATGCGGTAGTATTGACATTGGCAATATTGTTACCGATAACGTCCATCTTTGTCTGGTGTGTCTTAAGCCCCGAAACGCCGGAGTAAAGTGCTCTCATCATAATATTTGTCCTCCATTATTTTATTTTGGACGGTATTAAGAGAACTTCTGCCTCTTAATATTAGCTTCCCGAAGGTCCGGCTAAGCGATTACCGCTCCGTCAATATTTGTAAAAATGTTTTCCTCACTGTTTTGTTTATCCATCGCAGTCACTACCGTTTTGTTTTCAACATTTACGATAAATGCGAGTTCATCAACGAGTACCAGTGATTCTTTGATTCCTTTTTCGCCTGCTTTTCTGGCACCTTCATTAAGTCTTTCCATCTGACCGTCCGTAAGAGAAATGTTCCTCAGATCCAGTCTGTTCATAGCATGTTTGGAAAATCTTACCTCGGTGTTTGATGAAGTCCCTCTGCTTTCTTCGAGCTTTCTTTTAAGTACGTCATCAAAACTTGCACCTTTTGAAGGAATGCTGTTAACGTTTTTTGCTTCGTTAACGCTTTTCGAATTAAATAAGGCTTCCTGTATCTGCAGGTTGGAAAGGAATTGTGAATTGTTGATATTCATGTCTTACCCTCCCTGAAATCGATATTTAATTGTCACCATAATTTTTATCGGCCAAAAACCGTTCCAAGATTAGAAAAAGATTTATAAATCTTCTTTCTCTCCTACAGCTTCAACCTGCTCTTCGATCTCGTCGATCGCTTCAGGTGCATCTCCCGTACTTGCAGTATCTTCAACAAGTGCGCTTGCCATAAGCTCGTTTGCTTTTTCAACATACTGCTTAAGGATGCTTTCTGTATCTTTAGAAAGTAATGACAACTGATATTCGCTTAAGTTTCCGTAAAGGTTGTAAGCTTCAACTACTTTTCCGACTTCGTTCATCGAAAGTGATTCAACTCTGGGAAGTCCTTCAAGTATTTCCTGAATCTTTTCAACCGAATTGGAACCTGCAAGGTATTCATCGTCAATAACTTCTTTAAGATCATCGATCGAATAAAGTGTACCGTCGATTGAAAGGTATGCTTTGGATCCGTTGTAAACAACTTTTTCAACATAGCCCTGAACGGTTTTGCTCTCACCGTTTTCGCCGGTCGTTTCGATGATAACTTCTTTGCCGACCGTTTCGCTTGCTCTTGATAAAGTAAGGTTGCCGGACATGTTCTGCATCTGTTCAAGTTCGGAGAATGTAGCATACTGTGAAATATATTCGGTATTGGAAGTAGGTTCCAAAGGATCCTGATATTTCATCTGAGCCACAAGAAGCTGAAGAAAAGCGTCTTTATCAAGGTCGCCCGAACCTTTGGCTTTTGCTTCGCCTTTGGTATTCTGCGCGCTTGAAGCCTGCTGACTTTGCTGTAATAATGTTCCGTCAACGTATTGTGCTGTTAATGCCATAATTTTTTCTCCTATGCTCTGTAATCCATTGAATTACCGTTTGCCGCCATCATTTCAACGGCGATCTTTTCATCATCCTCATACTCATCGATCTCATCAAGTTCGATTCCGTCCGAAAGATTGATCCTTCTTGTCGTTGCAGGTCTTGCTGCTCTTTCGTTTGCTTCGTCTCTGGAATCCTGTTGTGTATTCTCATTGAATTCGTTTGTGGAAACTCTTACTTCAACTTCGTTTACCTTGATTCCCGACTGTTCGAAATCCTGTTTAAGCTGGATAAGCTGTCCTTCGATGATCGCTTTAACGTTCTCGTTGTTTGTAACAAACTCTGCTTTCATCATCCCTTCGCTCTGTGTAACCCTTACCTGAATGGTTCCGAGAGTTTCGGGCTGAAGTTTAAGTTCGATCTCGTTAATGTTATCTCTTGAAAGATTTCTTATCTGTTCGCCGATCTGATCGTAGATCTCCTGAGCTCTGTCGGAATAAGAAATTGTTTCTTCACTGTTGATCTGTAAATTGTTCTGAATCTGCTGATCGTTTGCAGAAACGTTATTTCCGGATAAGTTATTGTTTCCTTCGTTGTCGGAAGATTTCTTTCCGGTTTCGTTCTTCGAGCTGCTTTCCTTTACTTCTAAATTGCTTGTTTCGTTAGAAACCTTAGCTTCTTCGATGTTTTCATTGTTGTCTTTGTTTGAAGCTTCAACAACTTTGTGGTCAACGATCTCGGTCTTAACATTGCTTTCGGAAACTTCAGGTCTTTCAGCTGCAACTTTAAGGTCCGATGTTTCCTTGGAAGCGATAGCATTATCGATGATATCTTTAACATCGTTCACATCAACATTTAATTCTTCGGCAAGAGAATTCATGTTCTGCTCTGTCAATGCTTCGATATTTTTGATCGAATCGAATAATGCATCATCCGTAAGGATATCAACCGAATCTGTAATTCCGTTAAGCTGCATTACGATCGACTGAACCTTTGAGGGATCGAGAAGATCTGATGCGGAAATATCGTTTTCTTCAAGGAAAGTCTTGAAATCATCAACCGATAAACCGAATGCTTCGCAATATGCGTTGATAACGGTCATTACTGCTTCATCTGCAGCATCAACTGTATCTTCTTCTACTTCGATATCATTTGTTTTTGTAACTTTGGAATCTGAAGAAACAGAATTAGTTTTTGAAGCGGCTTTATTGTTTTCAGCGGATTCAACTTTGTTTTCAAACTTCTTTCCGTTGGTTTCCTTAAGATAATTATCTTTTACGGAAGAATCGGAAGTTTTGAGTTCTTCGACTACGTTGATGTCCTTGGGCTTAATGTCAATATCGCCGTTTTGTGAAACATTTTCGAAAGTTCTGGCAAATTCACCGTTGGATGAATCGCTGTTCTTAGGAATGTCAACGTTAAGGAGATTCAAGTCATTTACAAGATTAGTAATACCCGATGTACCCATCATTTTCCTCCTTTCTTAAAATACTCGAGAAAAATCTCTACATATTTTATCGAAAGAAAATCAAAATTCTTTAGTTTAAGGTTCCATTATTTTAGTAATCTTGGCTGCCACATCGGGGTTCATGGCTCCAAGGATGTTTCCGCGGTCTTCCGCGTTCATATTTTCGAGGATCTTTGCGGCAAGCTGTAAATTATCGGTCATATTGTTAAAAATAGCCGCAGCCTGCTTGGGTTTCATTGAAGAATACGCTTTAGCATATTCCTCGATCTCTTTACTCACTTCCTCTTCCTGAACAACCTGTCTGTAGATATATTCGGCAGTTGCGGGATCTATGGATTCATAATATCTTGCAAACTCTTCGGGACCGGGTCCTTTTTCGGAATAAACTACTTCCTGATAGAACTGGTTCTTGACTCTGTCGAATTCCACCTGATTAGCTTCGAAAGTCTTAAGTCTGTTGATCTCTGTAGTCAAAGCATCGATCTGCTCTTTATTGACTTCGTTTTCGGCAGAAACGTTTGCAAGTTCAGTTTCAAGGAGTTTGATACGGTCAACGGCATCGGATAAAGATGTATAACCGTAATAACTTTCAACATCCTGAGTTTCGATGACCGCATCTTTGGGAAGGATCATCTTGACTACGGGGATATTCTTAAAAATAGGTGCAAAAACATTGGTACCGACTCCGCCGATGTCGAGTTTGACAACAAGGCAGAATATACCTATCCATACGATAATGAGAATGATCGTGATAACGATGGCACCGAACATGCTCGAGCCCGAGTTTTCGTCATAAAGATCGGACTCCTGCTTTGCAAGTTCTTTTGCACGTTTCTTAGCGTCTTTCTGTGCTTTTTTCTGCTCGTCTTTAAGATTTTTC
>CADARM010000084.1:0-8278 GCA_902790275.1 uncultured Lachnospiraceae bacterium
CTGGCGATCAGTGCTGTATAGTAACCGCCTTTAGCGTACAGTTCGTCATGTGTACCGCGCTCTACTATCCTTCCGTCTTCAAGTACCATGATGCAGTCCGAATTACGTACGGTGGAAAGTCTGTGCGCGATAACGAAAGTGGTCCTTCCGCTCATAAGCTTGTCCAT
The DNA here is from genome assembly GCA_902790275.1 of uncultured Lachnospiraceae bacterium. Taxonomy (GTDB): domain Bacteria; phylum Bacillota; class Clostridia; order Lachnospirales; family Lachnospiraceae; genus UBA3766. The sequence continues at coordinate 168 of CADARM010000084.1, forward strand.
GCCTTCCTGAACGAGCTTCTCGGTTCTTGTATCGATGGAACTTGTAGCTTCGTCAAGGATAAGAACGGGAGGATCCGCGATAGCTGCTCTCGCAATGGATAAAAGCTGTCTCTGTCCCTGTGAAAGAGACGCTCCGTCGCCCTTTAATACAGTGTTGTAACCCTGAGGAAGTCTTTCGATGAATCCGTGAGCATTGGCAAGCTTAGCTGCTGCGATGACTTCTTCATCGGTGGCATCAAGTTTTCCGTATCTTATATTTTCCATAACGGTGCCGCTGAAAAGATGTGTATCCTGCAATACCATACCCAGAGATCTTCTAAGATCCGCTTTCTTTATCTTGTTGATATTTATTCCGTCGTAACGGATCTTTCCGTCCTGGATATCGTAAAATCTGTTGATAAGATTTGTAATGGTCGTCTTTCCCGCACCGGTAGAACCTACAAAAGCGATCTTCTGACCGGGTTTTGCGAAGATATCGATATTGTGAAGTACCATCTTCTCTTCGGTATATCCGAAATCAACATCATCAAGAACAACATTACCCGTAAGTTTAACATAAGTTGTTGTATCGTCAGCTTTATGATAATGCTTCCAAGCCCAGAGGCCCGTGCGCTCTTCGCTTTCTATAAGATCTCCGTCAACGTTCTTCGCATTGACCAGTGTAACGTATCCGTCATCGGCTTCTACAGGCTCATCAAGAAGTTTGAATACTCTGTCGGCACCGGCAAGTGCCATGACTATGGTATTAAACTGCTGCGAGATCTGCATGATTGGCATATTCACACTCTTGTTTAGTGTAAGGTAACTTCCGAGCATACCGATCGAAAAACCGCCGATACCGTTTATCGCAAAGAATCCGCCGACGATCGAAACAAGTGCGAAACTTAAGTTTCCGAGCTGTCCGTTAACGGGTCCCAAAACGTTGATCATCTTACCCGCAGTGGATGCGCTTGTATAAAGTGCATCGTTTAATTTTTCGAATTCGTCTTCGCAGATCTGTTCACGGCAGAAAACTTTAACGACTTTCTGTCCTTCCATCATCTCTTCGATATATCCGTTTACGGCACCGAGATTCTTTTGCTGTCCGACGAAATATTTTGAGGATATTCCGGCTATAACTCTTGTCGCAGCGAACATGATAAATATCATGACTACGGATACAAGAGTAAGTCTGGGACTTAACCTTATAAGACTGATAAATGTTCCGACGATCGTTATAAGACTTGATGTAAGCTGAATGATACTCTGAGCTATCATCTGTCTCGTCGTATCGATATCGTTCGTGTAGATCGACATTATATCGCCATGTGAATGGGTATCGAAATACCTGATCGGAAGCTTTTCCATGTGAGTGAAAAGATCGACACGAAGTTTTCTCATGGTTCCCTGTGCGATATATACCATGATCTTGTTATAAGCAAATGTACAGAGTCCCGCTATCGCAAACATTACACCTATCGAGACCATAAATTCAAGAAGTCCTGAATAGTCGGGATTCGGCGACTGGGACAAAGGCTTAATGTAATCGTCGATAAGTATCTGAAGAGAAAGCATACCTTTGATCTGTGCAAGAGTCGAAAAGATAATGCAGCAGAATACTATGACCGTAGGTATCGGGTATCTTCCGTACGAATACTTTATAAGTCTGGCAAATGTCCGGAGAGGATGATCGAGTTTCGGCATCGGTCCCATACCTCTGCCGCCTCTTCCCATCTGAATGGGCTTGCCTTCTTTAGCCATTACAAAGCACCCCCTTTCGATTCATCAAAGTCTGCATTCGCACCCGTCTGGGATTCGAATACTTCTTTGTAGATCGCATTGTTTGCAAGAAGTTCTTCGTGTGTACCGAAGCCGTTTACTTCGCCTTCTTCCATAACGATTATTCTGTCAGCATCCTGAACGGATGATATTCTCTGTGCGATGATAAATCTTGTTGTTCCGGGGATAGCTTCCTTTAAAGCCTTTCTGATCTTCGCATCCGTAGCCGTATCGACAGCGGATGTCGAATCATCAAAGATGAGGATCTTGGGCTTTTTAAGCAAAGCTCTTGCGATACAGATCCTCTGTTTCTGACCGCCCGATACATTGGTACCGCCCTGTTCGATCTTGGTGTTATAACCTTCGGGGAATGAAGAAATAAAATCATCCGCACATGCAAGCTTGCAGGCTTCAACACATTCCTCATCGGTTGCCGAAGGATTGCCCCAGCGAAGATTATCAAAAATGCTTCCGGAAAAAAGAACATTCTTCTGAAGCACAACCGAAACCTGATTTCTCAAAGCTTCCATGTCATAATCTTTTACATCCACACCTCCGACTTTTACGCTTCCTTCATTAACGTCATAAAGTCTGTTGATGAGACTTACGAGACTGGATTTTGCTGAACCGGTACCACCGATGATACCGATTGTCTCTCCTGCTTTGATATCAAGATTTATTTTGTTTAAAACATTCTTTCCGCTTCCCTTCTTGTAAGAAAAACAAACATTTTCAAACCTTACGCTTCCATCCTTTACTTCGGTTACGGGATTCTCGGGATTCTTAAGTTCGGATTCCTCATCGAGAACTTCCGCGATCCTCTTGCCGCTCGCTGCGGAAAGAGTGAGCATGACAAAGATAAAGGAAAGCATCATAAGGTTTCCAAGAATGTTCATGCAATAAGTAAAGAGTGTAAGGAGCTGTCCAGTTTCAAGTTCATTGGATACGACAAGATGAGCACCGAACCAGCTTATGAAAAGCATTGTCGCAAACATCGTAAACTGCATAAGCGGTGCATTCCATACAACTACGTTTTCCGCTTTTACAAACATCTTGTAAATGTTTCCGGCAGCCTTCTTTAATTCTTCCGATTCGTAATCTTCTCTTACGAAAGCCTTAACGACTCTGATCGCATTAACGTTTTCCTGAATGGTCTCGTTAAGATCGTCGTATTTTTCGAACACTTTTGTGAAATATTTTTTGGCGTTGAGCATGATGACCGCAAGTCCGATACCGAGAAAGATAACGGCGATAAGGTAAATATTTGCGATCTTGAAAGAAACCGTATATGACATCACAAGTGCGAAGATCATACTTACAGGTGCTCTGAATGCCATACGAAGAAGCATCTGATATGCATTCTGCACGTTTGTGACATCAGTAGTAAGCCTTGTGATGAGTCCGGCGGTCGAAAACTTGTCGATATTGGAAAAACTGAAAGTCTGGATATTTTTATACATATCGGTTCTTAAGTTTTTCGCAAGTCCGCAGGATGCGATCGATCCGAATACGGCGCCGAGGATACCGGAAATAAACGCCAGGATAACGAGAACTATCATTATCCCGCCCATCTTTAAAATGTAGTTCATATCTCCGTTTCCGCTGTTACCGTTGATACCGTTATCTACCATCCAGCCCATGCACATGGGGATTATGGTCTCGAAGATTACTTCAAGTACCATAAAAAGAGGCGTGAGAACAGAATGAACGGTATAGTTTTTTACGTGTTTTGAAATAGTCCTGAACATTTTACTTCTCCGTCTTTTTTTGTTTCAAATCAGCAACAAAAATATGTATAAACCTGCATAAGATATACCCGATAACAGCACCGAGCATATTTAATAAAACATCATCCACATCACATGAACCGAGACGCGTAAAGAACTGGACGACCTCTATGATCATGACAAAAGCAAAACATACGAGTGCATACGGGATGAAATCTTCAAGTGCATCGAAAAGTTCCGGAAGAAAATAACCCATTGGCATCAGCATGATAATGTTAACGCCAAGATTGACTATCGGAATATAATTGTTTGACCTGTTGCCGTCAAAGAGCCACCTCATGTAAAGACCGATAGTCCTGAAAGGTTTAAGGTTTAACATAAAGATAACACCCGATGACCTGCTTCCGAACAAAGTAATATATAAAATACCTAAAACATATATGGCGAGAACGACCCAAACGATCGTCATATAGATCTTAGCTCTCTTACTCATAAAAAACCTCTTTCAGCCTCAAATTTAAGAAAATATATCCAAAATAAAAAACCCAACATTTGCGCATATGCGAAATGTCGGTTTTTATGTAAACCAAAATGCCTTTATTACCACTGATTTCCCATAAAATAACCACGAAGTATTTTACCACAAATCGATATATATATCCATATTGTATGAACATTATTCACATTATTTTCAAGAATTCAGGCATCAATATGCTTTTGAAAAATCAGAAAAAAATAAGCACCGAAGAATCTCGGTGCTTAAGTAGCGAGAGGGGGACTCGAACCCTCAACCTTCCGGGTATGAACCGGATGCTCTAGCCAGTTGAGCCATCTCGCCAAAACAACTGCCTATTTAATATACAAAAACATAAGGCAATTGTCAACATTTTTTTAATAAATATCTACATTCTGTCGGGAGCTTCAAATCCGAGGCATTCCATACAGTCTTCGCAAACGCCCAAAGTAAGTTTCAGCAAAGCGATATAACTCTTCTTTATCTCCTCGTTTTCTTCCGAAATGATCTTGGTCTCGTGATAGAAAGAATTGAACACATTTGCAAGATCGTAAAGGTATGCACAGATCCTGTGAGGTGCAAGTTCTTCGAAAGCACCTTCCATCATTTCGTTATATCCCGTCAGTTTCATTAAGAGGTTCTTGTGCGAAGCATTTGTTATGGTTGACATAACATTGCAACTCTCAAGATTGCCTCCGTTTTCAGCAAATTTCTTAAGTATCGATTTGATCCTGACAACCGTGTAAAGAAGGTAAGGACCCGTATCTCCTTCAAATGACATGAATCTTTCGGTATCGAAAATATAATCTTTTGAAGCCTGATTGGAAAGGTCTCCGTATTTGATCGCTGATAAAGCAACTGTCTTTGAAACCTTCTTTGCTTCCTCTTCGCTCATTTCCCTTCCGGTCGAGATCTTTTCATACATCTTGTCGTTTATGTCTTTGATGAGGTATTCAAGTCTCATTACTCCGCCGTCACGTGTTTTGAAAGGCTTACCGTCTTTTCCGTTAACGGTACCGAATCCGATGTGAACAAGCTTGGTCTTGGGATCGCAGAGACCTGTCTTCTTGGCACATCTGAATACCTGCTCGAAATAGAGTTCCTGTCTCTTATCGGTAAGATAGATGATCTCGTCAGGATTGTACTCTCTCTTTCTTTCCATAATGGTTGCAAGATCGGTCGTATTATAAAGAGACGCACCGTCAGACTTAAGAATCATGCAGGGAGGGATCTCTTTTGTATCACTCTCTTCCTTGACATCGACTACAAGTGCTCCGTCGCTTAAATGAGCATAGCCTCCGTCCTTAAGATATTTAACCATACCGGGGATAACATCATGAACGTCGGACTCACCCTTCCAGAGATCGAATTCAACGTTAAGATTGTCGTAATTCTTCTTTAAGTCTTCAACGGATACCGCCATAATGTGCTTCCAGATCGCTCTGTAGCCCCTGACGCCGTCCTGAAGTTTCTTTGTGCAAAGCATTGCTTCATCTTTAAACTCGGCATCTGCTTTTGATTTCGCACTGGCCTTCGGATAAATCTCTTCAAGATCTCCTACCGTAAAAGGAGCTTCCTTGGGATATTCACCTTCAAAAGTATCATCAAAATAAACAAGATCGGGTTTTTCTTCCTTGATGGCAGCGATAACAAGGCCCATCTGAAGGCCCCAGTCACCCATATGGATATCGCCGATGGCATCATGGCCCATATAACGGATGATCCTCTTGATACTTTCACCGATAACGGCACTTCTTAAGTGGCCTACGTGTAAAGGCTTTGCAACATTGGGTCCGCCGTAATCGACCATAAAGCTCTTCTTTTCAGCAGGAGCTTCAATGCCGTATTTATCGGCTTTTCCCATTTTGATAACGAATTCCGTTAAAAATGCATCACTTACATTCAGATTGATAAATCCGGGAGGGCATACCTCAACCGAAGAAAATGCTTTTGAATCCTTTAAAAATCCGGCAACCTCATTTGCGATCATAATGGGAGCTTTCTTGTAGATCTTCGCTCCGGCCATCGCACCGTTACACTGATATTCGCAAAGATCGGGTCTGTTCGAAATGCCGACCTTTCCTAAATTTTCGTCATAGCCCGCTTCTTTAAACGCAAGCGAAACTTCTTTTGAGAGCTTGTCCAAAAACTTTTCCAATTTTCTTCTCCGTTTCTATAATGAATTATTATCTTTTCGAAAATACGCAGCCGCAGTAGTTCTGTCTGTAAAGATCGAATTCTTTTGACAATTCTATGGACATCTTGTATCCGTTCTTCTTTTTGAAATCCGAAGGAAGATATGCGATCCCGACTTCTTTTGAGATACTTTCACCTATCGAATTGATCAAAGCCGCATCTTTTAAAGGACTTAAAGTAAGCGTTGTGGCAAAAAGATCATATCCTTTTTCTTTTGCCTCTATCGCGGTCTTTCTTAATCGAAGATCAAAACAGATACCGCATCGCTCCCCTCTCTCGGGGCAGTCCTCGTACCCTTTGGTTTTCTCGAAAAACAATTCGCTTTCATAAGGTACGTCTAAGACTTCTATTTTCTGGTTCACATAAGATTTATTTATGTAAACTTGCCTGTTTTCTTCTTTTAATGTTATCTCAGGATCCGAATTATATATATCAACAAGTCTTTTTAATTCGGAAAATCTGAAATCATACTCATCTTTTAAAGATATATTGGGATTATAATAGTAAACTCCCAGTCTTGCAACATCTTTTAACGCAAGCAAACAGAAACTGCTGCACGGAGCGCAGCAGCTGTGTATGAGCACTTTCGGATCATCATACTCCGAAAGCCTTTCGTTCATTTGTTTCAAAAAATAATCTGAAGGTAATCCCTGTTTCATTTTATTTTACAAGACAGTACTTCTCGATAAACTCATCGACCGGCATGGGCTTTCCGTAGAAATATCCCTGAACGGCGTGACACCCGAATCCCTTTAACATCTCAACCTGTTCTTTGGTTTCAACACCTTCACAGATAACGTCGATGCCGAGCTCTGTCGCCATTTCGAATATCTTACGCAAAATTACGGTACTTGCTTTGGAAATAAAAGTCTCGTCAAAGAAATCCTTATCGATCTTAAGGATATCAAAAGGAACATCCTTAAGAATGTTAAGTGACGAGTATCCGCTTCCGAAATCGTCCATCGCAAGTTCGAGGCCGAGTTTCTTTAACTGATTGATAACTTCGACCATCTTCTCTCTCTGATCGAAGAATAAATTTTCGGTGATCTCAAGCTGTATCAGAGATACATCGGTATCATATCTTTTAAGGATCTTTTCAACATTTTTAACGTAATCCGGGTTATTGATCAAAACTCTGGACTGGTTAACGCTGACAGGGAAGAACTTGTAGTTCTTTTCGTCTTTTCTCATTTCCTTCATCTTGATGCAAAGCTGTTCAAGCATATAGAAATCGAGATTTTCGATAAATCCGTTCGATTCGAAAACGGGAATGAAATCCGAAGGGAATACCATCGATCCGTCGTTCTTGATCCATCTGACCAAAGCTTCACCGCCGATGATCTCATCCTTTACCGTATCCCACTTGGGCTGGATAAATACTCTGAACTCACCTTTCTTAAGTGAATTCTCCATTTCGGATTCGATGGCATCGACCTTTCTCATATTCGAAATGATATTATCGGAATATGTGGCAGTCAGAACATTTGCCGTGATATCTATGGACTTTCTTGCGGCATTCGCCCTGTCTATCATAAGATCGATATTCTGATCTTCTTTTCTTATCTGATACATTCCGACCTTAAGTCTGATGGGATATCTTATCTGGGCTTCGTTGGCCTCATCTGAAATGCCCTTAAGATATTTCATGTATTTTTCTTCATATTCCATATCGTTTACGACAAGCGCAACAAACTGGTCGGAATTGACTCTTACGCAGAGTTCTTTCTGAGGATTGAACACTTTTTCGAATTCTTTAATGGTAGCCATCAGAACCTTATCCGCTCTGTCGTGTCCGTAAGACTCGTTGATATAACGGAAATTCATGATATCGAAACGAAGCATAAGGTAAGGCGTTTCTTTATGGTTATGAATGATATCTGCGGCATTTCTTCTGAAGTAATTGTAATTGTATCCGC
>CADARM010000084.1:8320-13927 GCA_902790275.1 uncultured Lachnospiraceae bacterium
CCGCCGGTTACATCATCGATATACGCAAGTTTAACGATAAGCTCGTTTGATTCGTTCAAAGTAATCCATACATAGAAAATAAGAACTATCATTACGAGTACCATGAAAAGACAGATAAGGAAGCTTCTCGTTGTAACGGGGTTGATATTGGAATTAAGTTTGGCGGGTTCAAAGAAATACATATAATAAATATCATGTGTATTAAGGATCGAACCTGTGTATATAAGAGCACTGTCGCCGTTTTCATCTTCAAGTTTCGAAGAATAGCTGACCTTGGTATAAATATTCTTTTTTAAAGCATTTAACTGTTTTGAAGATTTGTTTGATTTCGAGCTTATATCATTAAGTGCATCGTAAACATTGTCTTCTTTCCCGAAATATTCCGTAAACGAAACCGTTGAAGACAATACTTCTCCGTCGCCACCCATGATGATAAAGCAGCCCATCTCGTTAAGATAATCGAATGTATCTTCATTGATCGTTCTGGAAAGATCCCTCGTCACCAGAAGATAATAATTGTTTCCTTCGGCATCCTGTAGTCTCTTGACTCCCATCAGCGAATCCGTGTAACCCGGTTGTTTAAAATACCCCTTTGCGGGAATACAGATATAATTATCCGTAAAATAAAATGCAGAGAGCTTCTGAAGGGAATCATACATATCTCCGTCGTAAAGATTCTCCTTGGAACTTACAAGTACGCCGTTGGATGCAAGATAGAAGAACTTATATCCGTCGGCATAGCCCTCTTCCGCAAGAATGACATCATTGATCTCCGCACTTAAAGAAGCGTCCTGCATGTTTTCCTCAAAAGCATTCATTACATTCCTTAGGGCAAATACCTGGGCATCGATCTCGGACACGGCCGTATGTACATGCCCCTCATAAAATTTGGTTGTGTTTTTCTGGAAAAAATTCTTGATGTCAAAGACATGTAAAAAAGTCGCACTCACGCATATGATTACTACGCTGAGAGCGATTCGAAGAATAAGAGATATGCTTTTATCAGAGCCAAATGTCTTCTTCATTTTGTTTAATCTCTACGTAAAAATATGATACCACAATTCTTGTCCATCTTCAAATAGTATTGATAAAAACAACCCATTTTAGTAAAATGTTTTTTATAACAATTGAGAGGTTAATCCAATGAGTCAATCACCTGAAACTATCGTAAAAATGAAAGAAACAATAAAAACGGCCATTCACGGAAAAGACGACGTTATCGACATGGTCTTATGTGCCGTTTTCGCCAAAGGACACATACTTCTGGAAGATATTCCCGGTGTGGGCAAGACCACTCTCGTTACCGCTTTGGCAAAGGTCATGAACCTTGATTACAAGAGAATGCAGTTTACCCCTGACGTCCTTCCTTCGGACGTTTCCGGTTTTACAATGTTCGACAAGGCGAAAAACGAGTTTACTTTCAAAGAAGGTGCCGTATATACAAACCTTTTCCTTGCGGATGAGATAAACCGTACATCTCCCAAGACCCAGTCGGCACTTCTTGAGGTTATGGAAGAAGGCCACGCGACCGTCGACGGTGTAACAAGATACCTTCCCACTCCTTTCATGGTTATCGCGACTCAGAACCCCATCGGTGCTTCGGGTACCCAGAAACTTCCCGAATCACAGCTTGACAGATTCATGGTACGTCTTTCCATGGGTTATCCTTCTCACGAGTCGGAAAGGATCATTTCCAGAGACGACATCCTCGCTTATCAGAACGAAGTTGAAAACATAAAGATAAAAGACAGTCTTTACGACTATGCGGTATCGCTTACCGAAGCAACGAGAAATTCGGATACATTCTCTCTCGGTCTTTCACCCAGAGGAAGCATCGCACTTATCAGGATGACAAAAGCACACGCTTTCTTAAGCGGCCGGGATTATGTTATTCCCGAGGATTTCAAAGCTGTATTTTATGCGATAGGCAATCACCGTGTCATTCTTTCCACCAAGGCAAAGGCTTGCGGAATGAATTTAGAAAGCGCTTTAAACGTAGCTTTCGATTCGGTAAAGGTTCCCTAAATGAAGATAAATATTCTTACATTAATCGTATACATACTGGCAATAGCGGCACTATCGGCATTTGCACTTATTTATGAACAACCGGCCATAGTGCTTTTTATTTTAATGCTTCTTGTTCTTTTCCCGATATCTCTTGCCATTTTCTTATACGCAAATTCCAGATTCGAGTTCAGCCTTTCATACAAGACTCCTTACGTGGAAGAACCCAACTCTCCCACTTTTCTTTTGGAATACGTAAGCACTTCACGTTTTCCTCTTTTCTCTTGCGACGTTTATTTTACCGCGGATAACAGATTTTATCCGAACGATACGGTTCACAAGCTCTCGATCCCTCTTACACAGAAGAAAAACTCTTTTTCTATCCCGATCGAATCTTATGATATCGGTCTTATCAGTGTGCGTATAGAAAAGATAGTCTTCCATGATTATCTTTCCATATTTGAAAAATCGGTTGACATAACTTTGGACGCTTCCGTACCTGTTCTTCCGAAAGAAAGAAATATCGGAGATTTTCCTCCCGCAGTTCCCAAAGACGGACCCGACGAATTCACCGAATCGGAAAATATAGGAAACATTTCAAGCGACGTAAAAGAGATAAGGGAATACCGTCCCGGTGACAGACTCCAGCGTATTCACTGGAAACTGTCAGCCAAGCTTGACGATCTTTTCGTAAAAGAAATGGCACACACTTCATCCCTTGCCATCATACTTATTCCCGAACTCACAAAAAGCAAGATACATGATACGGCTCAGTCCCTTTTATCCTGCATCAAAGTAATGTATGAGAAAAAGGAACGTTTCGAACTCTGCATATATAACGACAAGGCTACGGATTACAAATTCTTTACCGTAACTAACGAAGAAGAGATGATCGAAGCCATGACACATTTTTACTGCCAGCCTTTATATGAAGGCGAGGAAAACGCCCTTGATACATATGTAAATTCATCGGGCAAAATCGCGACAGTTATTCACATCGTCGGAAAGAAGATCCGTATCGGAGAATAAGATGTTAAATTTTGTAGAAAAACTGATTTACAAAAAAGAAATATCCGAAAACCGTGTTATAGTCGGTGAACTGACTCAGGAAAAGAAAAGCAGCCGTTTTCTTCTTTGCTTTTTCAAGGGTCTTTTGATCTTTATCGCCACATATTGTTCAATATGCGGTCTTCTTGACGCGTTTGAGATCCCATACAGCAAAGCTGTCGTTTTTATAGGCTTTGCGATCTTTTCGTTTTATGTTGCATTCCTTTATTACAACAAGCTTGTATTTTACCTTTTCTATATAATCTTATTCATTGCTTTTACAGTTGAGCTGGCCCGTTATTACCTGCCGGCAAACTCAGGTTTCCAGGCAGCGCTCAACATTATCGCAAACGAGTATTCCGATTATTTTGCATTAAATACTGTCCGTGAAGCTTACGAAACGATCGCCAACAGATATTACACGGTAACAATCGCCGCTCTCTTCCTTGGAGCATTCACCGCGATTCTTTTAAACGTTACCATTTCGGGTTATATGAACGCCTTTGAAACGGCACTCGTAACTTTCCCTTATATAGAGATCGCGCTTTTCATTCACAAGATCCCTTCCGCGATCTATCTTTTCGGACTTCTTTTCGTATATACGACTGTTGTTTTCCTTCAGTTTTCAAAGCATTCGCGAATGCAGGTCAAAGGAAAAAAGACGCATGAATTTATAAGATTAAAACGAAAAAACAAAGACAGTTACTCCTATCAGGCAGACACTAAAGTTTTCTTATATTCCTACGCCGTTTCTTTTATCGTATCCCTCGTGCTTGTGATACTTTTACATGCACCTCTTAACGTACCCATTTCCAAGGTTGCGGGAAACGAGATCCACAGACAGACTCAGGAATATGTAAAAATGTATATCGAGTCAGGTTATATGGCCTTTTTTGACAAATACACATCAAAAGGCGGACTTGCAGGCGGAAGACTCGGCGGAGTAAGTCAGGTAAGACCCGATTTCCAGACGGACCTTGTAGTAACTTTCGTACCCATAAATTACGATTCCGTATATCTTAAAGCATTTACGGGAAGTCTTTATGTAGCTTCCGGATGGTATAAAAATACTGTTGATTTTACAGACCTCGAGAATTCCAGAGAATACGATTTCGGAAATACCGCAAAAATGCAGGTCGAAAATATCGATGCCGATGCAAGATTCAATTATCTTCCGTACTTTTCCGATTCAGGACAGATTGAATATCCCGGTTCAAGCAAAAACACTTACGAAATAACTTACAATCCTGTCTTGAGTTCCAATGACTATAAACCCTATAAGGAAGATACTCTTATCTCGGACTATGATTATTACGATTACGTATACGGCATATGTCTCGAAGTTCCCGATAACGTAAAGGAAACTCTTGACGATACTCTTACTCAGATATCGGTTGAAGACAAAGATGATATAAACGAATACAGGATCGCATGTGCAAGAGCAGTCTACTCTTATTTCTTTAACAATTTCAGATACACCATGTCCCCGGGAAGCACACCTTCAAAAAGGGATTTTGTTGAGTATTTCCTAAGCACTCAGAAAAGAGGATTCTGTGCTCATTTTGCTTCAGCCACCACTCTCCTTTTAAGGGAAATGGGAGTGCCCGCAAGATACTGCGAAGGTTATGTTATACCTGTTAATCTGATATATGAAAACGGTGTTTTGACCGAATATGAATACGATGAATGGTATCAGGGAGAAAAAGCGATCGAACTCGAAAACGTGATCGAAGTTCCCGTAAACGATTCCTACGCTCACGCATGGGTTGAGATCTATCTCGACGGATACGGATTTGTTCCTTTCGAAGCGACCATCCCTTCCTTCGAGGAAGAAGCCGCAGCAGGTCCCGGCCTCTTTAACATCAACTGGTTCAGTGTACTTACGAACAATACTCTTAACATCGAAAATCTTGGTAACGGTACAAACAATGAAACGACCGGAAACGACGGTTTCGGAATAAACGGTATTTTCGAGATATTCGATTTCAATACGGCAGGCGTAAAGGTAACTCTTTTAAGGATCCTTGCATTTTTTGTCAGTGCCGTGATCCTGTATTTTGTTATAAGATTTGCCGTAATAAAGATAAAACTTTCGATCTACAAAAAAAATAATGACGAATATCGTCTTGTAATATATGAATATTCGCGACTTTCTGCTATGCTTAAGAGGAAGAAATTTTTAAAGAAGAAAAACCCTCTTCCTTCTGATGTAAAAGAAGCTTACGATTTGTATTTGGCATATTACAACAATACTCACAAGAAGCAAAAAGAAATCGATACCGAGAAACTATTTGAATACTATGAAAGGATCATGTATTCGTAGAAAGGAGGTTATATGGCTTCCAAAAAGAAAAAGAATTCGGGATATATCCCTTTTATCATCGTAACCGCACTGATAATCATCGCAGCGATAGCAGGTTCGGTTATATCAAAGATATCCAATAAAGTACCCAAAAACCCTGCCGGCACAGTCGGTAACACGGCCGGAAACATATATAACCAGGGGCTTTTCTGCGAAAGCGACGGAAAAGTCTATTTTTCCAATTCATACGATCA
>CADARM010000085.1 GCA_902790275.1 uncultured Lachnospiraceae bacterium
AAGGTTTATGAGTACATAGGCACCGGCGATACGGACGGAATATTCCAGCTCGAGTCCGGCGGCATGAGAGCCTTTATGAAGAAGCTTAAGCCTAAGAATCTTGAAAACGTAATGGCGGGTATCGCACTTTACAGACCCGGCCCCATGCAGTATATAGACAACTACATTAAGTGCAAGGAAAATCCCGAAGATGTAAGTTTCCTCTGCGATGAATTAAAACCTATCCTGGAGCCGACATATGGATGCATGATCTATCAGGAACAGGTAATGCAGATAGTGCGTGACCTCGCGGGATTTTCGATGACAGACTCCGACAATGTCCGTAAAGCCATGTCCAAGAAGAAAGCAGCCGACATGGAAAAATACGGCAAGATCTTCATTTACGGAGATGAAGAGCACGGAATAGACGGATGTATCAAACGCCGGATCCCCGAGAGCGTGGCCGTTCAGATATATAAGGAAATGCAGAAGTTCGCCGAATATGCTTTTAACAAATCGCATTCGGCAGTTTATGCGGTCGTATCCTATCAGACGGCTTACATGAAATATTATTATCCCGTGGAATACATGGCGGCGCTTATCACATGTTCGCTCGATAACCCTGTAAAAACGGCTTATTACATCAATTCCGCAAGAGAAATGGGAATAGAGGTCCTTCCTCCCGATATCAACGAGGGCTTCAGGGACTTTACCGCAAAGGACGGAAAACTCATTTATTCGCTCAAAGCGATAAAGAACGTCGGCGGTCCCGTTATCGACAGGATAGTTGCAGAGCGAAACGAAAACGGCAGATTTGAAAGTATCTCTGACTTCATAAGAAGAATGGGCTCAAAAGACGTTAACAAACGTGCCGTTGAAAACTTCATAAAAGCGGGCGCCTTCGACAGCCTCGGCGGTAACAGAAAGCAGTACATCCAGGTTTACGAGATGTTAATAGATGATGTGATCGCTGAACGCAAGAAACTTGATTCCAACCAGATGACGATCTTTGACATGCTTCCTACCGAAGAGAAAAAGGCCATGGAGATAAAGCTTCCGAATGTGGAAGAATTCCCCAAGGACATGATCCTTCAGATGGAAAGAGAAGTACTCGGTGTATACATCTCGGGACATCCTCTCGACGATGTAAAGGATATCTGGAAAAAGAACATAAATGCCGTATCGAGTGACTTTATCTATCAGCCGGAACTCGAGGGCAGCAGGCTTTCCGACAAGAAGCAGGTTAAGCTCGGCGGAATAGTCACAAACTTAAATGTCAGACTTACAAAGAAAAAAGAGACAATGGCGATATTTGAACTCGAAGACCTTTACGGAAGAGTCGAAGCGATGGTATTCCCGAAGGCATACGAGAGAGTAAGGGATATGCTCATCGAAGACAATCTCGTATTCGTATCCGGCAGAGTATCGACCGAAGATGAAGAAAATTCCAAGATCATCGTCGAAGAGATCACATCTTTTGAAGATGTGCCGAAAACTTTGTGGTTGAAGTTTGACGATATGGAAAAGTATAATGAATTATGGGACAAGGTTTACGAGGTTCTCTGGGATCACAGAGGAGTCGACAGCGTAAACATCCGTGTTATAAAAGAAAACAAGCTTAAGACACTTACAAAGAAGGAACTGGGCGTAAAAGCCGACGAAAATATCATTCCCGAGTTGGAAACTATACTCGGTGAGAAATCGGTTGTCATCAGATAACCGGACTAAAAGGAGGAATTAAAATGGCTGAGATTAAAACAATCGGAGTTCTTACAAGCGGCGGTGATGCACCGGGCATGAACGCGGCCATAAGAGGTGTGGTCAGAACAGCGCTTTGCAAAGGCGTGGCTGTAAAAGGAATCAAGAGAGGATATGCGGGTCTTCTTGCAGAAGAGATCGTTGATATGAACAGAAGCAGTGTATCCGATATAATCGATCAGGGCGGTACAATTCTCGGAACCGCACGCTGCAGCGAATTTATGACCGAAGAAGGCCAGGCAAAGGGTGCCGAGATATGTAAAAAGCACGGCATCGACGGTATCGTTGTTATCGGCGGTGACGGCTCATACAAAGGTGCGCTCGCACTTTCAAAGCATGGTGTAAATACCATCGGACTTCCCGGTACGATCGACCTTGATATCGCATGTACCGATTATACGATAGGCTTTGATACCGCTATCAATACGGCAATGGAAGCCATCGATAAGGTAAGAGATACATCATCCTCGCATGAGAGATGCAGTATCATTGAAGTTATGGGAAGAAACGCAGGATATATCGCTTTATGGTGCGGTATCGCAAACGGTGCGGAAGATATCCTTTTACCCGAAAAATACGATTACAACGAGCAGACGATAATCAACAACATTATCCAGAACAGAAAAAAAGGCAAGAGACACCATATCATCATCAATGCCGAAGGTATCGGACATTCGACCAGTATGGCAAGGAGGATCGAAGCAGCTACAGGTATTGAGACAAGAGCAACTATCCTTGGTTACATGCAGCGTGGCGGTTCACCCACATGTAAGGACAGATTCTATGCATCCATTATGGGCTCTTATGCCGCAGAGATCCTCTGTGAAGGCAAGACAAACAGAGTAGTTGCACACACCAAGGGCGAATTCGTCGATTACGATATCGATGAAGCACTTGCAATGCAGAAGGAAATTTCCGAATACGAATACAAAGTTAGCAAGATGCTTTCAATGTAATTAGGAGAAAAGCGTGATAACGAGTGTATCAAACGGCAGAGTAAAGTACATACAGACCCTTATGAGCAAGGCTTCTTTCAGAAAGAAAGAGGGAAAGTTTATCGCCGAGGGCATCAAGATGTTTGAAGAGGCAACCAAAGGCGATGTGCTCGAAGTGTATATAAAAGAGGGAGTATACGATTCGCTTAATATCGATACCAAAAAGAAACTTGAACGCATCGGATATGAGATCCTTTCCGAATCCGTTTTCAAAAAGGTATCCGATACGGTAACTCCGCAGGGTATCCTTTCGGTTGTAAAGATGCCCTCATCCGATGTAAAAAAGATAATATCGGACGAGAATCCTTCCATAGCGGTGCTTGAAAACATCCAGGATCCCGGAAATATCGGCACGATAATAAGAAGTGCCGAGGGTGCGGGTGTAAGCGGCATCATCATGACAAAGGACTGTGTCGATATCTTTAATCCCAAGGTTATCCGCTCGACCATGGGAAGCATTTACAGGATGCCGTTTGCTTTTACGGCTAATATCGAAGAGACACTCGATCTCTTAAAAAAGAACGGAATAAAGACATATGCGTGCGCACTTAATAAAGATGCGAACGCTTATGATAAATATGATTACAAAAAACCGAGTGCATTTGTCATTGGCAATGAAGGAAACGGTCTTAAAGAAAGTACGGTCAAGGCCTGCGAGAATGTTGCCTTTATCCCCATGTGCGGAAGCGTGGAGAGTCTTAATGCATCGGTTGCGGCATCTTTGATGATGTATGAGATATTCAGACAAAGACGCTAAAAAACGGCTAAATGACTGTATTTACTAGACAGGAGGGCAAAATGACCAATTCAGTCAAAAGACACTTTGCGAGATTTTTTTCAGTGATCTTTTCAGCATCACTTCTTTTTTCGGCTTACGGCTGCCAGAAAGGTTCCATAGACCCGGCCGACTATCCCACTCCCGAAATTGATGAAACGGCGGTAAACGACCATAAGGATGAGCCCATCGTAACGGATTCGTCTTCTTTATATAAAGACGCGTTAAAACCCGAACTGAATTCTTTAAAAGAAAACGGAAAATATGTTTTCAATCCAGCGGTCATCCCGCAGTCATATCTGAATTTTTACAGGGATAATCCCAAGGTTATAAAGATAGCCAAGGATCTTTTAATGGCTGTCGATAATGTAGATACGGAATTTGAACTTGATATAGATGAGGAAGTCAGCGCCGAGGATTTTGATAATGCGAGTATGGTAGCATATTTTGCAAATCCGATGATGTCTGTCGTTGATTATGTTCCTTTGGACGAGGATACATACGAATTCAAATATTTCCCAACATATTATATTTCGTCTGACAGCGATCCTTTGGAAAACGGCGCGATAGATCTTGAATCCAGGGATGAAGTTTCTACGGAAGAAGCATCGAGATATCTTGAAAACTTTAAGAGCTATGTGACTGATGTCATCAACAATAACTGCACTGCGGAGGACACCCAGGCAGAGATGGCAGAAAAAATATACAAAGCTCTGGTTAAAGATTTTGAACTCGAACTTCCCGAGAATGAGAGTTATATGATAGACCCGACCACCGGGGGTCTGAATGACGAGCCGGTTTATTCCGCGGGCGAGATCATAATGAGCGTATATAACAGAAAATTTACCAGAGATTATCAGTTTATCGCACTTTATTCATTCATTTTACAGCAGCTTCATATCGAAGTTATGGAAGTCTCCGGATATAACGGAGTCTTTACACAGGATATAAAAGACAAGGAAATAGTTCCCAAAAGCAATGTGGAATATATGACATGGCAATGGCAGATCGTATGTCTTGACGGACAGTATTATCATTGTGATCTGTTATTGGAAAAACTTGCGTATGACAAAAGATATTCTGATGTAAGCGGTGCTGATCCCGATATGACTTATTTTGGCATGAGTGATACGAAAAGATGCGAATCGTACAGATTCTCAAAGTCTTCCATATATGTAAGTAACGGACCTTCTTATGCGGCAATGCAGGGCATGGACAATGGAAACGAGGTTCCCGAGTGTCCTGACAGCTACGGTTTTTAAGATAAGAAGTCTTTACAGATATTTAAAACATCAGTTATTATTTCAAGATCTTTAAAAGTATTCCCGGTTTCGAGCGAATGGTTAGCGCCTTCGTAAACGTGGATCGGGATATTTTTATTTTCGGACAAAGAGATAACTTTGGATGTATCGCTCCAGGGATCCGAAGTGCCGATGAATGCGATACCGATTACGCCGGGGAATAAAAAGGTCTGTTCAAGCGGTGTAAAAAGAATGTGCTTTATCGGAGGAAGATCTTTACGGGAAGCTTTAAGAAGCTGCTCGTAAGAGGTGGCAACGATCGTTCCGATACTCTTTGATACAAAAAGAATGTTATCGTACTTTTCCCATTCGACTTCGGCGAGGCTTTCTTTGGCCATTTCAAAAAGTTCAAGATAAACTTCCTTCATTTTTTCGGCATTTCCCTGAAGACCTGTTTTATCCACTTTTTTAAAAGTAAGGGGCATTATATCATCGAAGCCTGCTTCTTTTGCCAGAGTCTTCGCGTAGTGTAAAAGCGGTCTTTCGCATGTATAACCGAGTCCGGGAATAAGTACAACAAGATCAGACATTTTTTATACCTCTCTTAAAAGAAAAATAGTAAAATTATTATATCATCTTTTTGAGCAAAAAAAGTCGAGAATAAAGATTAAGAGTTTTAGTATGATTAGCTCACAAGGAGTTAAGCAGATGGACGAACAAAGAGAAGCCGTAAGGGCGATGCAGGATTACATCAGTGAACATATCGGTGAAGATATCTCGATAGAAGATCTATCGGAAGTATCGAATTTCTCACCCTGGTATGCGAGAAGACTTTTTCTTAAATACCTTGATATGACACCGGCAGTTTATATCAGGCGCCTTAAGCTGTCAAAATCCGCATTAAGATTAAGAGATGAAAAGATCACGGTCCTCGATGTGGCTCTGGACATGGGATTTCAAAGTGTGGACGGATACCAGAGGGCATTCAGAAAAGAATTCGGATGTAACCCTAAGGAATATTCCACGAGTCCCGTTCCGGTCTGGCTTTTCACTCCTACTTTGATCATTGATGAAGAAAGGAAAGGAAACAACATGAGCGAAATCAGAAACGTATTTATTCAGGTTATCGAAAAACCGGCGAGAAAGGTTATCATCAAGCGTGGCATTAAGGCTACAGAGTACTTCAGCTACTGTAAAGAGGTAGGCTGTGATGTCTGGGGATTACTGACAAGCATCAAGTCAATAAGCGGAGAACCCGTATGCCTCTGGCTTCCCAAGGAACTCAGAAAACCCGTAACGAACGAGTATGTTCAGGGTGTGGAAGTTGAGACGGATTATAACGGTGTGATCCCTGAAGGATTTGAAGTGATAGAACTTCCCGCAGCTAAATACTTACTCTTCAGAGGCGAGCCTTTTGCTGAGGAAGATTATGTAGCGGCTATCAATGAGATCTGGGATGCCGAAAAGAAGTATAATCCTGAGTTTATCGGATATGAATGGGATGATTCGAATCCCAGGATCCAGCTTGAGCCTAAGGGTGAGAGAGGATATATCGAACTTGTTCCCGTAAAAGAAAAGTAAGGATTTTTATCAATAAGAAAAGGGGCTTTTTTTAGCCCCTTTTTTAGTGCATTTAAAACGGTTTGTTATTAAGCCAGTCATTGTAGCTTGCATTTGCTTCCTCGCTTGCCTTCTTGTCTTTCCAGGCACTTATTTCCGAGCATATCGCAAGCATTTCATCCACCACGAGTTCGGCGGTTTTTGGCTTAACGTATATCAAATACGAGGTCATCCTTCGAATGGCTTTCGCAGATCCCAAATTTTTACAGATCTCTTCTCCCAGCCTTTCGGGAAAACCGAGTGATGTAAGTGCTTCCATTAATTCATTTTTGGCTTTGTTCCATTCCGACCGCAAATCGGAATTCAATAAGTTTTCTGACATAGCATTAGTATAGTATCTGAGGGATAGAAAAGCAAATTAAAACATTTAATGTCATTTTGAGATATAATAGAATGGATGCAGGAGGAAAACTATGAGTATGGAAACTTTAAGGCCTTCGATCCATTTTTCGCCTGAAAAAGGCTGGATCAACGATCCGAACGGCCCCGTTTTTTACAAAGGAGAGTATCACGTATTCTTTCAGCATAATCCCGACGATGTGGTCTGGGATAAGATGCACTGGGGACACGCTGTTTCAAAAGATCTGATGCGCTGGATGGAACTTCCCATAGCGTTGTTTCCCGATGAGCAGGGAATGATCTTTTCGGGAAGTGCTTATCTTGATAAGAAGAATGACAGCGGACTCGGAAGCACGGATGATCCCGCACTTTTGCTTTTCTATACATCACATGATCAAAAAACGAAGCGGGAAATGCAGTGTCTTGCGTATACCACTGACGGAGAGCATTTTTATAAATACAAAAACAATCCGATCATCCCCGGGAAAGAAAGTACGCCTGCAAGGGATCCGCAGGTTTTTAAGAATAAGATCCTGGGCGGATACTCGCTCTGCCTGACGGTCGAAAGTGCGGTTGAGTTTTATCATTCGAATGACTTTATCAAATGGGAGAAAACAGGCGAATTTGTATTGCCTGAGTATGCACTTCACGGAATGATAGAATGTCCCTGCATGTTTGAAGATAAAAAGTGGGTTCTCGTGATGAGTATGGATGTACCTGAAAGTGAGTTTAAAAAGTTTCCGAAGGCAGCAGTCCCGCATTCGAGAACAATGCAGTATTTTATCGGCGATTTTGACGGGAATACTTTTAAAGCCGACGAAAAGCAGAAAGAAGTATTGCTTGTCGATCACGGACCTGACTTTTATGCGGGAACGATCTTTTCCAATGTCGAGGAAACGATCCTTATAGCGTGGCTTGGCAATTTCTCGGAGGGTGCTTTGAATACGCCCACGGAGAACGAAGGATTTAAAGGAATTTTAAGCTACCCGAGAAAGATAAGTTTAAAAGAGACGGACGAAGGATACAGGCTTCATCAGCATGATCACGTGC
>CADARM010000086.1 GCA_902790275.1 uncultured Lachnospiraceae bacterium
ATCGGAACCATTGCGTTTTTGCTCGTTGCTCCGACAGGTACTTCGATCTCTGCGCCTTCAAGAAGTTTAAGCATACCCTGCTGTACGGATTCACCCGATACATCACGATGGTTGCTGTTGGGTTTCTTTGCAAGCTTATCGATCTCATCCACGAAGATGATGCCGCATTCCGCTTTATCAACATCATTATCTGCTGCCGCAAGAAGCTTGCTTACAACGCTTTCGATATCATCACCTATATATCCCGCTTCTGTAAGTGCCGTAGCATCAGCTATAGCAAGAGGCACATCCAGAAGTTTCGCTAGAGTCTTTACAAGATATGTCTTTCCGCATCCTGTGGGACCGAGCATAAGGATGTTGGATTTTTCGATCTCGATCTCATCCATGGTGTCGGTCGCAACTCTCTTGTAATGATTATATACCGCAACGGAAAGGATCTTTTTAGCTTCTTCCTGCCCGATGACATATTCATCCAGCTGAGCTTTTAATTTGTGCGGAGCCGGGATATCCTTAAGCTTGATGATAGGCTCCTTTTTCTCATCGGGATTTCTTTTCTTTATCTTTGTGCGCGGGTTAAGATTTCCGCCCATAAGATCGTTAAGGTTTAAGAAAAACGTTCCTCTCGGGCCCTGCGGACCTTTTGGTTCTTCTTTCTTGTCTTCCTTCTTTTCGTCTTCTTTTGTATCACCGTTATCGGGTGAATTGTTTTCCGTATTATCGCTCTTTTTATCCAATGCTTCGGGGGATATGTTGTTTATCGCCATATCCGGACCCATCATGCCGGGAAACATTCCCGCCAAAGATGAGGGATCCATTCCGAGAAGATCTTTGTACGGTGACTGATTGATCATATCAGTGCTCTTTTGGAGACAGTCCATACAAATGCACATCGCATCCGACATCTTAAGCATCTTTCCGGCCACGCTTTCCGTTCTGTGGCAGATCGAGCATACGTCCTCGTAATCGTTCATTTCAACTCCTAATTCAAGTTATTGATTTTTGCCCTGTAATTCTACCTGGATGGTAAATTCCTCGTACTCCCAGCCGTTGTATCTCTCGTATGTGATCGTAACGGTACTTCCTGCCGCATACGATGCGAGATACTTCTTGAATTCCGACATGGAAACGATGGAGTCGCCTTCGAATTCAGTGATGATATCACCTCTCATAAGGCCTGCCATATCAGCTGTTCCTCCGGGTACAACTTCGGAAATATATACACCTCTGGGGATAAGGGCACCCTCATTGGTATAAAGAACGGAATTGATCTCAACTGCCGAGATACCGAAGTATGACTGCTGGTCTTCAGGTAATTCCGTTAACTGCTTTTTGTTCATGAGTTCTCTGATGATAGGCTCTGCTTCGTTGATGGGGATGGCATATCCCATACCTTCTACTGCGCTTCCGAAAAGCTTATCGGAATTGATGCCTATAAGTTCACCGTGCATATTGATAAGTGCACCGCCAGAGTTACCGGGGTTGATCGCTGCATCTGTCTGAATGAAGTTTCCTGTCTCACCGGATTCGGTTACGATCTCTCTGTTTAACGCACTTACCACACCTGCTGTTACAGACTGTCCGTAACCGAGAGCGTTACCGATCGCAACAACACCTTCGCCTACCTTAGTCTCATCGGAGTTACCGATGATAGCCATTGCTATCGCATTCTTTGTATCGTCTGATAAATCGTCAAGTTTAACCGCTACAACGGCTAAGTCCATTGAAACCTTCTTACCTTTAACCTCTGCGGGCGCATTCGAACCGTCGCAGAAATTGATGGTAATGGATTTGTAGTTTGACACTACATGATAGTTGGTGGCAATGAGCAGTTCTTCATCACTCTCACCAACGATGATACCGCTTCCTGCGCTTTCGCCTTCGGCTTTGTATCCGTTGTATTCATATGTACCGAGTACATTGATGGATACGATACAGGGCATACATGCCTCAGCTACTTCGGCTACGGTATAATCTTCATTAGCCATGACGATATCTTCGACTTCATCGATGATCTCTTCCGGTTCCTCGATCTGAGCATGAGCATCACCCTCTTCGATCTCAGGCTTTACGGGATCCGCATCACCGATAACTTCAATTCTATTATTAGTATTTCCGAATACTGCAGGTACGATCAGTTTGTTTGAGACAAGTGAAAGTCCCGTAAACGTAACCGCTGCACATACTCCGAATATGATACCCAGTAAAATGATCCATAAAACGGATAAAAATTTATTCGGTTTCTTTCCTGTTCCCATAATTCATTCCTCCTTTTCAGGTC
Source organism: uncultured Lachnospiraceae bacterium (assembly GCA_902790275.1). Lineage (GTDB taxonomy): Bacteria > Bacillota > Clostridia > Lachnospirales > Lachnospiraceae > UBA3766. Next base: position 2,279 of record CADARM010000086.1, read on the forward strand.
TAATTATGAACAAGTTTTGTGAAAAAAGAATGTTTTTTAATTTTTTTCGTCTTTTTTCGTTTCAGGCTCTTTTTTCTCTGTGGATTCTTCCTTATTTACGGAAGGCTCATTATCGCTCTTCCATGCGACTTCCCTGTTGGTAAACACATCGTGGGAACGGTCTACCATTCTGTCTTTGGGACGAACCTTGATCTCATCCTTAAGCGTGGATTTTCTCTCGTTATCAAGGTATTTATCGTGATTGTTCGAAGCTTTGTGGATCTGTCTTCCGTCTTTGAATTCGGAATCGTGAATTCCGTAACCCGAATGGAAATCTATCTTTTTGTTGTTTTCAAAAACATCTTTTCCGACCCAGTATTCGGGAAGCGAGGAACAGCGCTTCACAAGCCACTTGGGAAGGAATTTATGCATGAGGCCAAGCCTGTAGCCCATATACTTAAATCCACTGTTGATGATAAGCTTCGGGATAAGTATGGATTTCTTTCTCTTTTTCAGATGTTCTATGGTCTTTGAGATAAGTTTCTTTCCTTCTCCGACCGAAGAAACACTCTTGAAGATCTCGGGATAATCAGCCTGTGATACACCAAGATCAAAGTTTCTCTTAAACAAAGCTATATTGCCGTAATCATGCGAATGGATAACTTCCGCGCTCGCTGTGTAAGCTATCTTGTAGCCTTCTTTGATCGCATGTGCGGCAAATATCATATCCTCATTGAAAATGATATATTCTTCAAATCCGCCGAGCCTGTCGTAGATCTCACGATTGTAAGCTGCGCAGACATTGGAACAAAAGTAAGTCTTTATTCCGAGTTCCTTGATATCAAGGGAACTCTTAAGTCTGGATTTACGCGGATAATTGAAGTTTCTGGTAAATTTCTCGATCTCGTTGGAATTCTTTTTTGCAACCTGTCTTGCATAAGATACGGCTGCCTTGCCAGAAATTATGGGATTAATTAATTTTTCTATCAGTTCTTCGTTTTTGGGAACGGCATCATCCGTCATCATAACGAAGATATCGGCCTCGGATCTTAAGACTCCGTCTCTTCTTGTCCTGCCGTGATTGAACTCCCTTTTAGAAATATGCGTTATGTGCAGATTCTCATACGCCTTGTCCAGAGAATGATTGAACATAAGCTCCGCATAGTATTTCTCTTCGGTATTCATTACTATTATTTTGTTGACGGGATATGTCTGTTTTTCCAGCATCTCGATGAGCTTTATAAAAGACTCACCGGGTTTGTATGCGGGAATTATGACATCTACTTTAGGGTTTTCTCTCATATTTCCTACATATTTCAAAAAGGTCTCCATATTTTCTATGGAGACCATTTTCACACTTTATTTTCCGTATTTTGCTGCTTCGGCTTTGATCGCGTTACTTGTATTTATAACTGTTTCCGAAGGTGTATATTCGATGGTCGGATAAAGGAATTCATGAAGTTCCTGTACGTTGCTTTCCAAATCTACAGGGATAACACAGTCACCTTTGGGTCCGAGAAGTCCGGTTGTGATCTTATCGTCAAACGGGAAACCTGCCGATGCGACGATCTCATATTTACCAACTTCGGAAGCCATCGGGATGATATCATCCTTAAGATCCATATTTGTTGCAAGCAGAGGGAATACGTCGTTACAGATCTTGGTTACCTTAACGGGATCCATGCTCTTTGATTTAAGTACGATCTGAGAAAGAACGTTACGCTGTCTCTCGGTACGCTTAAAGTCGTTACCTGCTGTATATCTGATACGGCAGTAAGCAAGTGCCTGCCATCCGTTAAGAGTCTGCAAACCTGTATCCGTAACGGGAATGAAATCTTCTGTAATATAAGGAGTTGTCTCCGTTGAATACATGGATCTCTGATAATCGTTAAGATACTTGATCTCGTTCTGCTCGATATTAATATCAACACCGCCTACGGCATCAACGGTCTTCATAACACCGTCAAAACCTACTGTAATAAACTGAGTGATGTATAAGTCAAGGTTCTGGTTAAGCATGTTGATCGCTTTTTCGGGACCGCCGTATGCGTAAGCCGCATTACATTTTGTATAAGAATCTCCGATGTTTAAAAGCGTATCTCTGTACACACTGCAAAGTCTTGTTTCTCCGGTCTCATTATCGATCGAACAGATGATGATCGTATCTGTTCTGGTACCTTTTTCAAGTGTGCCGTTACGGGCATCTACACCGAAGAGAGCAAGTGTCGTATAGCCTTTTCTCGTCTCGAGCACCGTCGGGTCATCTTCCTGAACGTTGATAACGATCTTATCAGGGTCGAGGTCGTATTTCTGAACACCGGTCTTATCACCCGTTGCTCTGAATACAAAAATAAGGATCACGATTACGGCAATAAGTACAACTGCTTCTACGCCGATTATAACATTACGGATGAGTTTGTTTCCGCCTTTTTTCTTCTTGGATCTTTTTCTTGCGGTTCCTTGAGGTCTGGAACCCTGCTGTCTGCTGTCTGCCATGTTTTTCCTACCTGAGGTAGCCTCCTAATATGCATTTTTGTTGATAAATCCTTTAAGGAAGGTCAGGAGGATGATCTGTATGTCAAGCCAGATCGTCCAGTTTTCGATATAGTATATATCGTACTCTACTCTTTTCCTTATGGAAGTATCGCCTCTGTAGCCGTTTACCTGAGCCCAACCTGTCAGACCGGGTCTGACCTGATGCTTGATCATATATCTTGGTATCTCTTCTTTAAACTGTTCTACAAACTGAGGTCTTTCGGGACGCGGTCCGATAAGAGACATATCACCTTTTAATATATTGAAGAACTGAGGTGTCTCATCAAGACTGGTGCGTCTTAAAAATTTGCCGAAACCGGTAACTCTGGGATCGTTTTTCGTGGTCCACTCTTTCTCTTCTTCTTCAGGCTTCTGCTCAACCATGGTACGGAATTTGTACATCTTAAATACCTTGTTGTGAAGTCCGACTCTTTCCTGAACAAAAAGTACCGGTCCGTCCCCCTGACATTTGATAACGATAACCGATAAAAGCATAACGGGCGAGAAGATTATGATCGCAACAAGCGAACCGATAATGTCTACCGCTCTCTTTAAATACCAGTTAAAAGTACTCGTAAGGGGTACTCTTCTTATATTTATTACGGGAAGTCCGGATAAGTCCTCAGTGTAGGGTTTGGAAGGAATTACCGCATTGTAATCCGGGATGAACTTGGTATGAACACCGGATTTCTCACATCTTCCCACTATCTCTTCAAGTCTTTTATAGTTTTTCAAAGGCAGGGCGATCGCTATCTCGTCAAGCTTGTTCTGCGGCAGGATAACTTCAAGATTATCTATACGGCCGAGTACCTGGATGCCTTTATAATAGGTACCTGCGGGTACTTCGTCGTCAAGGATGCCTCTTATCTGATATCCCCACTGAGGATTGACGAGGATCCTGTCGATATACTGCTCGCATGCTCTCGAATAACCGACTATAACAACCTGCTTTGCGTTGTATCCGACCTTTCTTATATAGGAAAGGATCTTTCTCACTATCAGTCTGTAGCCGGCCATAAGGATAACGTTGCCGAGTGCAAAGAAGAATATCAACGATCTGGAGAAGTTGGGCTGATTGATCAAATACAGTACTACCAGGAATACCATTCCACCGACAACGTTGGCTTTGATGATATCCAAAAGTTCCCCGAACCAGGATGACATTCTTTTAGGTTTGTAAAGGTTCAGCGTGGCAAAGATCGCCAAATAACCCGGTATAATAAAATACAAGGCAAAAAAGTAATCCCTCATCGGCAAAACACCCTGATTAACCGGTGCAAAAATTACCATTCTGCCATACCAGGCACATATATAAGCAAACGCCGTTACTATGCAATCAAGCACAACATGTAATCTGTTAAAAAATGTTTGATTGTCCTTAATCATAAGCAACTTGCGTCCGATTTCTCAGACGCCCTCGAAATTACATAATACAATACGAACTGTCTTTTTTCAACCCTAAAAAATCCACATCAATATATGAGATTTTTTATCATTTCCAACTCAAGAGCCCACGCTCTTTTTCGCTTAGCAGAGTCGAAAACAACCTTCCTAAACTGCAGATTATCAGTCTTTTTGATCTTTCTTCCTTCCTTTAATCCCTGGCGGTATGCTTTGCCGAGACCTTTGTTCATAAAGAAGAGCATTTTAATGATAACGCCCATCTCCTGAGCGGGGAAATTGACTATCTTCTGAAGCAGCGTCTGATTCTTGACTCTGACCAGGATAGAATTTCTCGCGGAAAGGAATACCTTGAATTCATTATGTCTCGAACCGCTCGTAGCACTTCCTTCATGGAAGACTTTCGCATTCGGTTCATACATATTTACATATCCGTAGATCCTTGCTCTGTATCCAAGGTCCACGTCTTCGAGATATGAGATATGGTTCTCGTCAAAAAGTCCGAGTTCCATAAGTACTTTTCTGTTGTAAATGGCCGCTCCCGCACAGGCTGAGAAAACTTCTCCGGCCTTGCTGTGGCTGTCAGCAAGCTTGTCCTTGCCTCGGCTTCTGGCCCATCCCAAAATATTGTAAAAATCTCCGGCATTATCTATCAATGCATGATTAAATGCCGAAAGCATTTTGCACTGTACGGAGAAAGTTCTCGAGAACTGTCCGTCTTTTTCGATAGCAGCGAGCAATTCTCTCAAGCATCCGTCATCGACATACGCATCATTATTTAATAAGAAGACGTAATCCGCATCGGTTGCCTTGATACCGTCGTTTACGCTTGATGCAAATCCTTCGTTGACCTCATGCCTGATGAGTCTGGCTCTGGGATACATTGCAACAGTCTCCTCGACGCCTTCTTCGGTCGATGCATCATCTACAACGATAATATCGAAATCTCTGTAATCCTGCTTTTCAAGCGCTTCCAGACATTTCGACAGATACATGACTCCGTTATAATTGGGAATAATAACACTTAATTTCATTCTGTCCGACTACTCCTGTTTATGTTCCGGATCATAAAGTATCTTATAGCCGAGTTCTCTGACCTTTTTACAGAAATCAAGACTTATCTGAACATAATCCGGGGTACTTTTCGCAAGTTTTGATTCTACCATTTCATCGTACAGATTTTCAAGTACGGGGTTGATTCGCATATTTCTGATATCCGCCGCCTCAACCTGCTGAACAAGCGAACCGCGGTGCATATATCCGCCCATGCCCCTGGCAAGGCCCTTGTACACTACGGTACCATCTTCTCTCATCGCTCCTCCGGAGATCTTTCCGAATTTGTAGACGGGTCCGCAAAGCATTCCGATATATGGTCTCGTCGAGAAAAGAAGGTTTTTATATTCTATATGATAGAAACCGAGATGTGCGGTATGACTTACCGTTACCGCCCATCCCAATGACTTGCAGTAATCATCTACCGCACGGCGCCCTGCTTCATATGCATATTCTTTTGCATCGGTATTGCCTGCGGTCGATTTTTC
>CADARM010000087.1 GCA_902790275.1 uncultured Lachnospiraceae bacterium
AGGGAGCCTGCTGGTTATGCCGCATACGGTTTCCAGATTGATGTTTTTTATCTTCATGTCCGTCCTCCATACAAAATCTTACATGTATGAAAAAGGGGCAATTTCTTGCCCCTTAAATTATCTTACAACGATCGGTTCGGATAATCCCAAGATCGAATCCTTCGTTACATGACACTCTTTTATCGTCTCATCCGAAGGGATATCGTACATAACCTTTGTCATTACCTTCTCCATAATGGATCTGATACCTCTGGCTCCGGTCTTTCTCTCGTACGCTTCTTTAGCGATCTCCAGAATGGCGTCTTCGTCAAAGAAGAGATTTACATCGTCAAGTTTGAACAAAGCCGTGTACTGCTTAACCATGGAGTTCTTGGGCTCCTTGATGATCTTGACCAAAGCCTCTTCATCAAGGCCTTCCAAAGCCACACTGATGGGAACTCGTCCGACAAATTCGGGGATAAGACCGAATTTAACGAGGTCCTGAGGTGTAACCTCTTTGAAAAGATTGCTCTTCTCAAGGATATTATTCTTGGTTATCTCGGAATTGAATCCGATGGATTTCTTGTTAAGTCTCTGCTCGATGATTGTCTCAAGTCCGTCAAAAGCACCGCCGCAGATAAAGAGGATATTGGTGGTATCAATGGGGATAAGCTCCTGCTGGGGATGCTTTCTTCCGCCCTGAGGAGGTACGGATGCCATTGTGCCTTCAATGATCTTTAAGAGGGCCTGCTGAACGCCTTCACCCGATACGTCTCTGGTGATGGAAACATTCTCGCTCTTCTTCGTGATCTTGTCGATCTCATCGATATATACGATTCCGTATTCCGCTCTTTCGATATCGTAATCTGCTGCCTGAATAAGCTTTAAAAGTATATTCTCAACGTCTTCACCGACATAACCTGCTTCGGTAAGCGTCGTAGCGTCGCAGATAGCGAAAGGAACGTTAATGATCTTTGCGAGAGTCTGCGCAAGATAAGTCTTGCCTGAACCCGTCGGTCCGAGCATTATGATATTGCTCTTCTGAAGTTCCACGTCAAGGTCAGCGCCCGATGTGATACGTTTATAGTGGTTGTATACAGCTACCGAAAGAACTATCTTGGCTTCTTCCTGTCCGACTACATAATCATCGAGGAATTCCTTGATCTGTCTGGGTTTCAAAAGATTTACATCGAGATTGTTCTTTTTTACTCCCGAATCAAATAAATCTTCTTCAAAGTTCTCTTTCGCCTGGAGTTTCAAAATATCGTTGCAGGTGGCGATACACTCGTCACAGATATAAATCCCTCCGGGGCCGGCTATCATCTGCCCAACCTGTTTCGAAGTCTGACCACAGAAAGAACACTTTACTTTACCGTTATTCTTATCGGCATCATTCTTTTTGTTTGACATACTACTCCTGTTTGCTTTCTTCTCTTGAAGCGATAACGCTGTCGATAAGACCGTATTCCATGGCTTCGTTTGCAGTCATCCAGTTATCACGGTCTGTATCTTTTGCGATAACGTCAAGAGGCTGATTACAGTTTTCAGCAAGAATCTTGTTTAATTTCTCTTTTGTCTTGAGAATATGCTTTGCAGCGATCTCGATCTCCGTAGCCTGACCCTGTGCTCCGCCGAGAGGCTGATGGATCATGATCTCGGCATTGGGAAGCGCCATTCTCTTTCCTTTTGTACCGCCGGAAAGAAGGAATGCACCCATGGATGCAGCCATGCCGATACAGATAGTGGATACATCGCACTTGATGTACTGCATCGTATCGTAAATAGCGAATCCTGCAGTTACGGATCCTCCGGGAGAATTGATATAAAGCTGAATATCCTTTTCGGGATCCTCAGCTTCAAGGAAAAGGAGCTGAGCCACTACAAGCGATGCAGTAACTTCATTAACTTCCTCTCCCAAAAAAATGATTCTTTCTTTTAAAAGGCGTGAGTAGATATCATAGCTTCTCTCACCCCTGCTTGTCTGTTCAATGACGTAAGGTACTAAACTCATATCATGCTCCTATAAGGCCGATATTATTCCTCGGTCTTCTCTTCTGCTTTTTCCTCAGTCTTCTTGGCTCTGCTTCTTGTTGTCTTCTTAGGAGCTTCTTCTTTTGCTTCTTTAGCTTCTGCAGCTTCTTCTGTCTTTTCTTCTTTAGCCTTCTTTGAAGCCTTAGCCTTGGCAGACTTTTCCTTAGCGTTGTCTCTTACAAAATCAAGAGCTCTCTGCATAGCAAGATCCTTCTTTAAAGCATCTTCTCTGTCATCAGCGATAGTCTCTCTGACTTTGTCTTCTTCCATATGATAGTTCTCTGCGATCTTCTTGATCTCAGCGTTGATGTCTTCTTCAGTGATCTCGATCTTTTCAGCCTTTGCGATAGCCTCGAGTACGAGCTGTGTCTTGATCTTCTGCTCAGCCTGAGGTTTGATCTGGGCCATCATGGTCTCGGGATTCTGTCCCGTATATTTGAAGTACTGCTCGATGTTCATGCCCTGATACTGTAATCTCTGAGCGAACTCGTCAAGCATCTCTCTCTGAGTTGTAGCGAGCATCATCTCGGGGATCTCGATCTCGGAATCTTCGATTACAGCGTTGATGGCTGCATCTTCCTTTTCCTTCTTAGCATCATCTGCCTTCTTGTCGGAAAGGTTCTTCTTTACGGATTCCTTGTATTCTGCAAATGTATCGTAGCTTGATACATCTGATGCGAAATCATCATCAAGTTCAGCAAGCTGTTTCTCTTTGATCTCATGGATCTTTACTTTGAATACAGCGGGCTTTCCTGCAAGTTCAGCTGCCTGATATTCTGCAGGGAAAGTAACGTTAACGTCGAACTCATCATCTTTGTTCTTTCCGATGATCTGATCTTCGAAAGTATCGATGAAGGAATGTGAACCGATCTCAAGATTGTAGTTCTCACCCTTTCCTCCTTCGAATGCAACACCGTCAACAAATCCTTCGAAGTCGATGGTTACTGTATCACCGTTCTGAACGGCTCTGTCTACGCTTACGATTCTTGCAGCGTTCTGTCTTTCTCTTTCGATAGCTTCGTTGATCTCATCTTCAGTAACTTCTACATCGATCTTCTCAACTTCAACACCCTTGTATTTTCCGAGTTTGATCTCAGGCTTAAGTGCAACTTCTGCGCTGAATACAAAAGGCTTTCCTGCTTCCATCTCTACTACTTCGATCTTGGGAGCTGAAGCGATCTCCAATTCCTTGATTGCCTCGTCATATGTCTTTTCATATGCATCGGGAATGATTATATTAGCGGCATCTTCGAAAAATACCTCTTTGCCGTACATTTTTTCCACAACTTTTCTGGGAACCTTACCTGCACGGAATCCGGGAACCGAAATTTTCTTTTTGTTTCTCTGATATGCTTTCTCACAAGCCGCCTCGAATTCCTCCGCGGATACGTCAATGATAAGCTTAGCTAAACTTCCTTCAAGCTTTTCAACCTTATAACCCATTTTATATAAATCTCCTTTCAAAAGTGTGATTATCACAGTCAATTGAGTATTATAACATAATCACATGTTTTTGTAAAAGAAAAGTTGCTTAAAACTGTTTATATACTATACTTTCGAGCAATTTTCCGCTTGTTTCTTCATCAAGGATCGCCTTTACGATCTCAGCCGCAAACGGAATGGCTGTTCCGAGGCCTCTCGATGTGATTATGTTTCCGTCGCGAACGACTTCTTCTTCAGGCACAAACGCACCCTTAAGCTCTCCCTCCATCGAAGGATAGCAGACTGCTGCCTTTCCGTCCAGGTATCCTTTATGGCCGAATATCGTCGGAGCCGCACAGATGGCGCAGATAAGCTTTTCCTTACGGTAAAACTCATCAAGTCTGCTCATAAGATACTGGTTTTCCTCAAGTCTCTTAGTACCGGGCATTCCTCCGGGAAGGATCATGCAGTCATATTCCTCGAAATTTATCTCGGAAAGCAGATAATCCGCTTTGACCTTTATGCCGTGCGATCCTCCTGTTAAGATATCATCATCGGTTGAGATCATATCGCATGTGATCTTCACTCTTCTCAAAAGATCTACCACTGTCAAAGCTTCGATCTCCTCAAATCCTTCCGCCAAAAAGATAGCTGTTTTCATATATAACCCTCCGTTTTCTTTTTAAAAGAACTGCCGCGGTACATATACCCGGCAGTTCCTATAATTTTACTATTTCTTTTCGTTAATGTAAATCTGAAGTCTCGACTGAATGATTCCCGCTACTTCCTTGGCGCTCTTCTGTCCCTTGAAATAGCCCTGAGTCTCTTCATCGATGATCTTGTTCAATTCTTCATCCCATGAGTAAACCGTACATACATGAGTAACGAATTCTTTAAGTTCCAGAGCCTTTTCCTTGGTAATGGGTTCTACTTGGACTTCCTCATCTCCAAGCCAGAAGGATTCGTCATAATATACTTTCTGTCCGTTCTCATCTGTCCAGTATGGCTTCTGTGTGGCTTCCTCGATCATCTCATCCATTTTTTTCTCGAGTGAAGGGAATACGTACTGATTGTCTTCGTAATAATCATCCGAGAAACATGAAGCGACGAAATCCCAGGCCGCATCCTTGTCTTTGCACTTATCCGAGATACCGATAAGATATGAAGGATTGAGAACCGTGCCTTCGCTTCCTTCGATAGGCAGACCGATCACTACGGTCTCTGCTCCAAATCTGTATTTCGCATTCCAGTTGTAATCTCTGAAGCTGTATAAATAATTTGAGCTTATCAAAGCATTGTCTTCTCTGAAAAGATTCAGATATGCCTGATAATCGTAATTATCCCAGTAATCATCGGGGAATTCGGTCATATAATTATTCGAATACTCGAGGATCTTAACGAACTCATCCGAGTCAAAGTTGCATTTTCCGGTCTCGGGATCAAGGAACGCATTCATGCTCTGTGACATCAAGTTGTTTAACATTCCTTCTTTTGTATATTCCGTTCCGAATGCCTGCTTGCCGGTCTCTTCTTCCCATGCGATGATATCATCGAAAGTCATGCCTTCCTTGTAGTTTGACTTCTTGATCTCAAAAGCCTCAACTTCAAATGAAGGGAATAAGAAGTATAACTTTCCGTCTTTTGCAAATGCATTCTGTGCATTGTAAACGAGATCGTCTTTCTTGATCCCGTTACCTGCCTCCATCATGGGAGACATGTCTGCGATCGCACCCTTGTTGATAAGGTTTAATGCATCCGATGCTTCGGGTACGATGATATCGGGTGTGTTTCCGCCTGTGATATCGGTATTGAATCTCTTCTGTCCCGCAGACCAGTCATCAGGAGTATTGTATTCGGAATAATCGATCAGTTTGATCCTGTACTTGTCATTTTCCTTATTGAACTTAAGGATCTGTTTCTGTACGGCATATGAACCGTATACACTTCCGAGTGTAAGGATCTCTTTTTCTACTACCTGATCTTCGGGAACTTTCTCATAGAAGACAATATTGTTATCACCCGTGCAGACAAAAGACTCTGCATCCTTAAACAGCAATATTCCGGACATGGAATCGGGATCGATATCCGAATCGTAGAAGTTGCAGACCTCGACAGCATCCTTATCGCCTTTGTTGAAAGCCTTGACCGAGGAAGCTGTTCTGTAGTAGTAATCGTATCCGTTTCCTTTTACGAGTTCCTTGTTTGTAAGCATCTTGTTAAGGTATGTATCTTCTTCGACATTTCCGTTTTTGCCTACTTTATAGAAATGATATTCATACCCTGATTCTTTCCAGGTTTCTTCGGCGTAGCAGAGTTCGCCTTCACCGCTTATGAAAACCTGACTGATATAACTGTCTGTTGCAGACTCAAAGCTTGCTGCTTCATTCTTATTTAAATCTTTGTCATATACATAGATAGAAGTATCCGAAGCAACGTAAATATTTCCTTCGGGATCGATCGAAATGCTTCCTACGTAGAAATACTGAATGTCGGTCTCGATCTCAACAGCCTTGAGCTCTTCACCTGCAGGTGAGTATTTCCTTAAGAAGTATGTTTCATCTCCTGTTTCATTATCGTAGATGCTTGAAACAACAATGATATTTCCTTCGTTATCAACTCCCCAGCCGTCTCCGCCGCGGAAGTATTCGTTTGAAGGAAGTGTCAATTCAACATATGAAGCATCGGATTCGTTTGTAAAACTTACGATCTTTAACGAAACGGTAACATCGTAATCCACATCTTCATACTCTTCAGAGTCATAGATGCCCTCATCAGCGATAACTTCTTCATCGATATCATCAACAGGTTCCTCTTTTGTTTCTCCGATCTCGGAAACATCGGCATCGTCTACGGGGATCTTCTCATCGTCGTATATGATAGTCTCTCCGTCGGGGCCTTCATATTCCCCTTCGGGATACTGATAGATCAATGAACCGGCATAATACTTGCCGTTCACATATTTCAGGCCGTCAATATAATCAAAGCCTTCGGGAATAAAACTTGCTGCTTCCTTAAATACCGCGCTCTTGTTTACCTTCTGTGCCTCTTCTACTATATTAACGTTACTGCCGTTATTGTTACTGTTACCGCTGATTATGCTTGTAAGGATATCTTTGGGATTAGCACATCCTACCATAGACAAAACCATGGCCGAGCATAACGACACGGATAAAATTCTTTTGAAATTCATAAATTATGTCTCTCCTTTCGCGAACTTTGTTAATTATATAACACAATCCGGCAAATGTATAGTGCAAAGGAGAAAACTTGTCCTTAATCTGTCTTGTAATGTCCTGTTTCTAAGCCTTGTCGGCTATTATGATCTTTCTCATCGCTTCAACCGCGATCTTTATCGATGCTGATGTATCTTCGCTCATTTTCTGATCAAGACCGGCCTTTTCTCTTTCCTGATTCCAGATGACGTGGAAACACGAGCCTGCCCTGCATTTAAGAGCACTGGACACTACAAACAAAGTTGAAGATTCCATCTCGGAAGCTTTTACACCGAGTCTCTTCCATGCCTCCCATTTCTGTAAAAGTTCATAGGAAACCGGCATCTTCTCGGGCGAATGCTGTCCGTAAAACGAATCTTTGCACTGAACAACGCCTACATGTGTCTTTTTGCCAAGTTCTTTGGATGCCTCGCGTAAAGCATTGGTTATATCCAAATCGGCAACAGCCGGAAATTCTATCGGCGCATATTCCACCGAGGTATGTTCATATCTTATGGCGCCGGTAGCCACGACGATGTCCCCTGACATGACATCCAGGTCGATTCCACCGCAGGTGCCCGTTCTTATAAAAGTATCCGCACCGAGATTATGCAATTCCTCAACCGCGATCGATGTGGAAGGTCCCCCTATGCCGGTCGAGCATGCTGTAACCTTTACACCTTCAAGATATCCGGTATATACATTGAATTCTCTGTTGTATGCAACCTGCTTAGCATCATCGAACATTTCAGCTATCGCAGGTATTCTTCCGGGATCCCCCGCGAGAATGCAATACTTTCCGATATCACCGTTAACGCAATGAATATGAAACTGTTTTTCCAACTCCTGCATATTTACCTCCAATATCATTTTTACCCACAGTTTAATTATAATCATTCGGGCTTAATATACAAGTATCGCGGTGGTTGATATGTTTTTTTATATAATCAAAAAAATCCGAAAAGCCTTAATCGATATAAGACTTTTCGGATATAAATCTGATCGTATTTTGTTTGTAATCTATCAGTGTTTCTTTGTTACGATATCCTCTTTA
>CADARM010000088.1 GCA_902790275.1 uncultured Lachnospiraceae bacterium
AGAGAATCGATCTCGCTCACGGTTATTTCCGGCGGACAGATCGACCCGATCATCTTCCTGGATTCGTCGCTCTTTATTTTGGGATGCGGACTCTTTGCATTAAGGATCCTTCATCTTATCATCAATCTCATCTACAAGATGGGAAGAAATAAATGGAAACCCGCAGAGTATGTAGCTTTCCTTCAGATCATCAGAAATACGAAGAAGCAGGGCTTCATTTCGGTATTCCTCGTAATGACCATCGCAATGGGTATCTTCAATTCGAACCTTGCGCGAAGCGTTAACGAAAACATGGAAAACCGTATAAGCTACAATGTCGGATGTGATTATGTGATCCAGGAAAGATGGTCGATCACGGTTAAAAAGGCTTCCGCATCAAGTGAAGCATACTGGAAATACAAAGAGCCCGATTACATGAGATTTGATGACTTAAGAGAGCTCGGTGTTGAGAGCATGACAAAGGTTATCCGTGATGACAATGCGGTTGTAACCACCAACACCAAAAAGAAAGAAACAGGATGTCTGCTCCTTGGTATCAATACAAAGGAATTCGGTGAAACGGCATCGCTTCAGAGCGGACTTAACGATAAACACTGGTACAATTATCTTAACGATCTCGGACAGAAACCCAAGGGAGTTCTTATATCAAGCAACCTTGCCGAGAAGTATGAGTTAAAAGTCGGTGACAAGATCGACTACAGCAGATTTTCGCCCATAGATGCCAACAAGGAATATGCATCGACCAAGGCGGAGATCGTGGGAATCATCGATTCTTTCCCCGGTTACCAGTCGACGGTTTACGAATTGCAGGCCGATTCAACATACAAGAAGAGAGAAAACTACCTTATCGTAGCGAATTATAACAACGTAGTCAGCGTCTTCAGCACACGTCCTTACGAAGTATGGATGAAACTTTCAAAGAATGCTGATTACGAAGATATAACAGACAGACTTAATGAGAAAGACATCAAGATCCAGAGCCGCATGATAAGACAGGAACTTATCCAGGAACAGCGTGACTCGACACTTATCCAGATCACGAACGGTATGTTCTCGATCGGATTTATCATCTCGCTTGTGGTCTGCGGTGTAGGATTTTTGATCTACTGGATCCTGACTATCAAAGAAAGAGAACTCATCTACGGTATTTACAGATCCATGGGTCTTACCATGGGTGAGATATTCAGGATGCTCATAGTGGAGCAGATATTCTCGTCACTGTTCTCCTGCGGTGCAGGTTTCGGTGTCGGAATGCTGACGACTTTACTCTTTACAAAGCTCATCTCGATCGTATATCTTCCGAGAGAACACAATATCCCTCTCGAGATCATATGCAAGGCTTCGGATGCGACAAAGATGGCAGCTATCGTAGGCTTTGTACTTGTTATCTGCTTCATCGTAATTTACAGAATCATTAAGAACATGAACATTACTAAAGCCATTAAACTTGGCGAAGACTGATATTGGTGAATGATATGGATTATATAATTAAAACGGATGATGTTCACAAAAGTTTCCCTCTCGGAAACCATGAAATGCTTGAGGTTTTAAAGGGCGTAAATATTGAGGTTCCCAAGGCCAGCCTGACCATTTTAAAAGGCCGTTCCGGTTCAGGTAAGACCACACTTTTAAACATCTTAAGCATGCTTGACGATCCGACGAGCGGAAAAGTATTCGTAGACGACAGGGAAGTCGGAAGCATGAATACCAGACAGAGAGAAGCGATGAGAAGATACAATGTCGGATTCGTTTTTCAGTCGGTAGCTTTAGTCCCCATTATGAGTGCTTACGAAAACGTGGACTTTGCATTAAAACTTGCGGATTATAAGGGCGACAGGGATGCACGTATCAAAGAAGTTTTATCGGTCGTAGGACTTGATAAACGTATGAGCCACATGCCTTCCCAGATGTCCGGCGGTGAACAGCAGAGAGTTGCGATCGCAAGAGCGGTTGCACATAAACCCAAGATCATATTTGCCGATGAGCCTACCGGTGCTCTGGATACGACGACCGGTCTCGGCATCATTAAACTTTTCAAGGAACTTATCGAGAAAGAAGGCATCACGATAGTTATGACCACGCACGACCCGAACCTTATGGTATTCGGTGACGCTGTATACGAAATGGAAGACGGAGAATTAAGATATGTGCCCGCAGAACAATGAAGCAGAAGTGATAAATGAAAACCAGGTTGCGGTTGAAGGTACCGAGATCGTTTACGAGCAGGATGACAACATCCTTGTCTGTGACGGACTTGTAAAGATCTATAAGACCGACGATGTGGAAGTTCTTGCTCTCCAGGGTCTTGAGCTTGAGATAAAAAGAGGAGAACTCGTTGCCATCATCGGAAAGAGCGGCAGTGGTAAATCCACGCTGCTTAATATGATCGGAGGACTCGAACAGCCCACAGCCGGCAAACTTTATTTTGACGGAAGCGACCTTTATGCAATGCCCGAAAAAGGACTTGTCGAATACAGAAGAAAGTCCGTAGGTTTCGTATGGCAGAACAGCGGGCAGAACCTCTTCCCGTATTTTACGGCTCTTCAGAATGTCGAAGCTCCGCTTTATTTTGACAAGATGAGCCAGAAGGAAAGAAGAGAAAAGGCGATGGGCCTCTTAAAGATGATCGGTATCGATCATAAGGCAGACTCTTATCCCGCGCAGATGTCAGGTGGTGAACAGCAGAGAGTTGCTATAGCCGTTGCGCTTGCACACGATCCTCAGATACTTCTTGCCGACGAACCTACCGGTGCCGTTGACTCGAAAACATCCAATATGATCCAGGATCTTTTCAGAAAGATCAACGAGGAGATCGGTATCACGATCATTATCGTTACACACGACTTAAGCCTTGCAAACAAGGTTTCACGTGTTATCATGATATCAGACGGAAAGATCAGTACAGAGAAGATCATGAAGGAAAAATACCGTCAGCAGCTTGACAATATGACTACTGAAAGTCTTGCTGAAGTAGAATCCCACGAAGAGTATTCGATCCTTGATAAAGCCAGAAGAGTTCAGATCTCGCAGGATGCACTCGATATGGCGGGAATCGATTCCAATAAAGTCAAAGTCGAGGTTAAGGACGGAAAGATCATTATTTCGAAGTAATTGTCTGTATATAAATGAGGAATAAAGGATGAAACAAAACGCGGATACAACGGAATTCGGGAAACCGCACGAACTGAGTGAGGCGAGCTTAAAGGATATCGATAAAGAGTACTTTAAGGGTGCGATAGTCCCGCATCTTGTTACGACCGTGATCACAGGGATCATAGGTTATGGCGGGATCGGTATTTCGATTTACAACTTATATGAATGGACGGTGATTCCCATAGTGCTCTGCTGCGCGGTGGCTTCTTACGGCTTTTACCGTTTGATAATGGCTTTGATATATTTTCCAAAGATAAAAAAACGGGAGTTCTTATGGTACGCCGGAAATATCACCGGAAGAAAGGCAGACAGCCTGATAGAATGGGGCAAAAAACGATATATGTTTTACGAAATAGATGATAAATATCTTTGTACCACCTTAACCAGTCCTGTTTTTTATAAGAAAGGAACAGCGGTTTATCTTTTATATTTTCCCGGACCTTTGTTTTTCAGATATCTCGACGGGGCAGTGGTTAAGATAAAACCCTGATCTAAGGATATAAACGCACTAAAAAAATCGGCTCGCAAAAGCCGATTTTTTATTGTTAAATTTTTTGTTACATATGAAATCTTTTCTTAAACTCCGACAATACGGTTCGTCCTTTGAATATTACCAGGCCCGCGAATGCTATCGTGTTGATCACAAGGCATATCGACCATGCAAGAGGCGGCTTTCCGTTATGGAAGATAAGAAGTGCGATCCAGGGAACGATGCCGACCAGGATATTTAAGAACATAAATATGAGCGAGTGCTCCGTAAAGTGTTTGTCGATCATTGAAAGCACGAAGTTTGCCACCATATTTGCACTGCAGAGTATCGGGATTATATATCCCGAGGTTATGCCGAGATACGGGATATTCCATTTGTCCCATGCAAGATACATGAAAGATTCGGTAAACTGGCACAGGATCGATATCGCGATCATGGAAAAGAACATTGCTTTTAAGAGGTTGTAATGTTTTCTTAATATAAATTCCGTGATCCATCCGGAAACCAAAAGCCATGCAAGAACAAGCGGGCTCCAGGAAGGATGTTCGGCTTCTATGAAAAGGTAATCAAGTGCGAGATTGATGATGATGGCGGCGATGACCCCGAAGAGTATGAATCTGAAGACCAGATGACGTGTCTTGGTCTTGATCTCGATCTTGGGGCAGTAATCCGCTTCGCCTTCGCCCGTCAGAAGATTCTGACAGAGAGGGCATTTCTCGAGATTTCCTCCGATATTTATTTTGCAGTGAGGACAAAATTTCATTTGCTGCAATCCTTTATATTAGTCTGTGACTTCCGTCGAATATAATGTGATGTCTATGCCTTCGTCTGCCAGACCCTTGATAAAGTCTCTTAAGACTCTGGTATTCTTATACGCGCTGCTTATACCGAGTACGAATTTGTCGTTGAAAGTCGAGCAAACGACAAACATTGAACTTGTTGAACAGAGCGCATTGTATGAATCGATGTAATCCGCGAGTTCCTCGGGGACTTTTAATATTCCGAGGTTTGAAACAACGGCCGTAACTTTCTTGTTAACGCTTCTTGTGACCATGTTTACGACAGGATTTTTTATAAAAAGCGGAACCATTCTGATCAAAAAGAAATGCTCGAGCTTTTCGTAATCATACATTCTGTCTTCGACGGCTTCGGGTGTAAGTTCATTCTTAAGATCGGCCTGGAACTGCGTTGCCACACTTTCGAATGTGTCCGTATTTTTGAACATATGACTTACTGTTACCGAGTTAAAGAAATTCCTTGAAGTGTTCGAAGGATAATAGTTTCGAAGATTGACAGGCATACTGATCGTGACGGGCTGGATCCTCTTTAAAACAGGCATATCCTTATATATGCTCATCATAAGTTTTGAGGCTATGTATGAAGTCAGGGAAACATTGTTTTCCTTGGCTTTTTTGAGTACGTCTTTGACGTTCATATGGACTTCCATAAACTGGATCTGATTGTATGGAAGTTTAATGCCTCTTATATGGTATGCGTTTCTCTGCTTTTTCTTCTTTGTGGGTCTCTTTTTCTTTGAATAATAATGCGCAAAGCTGTTTTCCGAAAGGTCGGCTTCGGACGCACCGCTTGTCATTGTAAGATGCGGGATCTTATCGGGATATTTTAATCTGAGATAATGATAAACGATCAGATTTAAGAATTCGATGGCACCGTTTCCGTCAGCTATCGCATGGAAGAAATCGAGATTGATCCTCTTGTTGAAATAGGTCACGCGGTAATGAAGTTTTCCGAATGTTTTTGAATCGATGAGCATGGGGCAGGGACGTTCGCATTCTTTTGTGACAACGGGAACGTCGTCGATCTGTTCCATGTAATGCCAAAAAACACCGCGCAAAATAGTCACCTGGTATTGCGGGCGTTCCTTAGCTGCGATCTTTACCGCTTCGCTTAATATATTCTCTTCAATGTCTTCTTTCAAAGTACAGGTCATACGAAAAGATCTGGTATCGCGCTCGTTAGCACTTGCCAGGAAAACTTTTGCGACATTATCAACTCTGTACCATGTATCGTGAGCCATTTGTCAGATGTTTCCTTTAATATAATTCGTCTATAAATTTACTGATCGAGTCCATGGCTCTTAATGCTTTTTTGAAAGGCATCATCTGGAAAACATGCCATGCGTCTTCATACTCTTCGAGAGTAACGGTAACGCTGTCTCTGATCAGTTTTTCGTAAAGATTGTATGAATCGGATTTTAAGATCTCGTTCGAACCCACCTGGATAAGGAAGGGAGGGAACTCCTCAAATTCAGCAAAAACAGGGCTGTATTTGGGATCGGCATAATTGAAATCCGAATCTTCTATTTTGAAATCCTTTATCTCTTCGTCGTTGAATTTGTCGTTAAGTCCGACGAATGAATATCTTGCGGTCTGAATGTATTCTTTTGTGAGAATGGGATCGACATCCTTGCAGGTCTTGTAACTGTCGCCTGTCATCGTCATGTCGGTCCAGGGACTCATAAGAACGATCCCTTTGGGGAGCATTCTTCCCTGTGATTTAAGTTTGAGCGCAAGTTCGAGAGCAAGGTTTCCGCCTGCGGAATCGCCGACGAGAACGATCTCCCTTGCACCGTATCCCATATGCATAAGATAATTCCACATGGTAAGTGCATCATCAAGCGCTGCGGGGTAGGGATTTTCGGGCGCCAAGCGGTATTCAAAAGACATAACGGCCATACAGGTATTTAACGAAAGCTTTGAAGCGATGATACGGGCATATTTGATGCTGCCGCAGGTATAACCGCCGCCGTGGCAGTAAAGGATGATATGTCTCTTATCGTGTTTGTGATTGGGACGGACCCACTCGCAGGGGATTCCCTTTATGTTAAGAGATTCCGTTTCGATGCTTATCGACGGTGTATTGAGTTTGGCGAAAAGATCCTGGCCTGCACGCTGTTTTTTTATATCGTCAAGAAAGATGGAATCACCTGATGACGATACAGAATGAATAGACTTGACCGCCTTCATTAAAGGCGTCATCTGGTTGTCGTTATTGTCCGCACCGGCAAGTTTGATCAGTCTGCTCATAAAAACCTCTTCTGCTTAAATGAAAGTACATTCTCTCATCAAAAAAATAATCCAATTTATTATATCACTTAATAAATCAAATGTATCAATTTATTTTGCTATATTGGTAAGCATCAGTTCGACCACTCCGTCGAGCATTTCGATGCCGTGTTCAAGCGTATCCACGGGATCGTCGCTGCTTTTCCCTCTGATCCATTCAACAGTTGTTTCGGCAAATATCTTGGAGAAAAAGTATGCAAGTCTTTTCTTTTCCTTTTCACTCACCTTTTTGCCTGTGGGAGCCACCTTTGTTTCGTAAAGATTGCAAATATTCTGGTATGCCATCTTTGAAACAACGTCCACGATATAATCGCCGAAAGCGTCACGCCCCATGGAATTAAAAAGGTTTCTTATAAATACTTCGTTCTTTCTGGCATAAGCGCCGACGATACGAAGGTTGGATTTCCAGGATTCGGGTGAAGTAAATTCCATATTTACAAAAAGCTTCTGTGCCTTGACGTAGATGATCTCTTCTTTTAAGGCATACAGGTCCTGATAGTAGTAATAAAAGGTATTTCTGTTGATCCCGCAATTGTCTGAAACCTGCTTGATCGTGATCTTGTCCATCGGAATACTTTGGGCAAGTTCGACAAAGCTGTCCATAATGGCCTTTTTGGTAAATTGTGACATTTTTTCCGCCTTTCGTGATCTGTCCGAGATCCCCTTAACCGTTTATTGGTAACGGATTGCCGTATTTTTTGCAAAATTAACAAAAGTTAACATTAAGTTAATATTTCATTTAGGCATTCGGGGGTCATTTGTCTGAATTTCATACATATAATACCAAATGTTTATTGAAAAGGGAATGTGTTTGCGAAAAAATATTTTCGGTTAGTGGGAGTAGTATGTCT
Source organism: uncultured Lachnospiraceae bacterium (assembly GCA_902790275.1). GTDB lineage: Bacteria > Bacillota > Clostridia > Lachnospirales > Lachnospiraceae > UBA3766. The sequence continues at coordinate 7,581 of CADARM010000088.1, forward strand.
TATGAAGGTTTTACTTTTAAACGGAAGCATGAGAGGAAATCAGAGTTCATCTCTCAAGGTATCCGAAGCATTTGTAAAAGGATTGGTCGAGGAAAACGGACCCGATAACACAGAAGATCAACTTAAGAGAAAAGAATATCGAGCATTGTTACGGATGCTTCTGCTGCTGGAAAAACACCAAGGGAGAATGCATCATCAGAGACGATATGGACGAGATTAGAAAGCTTGTTCTCGAATCTGACATCATAATAGAAAGCTTTCCCCTTTATTTCTTCGGAATGCCTTCCAAGATGAAAGCCTTTATGGACAGAATGATCAATTTCGTGTCGGAATACAGAGCCGTTAACGGAGACGAGGCTACAGGAAGATTCTTACATGAAATGAGATATCCCGAACTGATGAAGAAAAAGCTGATCCTTGTATCCGCGTGCGGATACGAAGAGACGGTCGACTGCTACGACGCCGTCATCGATCAGTTTGACAAGATCTGCGGCCACGATAATTACACGAGGATATTTGTTCCGCAGGGAGGAATGCTTGCCGAAAAGACTTTTGAAAACAAGATCGCAAGATACATGGTCAAGTTTGAGGAAGCCGGAAAGGAATTCGCAAAGAACGGAAAACTTACAAAAGAAACGGAAGAGAAATTGAGCATTCCCATGCTCGGACACAACACTTTCGCCCAGGCGATCAACTTAAACTGGGACGAACCGGGTGTCGGTCCTTACGGAAAGGTAGTTAAATAATGTGGGCTAAAATTGTAGATGCAGTACAGACGGTGGTAGTCGGATTCTTATACATTACGGTTATCCCTTCGTTACATATAATCTATCCGAGAAAAGTCATCTGGGAAGATAAGAAAGCTTCAAAAGAAGTTCTTAAAAAAGCATGTGTTATCTATTCAAATCACACAGGTTATTCGGACGGACTTTTCGTATTCGGACTTTTTGCAAAATATCATCCTTATACATTTATAGGTAAGGACTGGTACGAAAAGAAAAAACTCAACTGGCTGTTCAGACATTTAAGATATATCCCCATCGACAGAACACAGATGGATACATCGTGGCTTCTTAAGGGAAAGAAAGTTACGGACGAAGGAAACAGCATTTATTTCTTCCCCGAAGGACATACGAGCAAGGACGGTCTGATGCTTGAATTCCAGCCGGGATTCTTAATGCTTGCAAAACAGTGTAACGTACCCCTTGTTCCCGTATGTCTCGACAGAAAGATCGAACCTTTTAAGTTCAACAAAGTTATCGTGGGAAAACCTCAGTACATTGATTTTAACGAAGAGGGAAGACCTTCGGTAGTACTTAAAAAGTATGCGGCAAAGTGCAAGGAAAGCGTTATCGATCTTAAAGACAGATTCGGCGATCCGAAATTCGTTACCGATGATGTCATAAAGTACAGAGAGAGCAAAGCAGCAAACTAAGAGCGGTTTTTAAAAAACGTTGCGCAGGCAGCGGTTTTAAAAATAGATATTTTTATTTCAGCAGTAAAAAGGAGAGTAAAAAATGAACGAGAAAGAACTCGCAATTGCAGCAAGAATCAAAGAGATGTTGTCAGAGAATTTAAGAATTCCCGCAGAAGAGCTTGATTATGATATCCCTCTTTTCGGAGACGGAATCGGTCTTGATTCTGTTGATTCACTTGAGATCATCGCATGCATCGACAGTGAGTACGGTGTAGCAATGACAGGTGTTGCAAAAGAGAATTTCTACAACATTACAAGCCTTACAAAGTACGTGGTCGAGAACATGTAATCATTATTCGCGGAAGCCTCGCGCTTCCGCGAACCTTAAGGTTTAATTACGAATGAAGGACCGGAAGGTCATTAAATAAATTATCAAATCAGGAGATTCAAAAAATGAGCAATAACATAAATGCCAGATGCGTTGTCACAGGCTTGGGAATGATCAACGCCATCGGAAAAAATGTTGATGAATGCTGGGAGAATGCATTAAAGGGTACTCCCGGAATAGATAAGGTAAGAAGCGTAAATTCCGACGCATGTTACGCACACCTCGGAGCAGAGGTAAAAGATTCGGATATCGAAATGAACGATAAGGTAGACAGAGTATCGATGCTTTGTCTTCAGGCTTCAAAGGAAGCTTTAAAAGATGCAGGTATCACAGATGCAAATGTTGATGCAGACCGCATGGGTGTAATCATGGGAAGCTGTGTCGGCGGTGTCGTAAGTATCGAGAACTACATCGAAAAAGGTGAGAAAACGGAAGATATCAATAAGATGTCTATCGCATCCATCGCTAACCATGTTGCAAACATGGCAGGCGCAAAGGGTGTCGTTACAAATATAGGCAATGCATGTGCCGCAAGTACAATGTCGGTAGCATATGCATGCGAACTTATCAGAGCAGGTGTAGGCGATGTATTTATCGCAGGCGGCGCGGATGCTTTTGCAAGCGTTCCTTTCGCAGGATTTACCGCACTTCATGCACTTTCGGAAAATGCATGTTCACCTTTTAACAAATCAAACGGTATCACACTCGGTGAAGGTGCAGGTGCCATCATCGTTGAATCTTACGAGCACGCCCTTAAGCGTGGAGCACATATCTATTGTGATGTTTTATCCGCAGGTATCAGCTCCGATGCTCATCACATCACGGCTCCCCGTCCCGACGGTATCGGTCAGATGTATGCGATAAGAAGAGCACTTGATAAGTCGGGCGTAGACAAGAAAGACCTTGATTACATCAATGCACACGGAACAGGAACAGCAAAGAACGATGAAGCAGAGTTCCTTTCGATACATACCATCTTTGATGACAACAACGATCATTTGAGCGTATCTTCCACAAAGGCAATGGTTGGTCACTGCCTCGGTGCTGCAGGTGCGATCGAAGCGGTTTATGCGATCAAAGCTCTTACAGACAACAAGGTTCCTCCCACAATAGGTTATACTGCGGAAGACCTTGAAGCATTAAAGGAAAAAGCCGGAAAGATCGACTTCATGCCCAACGACATGAAAGAAAAAGAGATGAATTACGTAATGAGCAATTCATTCGCATTCGGCGGAAGCAACGCAAGTATCATCTTTGCAAAGAACGAAGGAAAGATGAGCGAGAGCGAAACTGACGAAGACATCTACATCACAGGCCTTGGTATCGTAACACCCGTAGGAAATGGTGTGGAAAATTATATTGAGAAAGTTAAGAACTCAGAGAAGATCTCTTCCAACAATCTTGTTTCCGAACTCGGAAAGGAAGATTTCGACAAGTTCGATATCAAGCTTGCGTTCTACCGTAAGCTCGACAAGCTTTCCACAATGCAGGTTGTATCCGGAATCGAAGCCATCAACAATTCAGGCTTTACATTCAATGATGACAATGCCGAAGACTTCGGTATGATCATCGGTACAGGCGACGGCCCCATAACAACCGTTTACGAATTCCAGGATCATATTTCAAAAGAAGGCACACAGAACGGTTCTGCATTTAACTTCCCCAACACGGTTTACAATGCAGCCGGCGGATATCTCTCTATCAAGACAGGTATGAGAGGATACAATGTTACGATCACAAACGGCAACCAGTCAGGTCTTGCATCCATCTGCTACGCAGCAAACGAGATCAAGCAGAACAGAACGGTTGCAATGCTCGCATCGGGAACCGATGAAAACAGCGACGTAATGAACAAGCTTTATACACAGCTCGGCCTTGTAGGCACTTCAAAGAGTGATCTTTATGCAGACGGAAACGGAATGAACTTATCCGACGGTTCCGTTACTCTTGCGCTTGAAAAAGCATCACAGGCAGACAGCCACAACGCAAAGAAGTATGCAAAGATCGCAGGATACGCTATGACACACGAAGGTGTTGAATACGGTACAGTAGAAGGTTCTGACGCAGGTCTTTTGAAGGCTGTTGAAGAAGCTTGCAAGGATGCTGGGATCACTGCAGACAAGATCGATGCCGTATTCGGATTCGGTAACGGTATCAAAGAAGTCGATGCGATCGAAAAGAACGTTTACGCAAAAGTATTCGGTAAAGAAATGCCCGTCATCAACGTTAAGGATTATGTCGGTGAAGCAAGAGCGGCAGCAGCTGCACTTTCCGCAGCTCACGCAGCACTCACACTCTCCGGCGAACTCGGCGATACACAGGATGCATACTTTATCAACGGAAACAATGTAAGAAAAGATAAAGTTAACACGGCAGGATTTAATTATGTTCTTGCTACATCATACGGTGTAGGCGGATCATACAGCGCAGTAGTTCTCGCCAGAGCATAAGAAACAAACGACGGAAATAAAGAAGATAGAAAAAGGGGTCCCAGATGGATTTAAACGAAAAGAAAATAGCACTCGTTACGGGCGCAAGCCGCGGTATCGGAAGAGCATGTGCGATAGCACTCGGTAAAAAAGGGTACACGGTTATCATCAATTACAATTCGAATGAAGATGCAGCAAACGAAGTAAAGGGCATAATCGAGGCAGCAGGCGGCGAAGCAGATATCTATAAAGCAAATGTTGCAAATCTTGATGAAGTAAAACCCATGTTTCGCGATATCGCAAAGAAGTACGGCAAGATCGACGTGCTCGTAAACAATGCAGGTATCGTTAAAGACGAATATGTACTTATGATGACACCCGATACGATCGACAAATGTCTCGATCTTAACATTAAGGGATATATGTACTGCTCACAGCAGGCAGCACTTAAGATGTTCTCAAAGAAGAAGGGCTGCATCATCAACGTTTCGAGCGTAAGCTCCAAACTCGCTGTAGCGGGACAGAGCGTATATTCGGCTACAAAGGGTGCGGTTAACTCCATGACCGCAACAATGGCAAAAGAACTCGCTCCTTACGGGATCAGAGTAAATGCCGTAGCTCCCGGTTTTATCGGAACAGACATGGTTGACAAGCTTCCTGAAGACAAGAAGAAAGAATATCTTGATACGATTCCTTTCGGAAGATTCGGTACACCCGAAGAAGTCGGCGAAGTCGTTGCAATGCTTGCAAGCGATGAAGCAGCTTATATCACAGGCCAGGTGCTTGTTATCGACGGAGGCTTAAGCCTTTAATAAAAATGTTATAAAGAAAAACGGAGGTTGACCTTTAGATGATGAATATCAACGAAGTTCAAAAAAGAATCAAACAGCGTCCTCCTTTTCAGATGATCGAAAAGGTATTGGAGATTAGAGGCGGCGAGTACGCAAAGGGAATCAAAAACGTTTCCATTAACGAGCCCTACTTTATGGGTCATTTTCCCGATGCGCCCATTATGCCCGGCGTATTGATCGTGGAAGCATGCGCACAGCTTTGCTCGGTAACGATCGAAAGCGACGGAACGGATGAGGGAAAGATCTACGTTCTCTTAAAATGCGACGAATTCAAGTTCGTAAAGCCCGTTCTTCCCGGTGACACATTAACGATCGAAGTTACCAAAGACGGCGGCGGTGCTATTGTCACCGGTTCTGAAGATGTTCGCGGT
>CADARM010000089.1 GCA_902790275.1 uncultured Lachnospiraceae bacterium
TTCTTTTGAAAAATCCGGAAACGATGTTTACGAGTTTTACAATCTCGGAATCGGAGAGCCTTTCCCGATAAGCAGTGTAAACAGGCTTGGACTCGGTGAGATGCTCGACGAGGTTATTTCCCATTTTGATGACACTCTTTATACGGAAGAGGATGACGACAGACCCAAGGTTGCCATAGTCGGCAAGCCCAATGTAGGTAAATCATCCATTATCAATAAGCTTATCGGCGAAAACAGAGTTATCGTATCTGATATCGCCGGTACTACTCGTGATGCCGTTGATACGCAGGTTAAGTATAATGGCAAGGAATATGTGCTTATCGATACAGCAGGACTTCGTAAGAAGAGTAAGATCAACGACGAACTTGAACATTTTATGATCGTTCGTACCGTTGCGGCTGTTGAACGCTGCGATGTATGTGTGCTTGTAATTGATGCGACTGAAGGAATTACGGCTCAGGATGCAAAGATCGCAGGTATAGCTCATGAACGCGGTAAAGCAATGATAATCGCCGTTAACAAATGGGATGTGATCGAGAAAGACAATAAGACCACAAATGAGTTTACAAAAGAAATAAGGACCGTGCTTTCATATATGCCTTACGCCGAGATCCTTTTCGTTTCGGCTGAGACGGGCCAGAGACTCCCGAAACTCTTCGAGACGATCGATGCAGTCATGGAAAACCATGCAATGAGAGTTCAGACTGGTGTTCTTAACGAGATCATGGTCGAAGCGGTAGCTATGCAGCAGCCTCCCACAGATAAAGGAAAGAGACTTAAACTTTTCTATATCACCCAGGTTGCGGTCAAGCCTCCCACATTCGTTATATTTGTTAACGATAAAGAACTTATGCATTTCTCTTATACGAGATACATTGAAAATAAAATAAGGGATACGTTCGGATTCAGAGGTACGCCTCTTAAATTCATCATCAGAGAACGTGCCGAAGAAAAATAGACTTTTACTGTGAAAGGAAGATTTAGGAATGAATAAGATCGCTGTTTTAGGCGCTGGAAGCTGGGGTATCGCGCTTGCAAAACTTTTGTATAACAATGGGAACGAAGTGACCGTATGGTCCGCTCTCGACGATGAGATAAAGATGCTTAACGAAAAGAGAGAGCACGTAGACAAGCTTCCCGGAGTAAAACTTCCCGATGAGATGATATTTACATCAAATCTTAAAGAAGCTGTAGAAGGAAAAGCAGTACTCGTTATGGCAGTTCCTTCACCTTTTGTAAAATCAACCGCAGCAAGCGTTAAAGAGTTTTATAAAGATGACCAGATCATCGTTAATGTAGCAAAAGGTATCGAAGGAGATACACTTTTAACTCTTTCCGAAGTAATCGAAAGAGAAGTACCCGGTTCGACAGTAGCAGTCCTTTCAGGACCTTCACATGCGGAAGAAGTAGGAAAAGGCGTGCCCACAACCATCGTTGTTGCAACAAAGAAGAAAGAAACGGCGATGTTCTTACAGAATCTTTTTATGAGCGAAGTTTTCAGAGTATATACTTCACCCGATGTAAGAGGCGTTGAGATCGGTGCCGCATTAAAGAACGTTATCGCTCTTGCCGCAGGTATCGCTGACGGATTAGGATACGGCGACAATACAAAAGCCGCTTTGATCACCAGAGGTATGGCTGAGATATCAAGACTCGGAAAAGCAATGGGCGGAAGACCTGAGACTTTTTATGGTCTGTCAGGTATCGGCGATCTGATCGTTACATGTGCGAGTATGCATTCAAGAAACCGTCGTGCAGGTATCCTTCTTGCACAGGGTAAAACTCTTGCAGAAGCTCAGGCTGAAGTCAAGATGGTTATCGAAGGTGCCAACTGTGCAAAGGCTGCAAAGGCTCTTGCTGAAAAGTATGGTGTATCGATGCCTATCGTTGAAGAAGTTAACAAGATCCTTTTTGAAAATAAAGCTGCTACCGATGTTGTAAACGAACTTATGCTTCGTGACGCAAGGATCGAGATCAAAGCAGACGAGTGGAAATAAGAATAAAAAGTATAAAGGGAGGTTTACATTATGGGAAAGGTATACGAAAAACTCGAGAAATGTCTTGAGTGCGTAAGAAAGCAGACGGATTTTGTTCCGAAGGTGGCTATAGTCCTCGGTTCCGGTCTCGGCAATTACGCTGACAATATTAAAGTGGAGTGTGAGATCGAATATTCATCGATCGAAGGATTCCCGGTTTCCACAGTACCCGGTCATGCGGGAAAATTCATTTTCGGTTATGTTGATGAAGTACCTGTTGTATGTATGAAGGGCAGAGTTCATTACTACGAAGGATATGATATTTCGGACGTTGTTCTTCCCATCAGACTTATGGGATTACTCGGAGCAAAGGTATTATTCCTTACAAATGCTTCCGGCGGTATCAACAAGGGCTTCAAGGCCGGCGATTTTATGATGATCACGGATCATATCGCAGCACTTTTCCCCAATCCTCTTATCGGACCCAATGTGGATGAGCTTGGAACAAGATTCCCCGATATGAGCCACGTTTATGACGAGGATCTTCAGGATATCATCAGACAGAGTGCAAAAGATCTTGATATAGATTTAAAAGAAGGCGTATATGTTCAGCTTACAGGTCCTTCATTTGAGTCTCCCGCTGATGTTAAGATGCTCTCAATACTCGGTGCGGATGCTGTCGGAATGAGTACAGTATGCGAAGCCATCGTAGCCAACCATATGGGACTTAAGATCTGCGGTATTTCATGTGTATGCAATCTTGCGGCAGGCATTTCACCCAGACCTTTGACACACGAAGAAGTTCAGCAGGCAGGAAAAGATGCCGCTCCCAAATTTGAAAAACTCGTAACACTTGCAGTAAAGAGGATGTCGGATATTTAATGGACGTGATTTTATTACTTGGATTTATCGTCGGAGCACTTGTATTGGCGGCGATAGTAAATGCGTTTTCCACGCAGAAGAAAATAAAGAGGTTTATCTTAAGGCTTAAGAAGAATTTCGGGGTTGTTGAAAGAAAAGAATACGATCCCGAAAAATATTCTTCGTACAGAGGCTATTTTTTAAGACATCTGGACGATGACGGTTTCTTTATCGATGAGATTACTTGGAATGATGCCGAAGGAGAGACTTTATATAATTCTTTAAATAAAAGTTACTCATCATGCGGTGATGAGTATCTTTATTATAGGCTGAGACACATCGATAATTCGATATCCGAAGAAGAGAGAGAAAGATTTATCTCGCAGACGGATGCACTTATCGAAGACGAGGCCACAAGGATAAAGCTTCAGCTTAAATTCGCAACGCTCGGAAAGACCGGAAAACATTCGGTATTCGAATATATCAATCTTTTATCGAATGTAAAAAAGGTTCCTCTGATCCTTTTCTATGTTGTATGGGCTGTATATGCTCTCATAATCGGGACATATTTCATCAATGTGACACTGGGCGTCTGCCTTACTCTTATCTGGATGGTCGTATGCGTGATCATATATCTTACGCATAAAAAGAGCGTGGAAGAGTATATCACATCTTTTGAATACATTGTAAGAACACTCATAACCTGTGAAAAGATCGTCGGAATGAAAGTTCCTTTCTACGATAAAGAGTGTGAGGAACTTACGAAGCAGAGAAAAGAATTAAAAGGTGTTAAAACCTCTTATCTTTCGTTTATCAAACAGTCAAACAGATCCGGGATCACGGATATGATGAGCGGTATGACCGCGATCCTTAATTCGTTTCTTTTGCTGGATATATTCTTTTTCTACAAAATGCTTAAATACGTATGCGACAAAGAGGATGCATACGATAATATCTTCACGATACTCGGAAAAATGGAAAGCCAGGTAAGCATAGCCAATCTTAAGTATGCCTATGAAGATACCTGCGTTCCGACATTTGCGGATGAAAAGATCTTAAAAGCCGAGGATATGATCCATCCGCTTGTATTTGACTGCGTGGCAAATTCTTTTGAAAACAAAAAGGGTATGCTCATCACAGGATCAAATGCTTCCGGTAAATCGACATTCCTTCGAAGCGTACTTGTAAATGCCATTCTTTCGGAAACGGTATATGTAGCCTGTGCGAAAGAATTCATAATGCAGCCTTCGGTCCTTTTTTCATCGATGTCGCTAAAGGATTCGCTGGCAAGCGGCGAAAGTTATTATATGGCAGAGATCAACTCAATTAAGAGAATCCTTGAAGCAAAGAAGAACGATGATAATGTGATCTGCTTTCTGGATGAAGTGCTTCGAGGCACAAATACGGTTGAGAGAGTAGCTGCCGCAACAGAGATCTTAAGATATCTTACGGGCGAAAACATCATTACTCTTGCCGCAACACACGATATCGAGCTCACATATCTTCTTGAAAAGGATTATGACAATTATTTCTTCAGGGAAGAGATCAAAAAAGACGAAAACGAAAAAGAAGACATTTATTTCTCATACAAGATAAATAACGGCAGATCCGAAACGAGAAATGCCCTTCTGCTTTTAAAGATAAAGGGCTATCCCGAAGAGATATATTCAAGTGCAGAAGGATTGTCAAAAGGTTTTATGGATACGGGGAAATGGCAGTATGATGAAAGTTAAGATATATTCGGACGGTGCCTGCAAGGGTAATCCCGACGGCCCGGGCGGATACGGAACTCTTTTGCAGTATGTTGACAAGAACAACAAACTTCACGAAAAAGAGTTCACAGGCGGATATAAAGCCACCACAAACAACAGAATGGAACTGATGGGTGTTATCACTGGCTTTGAAGCACTTAAAACAGAGTGTGAAGTTGAAGTCGTATCGGATTCAAAATACGTATGCGATGCTTTCAATCAGGGCTGGATATATGCCTGGATGAAGAACGGATGGAAAAAATCCAATAAAGAAGCCGTAAAGAACCGCGAATTATGGGAGAGACTGCTTAAAGCGATGCAGGGTCACAAGGTGACTTTTTCCTGGATAAAAGGTCATGCCGGACACAGGGAGAACGAAAGATGCGATTTCCTTGCTTCCACCAGCGCCAAAGGCACTGAACTCCTTGACGATGACGGCCTTTCAATGCTATCATAAATCAGTAAAACTTTATTTTATGAGGTTTTTTTATGTTCAGTCTTTTTTTATCAAGTTTATTAAGCTATCTTTTGGTATTCGTTGTATTTGTAGCAGCTATAGTTCTGGCTGTTTTTATAGGTATAATGTTACGAAAAGTAGTTGATAAAAAGAAAAACTAAAATGTGTGAAACAATTGTGAAGAAATCATTTGTTTACTTGAATTCGGGTAAATGAGTGGTAGAATTCACTTTGTTGAGTCAAAGGAGGATTAACATGTCTAAAAAATTCGGTTTAACTATTGGTTTCCTTAGTGCATTTGCTTTCTTTTGCGGATGGTACAGCTTCTTATGGATCGTTGTTGGAACTATCATGATCCTGCTCTTAACTGATGAAGAAGTACTTAAAAAGAATGTTCTCAGTGCATTTTTCTTATCATTCATTTTCTTGCTCGCAGGTTTTGTCCTTAATTGGCTTTCCGCAAGATATACAGGATTTATGACAGCGCTTCTTGATGCAAGCTGGATCAAATTCTTTGATTATGATGTTTACAACGTAGCAATTAAATTCGACATTGCAAGATATATTAAGGGCTTCCTTGATTTTGCAGAATTCGTTCTTATGGTTATCTTCGCTATCATGGCTTTAAAGGGCGGCGAAGTAAAGGTTCCTTTGGCAAGCGGCTTTGCTGCTAAGGCAATGGGTCTTGTTCCTGCTAAGGAAAAGAAGGAAGACAAGAAAGCCGATAAGGCTGAAGTAAAGGAAGAAGCTAAAGAAGAGAATCCTTTGACAAGCGAAAAGGCTACTCTTACAGATATCCCTTCAGAGAACAAATAATTTAGTAAATTAAAATATTTTAAATAAGTGGGGGAATTATTTCTCCCACTATTTATATGCTAAGAGGCATATATCAAAAAAGGAGATGTTGTTTTATGATAAAGGTTTCCGGTCTGTCGAAGATCTACGGCGAGCATATAGCTGTCGATGATATTTCTTTCGAAGTAAAAGAGGGCCACATTTACGGATTTCTCGGACCTAACGGTGCGGGCAAATCAACTACGATGAATATTATTACTGGTTACGTTTCACCTACCACCGGTACGGTCGAGGTAAACGGCTATGTAATGGGAAAAGATACTCTTAAAGCTAAAAAGAGCATCGGATATCTTCCCGAGATCCCTCCTCTTTATCCCGATATGACAGTTAAAGAGTATCTTACTTTTGTTGCAAAGATCAAAGGTGTGGCAAAAGCCGACAGAGAAGAAGAGATCGAGCGTGTTATGGTCGCTACGGACATTAAGGATATGGCCAAGAGACTTATCAAGCATCTTTCCAAAGGTTACAAGCAGAGAGTAGGTATCGCTCAGGCGATCCTCGGTAATCCCAAGGTCGTTATCCTTGACGAGCCGACTGTAGGTCTTGACCCCGAGCAGATCATCGAGGTAAGAACACTTATCAAATCGCTTAAGGGTGATCATACGGTTATCCTTTCTTCGCATATCCTTTCCGAGATAAGTGCGACATGTGACGATGTGCTTGTTATCGCCAACGGAAGAATGGTTGCATGCGATACCACGGAAAACCTTTTGAAGAATCATAAATCCGTTAAGAATATCAGACTTAATGTCAAGGGCGATCAGGATAAGATCGAAGAAGTTCTTAAATCCATCGAAGTCCTTGATGAAGTCAAGTTTATAGAAAATAAAGGCGAAGGATGCGTATTTGAAGTGTCCTGCGAAGCCAGTGTCGATGCAAGAGAAGATATTTCATTTGCTCTTTCGGATGCAAGACTTCTTATCCTTGAACTTACGGAAGAGACTTCTTCGCTTGAAGACATTTATCTTGAACTCGTCAAAGAAGCAGATGAGGCTTATGCCGCAGAGATGAAGGCTATAGCCGAAGGTGCGGACCTTGATGAGGTTTTTGACGATAATGAATCCGAAGATGAAGAAAAAGAAGAATCTACGGATGAAAAAGAATCGGATGCCGATTCCAAGGAGGATTAAGAAAATGAGTGCAATTTTGGTTAAAGAATTAAAATCATATTTCAAATCCCTTTTTGGATGGATCTTCCTTGCGGTATTTACATTCTTTGAGGGTGCTTACTTTGTAGCAAACAATATTCAGTACGGCTCGCCGTATATCAGGGATACTTTAAGTCCCATGATCATCGTTCTTATCTTTATCCTTCCTCTTTTGACCATGAGGATCCTGGCTGAAGAGAAGAGACAGAAGACGGATCAGTTCCTTATCACAGCACCCGTGCCCCTTATTTCTGTAATCCTCGGCAAGTTCTTTGCACTTTGCCTGATCATGCTTATGGCTACCGGAATCTGTTCGGTAGGTGTAGGTATCATGGCGATCTACGGAAAACTTCCTTTGCTTGAGACAGTATTTGCTCTTTTGGGATTTTTCCTTTTCGGATGTGAAT
>CADARM010000090.1 GCA_902790275.1 uncultured Lachnospiraceae bacterium
GCTACCACAAGCGTTAATGTAAGATCATCGGATTCCGAAACGGCAGAAAGACTCGGAACGGTTTCCGAAGGTGCCATACTTACAAGACTGGAAGCCAAGCTTAACGGATGGTCAAAAGTCGAATACGAAGGAAAAGAAGCTTATATCAAATCCGATTATCTCGAAGTTGTTGATTCGGACGGAAATACCGTAACTGACGATAATAATAATGATACTCAGACGGCTAACAACAACGATACGGCAAACAACAACGATAACGGTGAGAAAAAATACGTTACGGCGATCGACAATGTAAATATCCGTGCCGAGGCCGACATCGATTCCGAAAGAGTTGGATTTGCGTATAACGGAGATAAATTTGAATTTGTCGAAAAACTTAACAACGGATGGACGAAGATAAAATATAACGGCAAAGATTGTTATGTTAAAAGCGACTATGTGCAGTAATAAAACTTTTAGTGCATAATCCTAAAACGGTTATGCACTATATTTTTAATACAGAGAATGAACTCAAATTAAGGCATTATTATGGATGAAATAAGGATCAACAAATATATAGCTCTCTGCGGCATCTGCTCAAGGCGTGAGGCCGACGGCGTTATCGAAAGCGGAAGAGTTATGATAAACGGCCGGAAAGCAGAGCTCGGGAGCAAAGTAAAAGACGGCGATGTCGTTCTGCTTGACGGCAAGGAAGTCAAACCCGAAGAAAAGAAAGTTGTTGCATATTATAAACCGGTTGGTGTTACCTGTACCGAAGCGGATGTTCATGCAAACATCACTTTGACAGAGGCTTTTAAGTATCCGACCAGACTTACTTACGCGGGAAGACTTGACGAAGAATCCGAAGGTCTTCTTATCATGACCAACGACGGAGATCTTATCCATGTAATGATGTGCGGATCGAACAATCACGAGAAAGAATATCTCGTTGAGGTAGACAAAGATATCGATCCCCAGATCTTTGACAGAATGAGAAAAGGCATTTTCCTTTTCGACCTTGATGTAGAAACGAAACCCTGCAAAGTGGAACCCGTTGATTCAAAAACATTTAAGATCACTTTGACACAGGGTCTTAACAGACAGATAAGAAGAATGTGCTTCGAGTGCGGACTTGATGTTGTAAAGCTTAAAAGGATAAGAGTCTGCAATATCCTTCTTGGAGACCTAAAGCCTTCAGAATACAGAGAGATAGAAGGAAAAGAACTCGAAGAACTTTATAATATCGTGTTTAAACAGGAAGTTTCGGATTGATCTAAAAATATGAGTAAAACAGACAGAATAAAAGAATTATGTCAGATATTGAATAAAGCGAGCGAAGCATATTATGCGAAGGACGAAGAGATAATGTCCAATTTCGAATATGATTCGCTTTATGACGAGCTTGTTTCTTTGGAAGAAGAAACCGGTATAGTATTGTCTGATTCTCCCACGAGAAAAGTCGGATACGAACCTGTTTCGTTCCTTCCGAAATTCACTCATCCTTCGCCCATGCTTTCTCTTTCAAAGACTAAAGACAGAGAAGAACTTAAAGCGTGGCTTAAGGACAAAGAAGGGCTGCTCTCATGGAAACTCGACGGTCTTACAGTCGTTCTTACTTACGATAACGGCAGATTGTCGAATGCCGTTACCAGAGGAAACGGAGAAGTGGGTGAAGTTATAACGCAGAATGCGGAATGCTTTAAGAACCTTCCCGTAGGCATCTCATATAAGGGCCATCTTGTTTTACGCGGTGAAGCCGTAATATCGTATTCGAATTTTGAAATGATCAATTCGAAGATCGAAAATCCCGATGAGCAGTATAAGAATCCCAGAAACTTGTGTTCAGGTTCCGTAAGACAGCTCGATCCCAAAGTTACGGCTCAGAGAAATGTATTCTTTTTCGCCTTTTCTTTGGTTGAAGCAAATGATGTGGATTTTAAAAACTCCCGTTTTGAGCAGATGAGATTCTTATCCGAACTCGGATTTGAGACTGTTCATGAAGAGAGAGTCAATAAGGATAATCTTCTTGAAAAGATAGAATGGTATGCAGAAGAGATAAAAACATATGATATTCCGTCTGACGGACTTGTTCTTATGTATGATGACATAGCTTACGGAAATTCTCTCGGTACGACAGCCAAGGCACCCAGGAATGCGATCGCGTTCAAATGGCAGGACGAACAGGCCGAAACGACTCTTCGTATGATCGAATGGAGTCCTTCACGAACGGGACTTATCAATCCGGTTGCCGTTTTTGATTCGGTTGAGCTTGAAGGGACCAGTGTTTCAAGAGCAAGTGTTCACAATATCTCGGTAATGAGATCCTTAAAGCTCGGTGTGGGTGACAGGATCTTAGTATATAAGGCCAATATGATCATCCCCCAGATCTCTTCGAATCTTACCTGCAGCAACAATGTCGAGATTCCCGAAATCTGTCCGATATGCGGCGAAAAGACGGTCATTGAATCTACGGACGGCACGGATGTTCTTATGTGTAAGAATGAACTCTGCCCCGTTAAACAGGAAAAGGCACTTGCACTGTTTGCTTCCAGAAACGCGATGAATATAGACGGTGTTTCCGAAGAGACCATCGTTAAATTTATCGAAAAAGGCTTTATCAAAGAGTATGCCGATTTCTTCAGGCTCGAGCAGTATAAGAGCGATATCGTTTCCATGGAAGGCTTCGGAATAAAGTCTTACGAGAATATAATCGCATCCTGCGAGAATGCAAAGAAAACCACTTTACCGAGACTCCTTTATGCGTTCGGTATCGAAAATGTCGGTGTTGCAAATGCGAAACTCATAGCATCGTTTTACGATTATGATTTTGAAAAGATCAGAAACGCTTCCGTTGACGAACTCTCTACGATCGATCAGGTTGGTGAAGTTATCGCGACAAGCATATACAGATTCTTCAGAAATGAAAAAAGGATCCGCGAAATAGACAATCTTTTGAACTGTATCGAGATCGAAAAGGTTGTTTCGGATGTCGAAAAGGATCTTATCGGTAAAACATTTGTTATCACGGGTTCTCTTGAAAAATTCGAAAACAGAGATGCCTTAAAGGATATCATCGAACAAAGGGGCGGAAAAGTTGCCGGCAGCGTGTCCGCAAAGACCGAAGCCCTTATCAATAACGATGTCAACAGTACTTCGGGAAAGAACAAGAAAGCCAAGGAACTTGGAATAAGGATTATTTCCGAAGAAGATTTTCTTAACGAATTTAACATAATTGTGTAGTATAATTCTTTTTTATACAGAGATTATGTTGCAATAAAATATATTTGATCGGAGAAAAGTAATGCCTATCAGAATTCAGAGTGAACTTCCCGCAAAGGAAAAACTTGAAAGCGAAAATATATTTGTTATGGATGAAACCAGGGCGACTCATCAGGATATAAGACCCTTAAAGGTTGCTATTCTTAATGTAATGCCATTAAAAGAAGAGACAGAACTTCAGCTTTTAAGAGTTTTATCCAATACGCCTCTGCAGGTTGATGTTACATTCTTAAATGTTAAATCACATATTTCCAAGAATACATCAGCGAGCCATTTGAATAAGTTTTATACATTTTATGATGAGATTAAAAATGAAAAATTCGACGGCCTCATTATTACGGGAGCGCCTGTGGAACAGCTTCCTTTTGAAGATGTGGATTACTGGGACGAACTCTGCAAGATCTTCGAGTGGTCGAAGAAGAATGTTACGAGTACGCTTCATATCTGCTGGGGTGCTCAGGCGGGTCTTTATTATCATTTCGGTATTAAGAAGAGAGAACTTCCCGAGAAGCTTTCAGGTATATACAGACATCGTGTTAAGAACAGAAAAGAGCCGCTTGTCAGAGGCTTTGACGATGAGTTTTATGCACCTCACTCGAGATATACCGAGGTTTCCAAGGAAGATGTAGAAAACTGCAGCGGACTTAAGATCCTTGCCGAATCTGATGATGCGGGAGTTTATATCTGCTTAAGTGAGGGCGGCAAGCAGGTGTTCGTAACAGGTCATTCTGAATACGACAGATACACTCTTGATTATGAATATAAAAGAGATCTGGGCAAAGGGATCAATCCCAAGATTCCTGTCAATTATTATCCTGATGACAATCCTGAGAACAGACCTTTGCTTCAGTGGAGAAGCCACAGTATCAATCTTTTCAGCAACTGGCTGAATTATTACGTATATCAGGCTACTCCTTACGATGTGGAAAATATAGGTAAAGATAATCGGTAAAAAAGGAAGATCAGAATGAATTGGTTAAACAAAATGGAAAGGAAATTCGGTAAATATGCGATACCGAATCTGCCTCTCGTTATTGCAATCATATATACTTTCGGATTCTTGATGAATGCGTTCAAACCTGACTGGCTGTATTTTGTTACACTCAATCCGCATGCGATAGTTCAGGGACAGGTCTGGAGGATCATATCATGGATCTTTGTTCCGGAAGGATCAATGTCTATATTCTTTGTTCTTATATTTTTGTTTTTCTATTACTCGATCGGACGAAATCTCGAGATGGCGTGGGGGAAATTTGCATTTAATCTCTTTTTCTTCTCGGGAATAATATTAACCATAGTCGGAGCATTTCTGCTTTATGCGTATTTTACGCTTTTAGGCGGTTCGTATGTGTCCGATAGTGAAGCGTATTATACAAGTCTTCTGGGCGAATGCCCCCAAATGCTCGGCGGTTCATGGTTTTATTATTATCTTTCGTATGAGTTCAGCACATATTATCTGAACCTTTCGATATTCCTTGCATATGCCATAACATATCCGAATATGAGAGTGCTCCTTATGTTTATCATTCCCATTAAGGTTAAGGTGCTCGGAATAATCTATATATGTGTACTTGCTTTCAATATCGCATTTTCTTTTATGAGCGGCTTCAACAACGGACTTATAAGTCTTGTTTCGATCGGAAGCTCGCTGCTGAATACTCTGATCTTTTACCTTCTTCTTCGTAAAGGAAAGAGAAGATTTAAAGAGATCAAAAGACAGAAAGAGTTCAGAAAGAAAGTCAAAGAGGCATCCCAGCCTGCAACACAGATACGTCATAAATGTGCGATCTGCGGCCAGACGGATGTTTCCAATCCCGAACTCACTTTCAGATACTGCTCAAAGTGCAACGGCAATTACGAGTACTGCAATGAGCATTTGTTCACGCATAAGCATATTCAGTAGGTATAAAAAATGGACGAGAAAAAACTGTTTATCGCTCAGATGGATAAACTTATAAAATACGGACGTGAAAACGGAAATCTTGTTACCAAACAGGACGTAGATACGTTTTTTAAGGATATCCCTTTTGATGATGAGAAGAAACAACTGATATATAATTTCCTTTACGATTCAAGGATCGGCGTTGACGAGCCTTTTGATTTTGATGAGGTTCTCGACGAAGAAGATGTTGATTTCCTTCAGATGTACATCGATGAACTTGAAGATGTAAAGAAATACACCCAGAAAGAAAAGCACGATATCTTAAAAAGATATGCATCCGGCGAGACATCCTTAAAGGAAAGCCTTATAGAGAGCTATCTTCACGATATCGTTGATATGTCAAAATTATACACAGGCTCAGGCGTTCCGATAGAAGACCTCATCGGAGAGGGTAACGTGGCTCTTGCCGTTATACTCGAATCGCTCGATCCCAAAAGTTCGGCCAGGGAACTTGACGGATTTATCACGGATTCCATTATGAGCGCCATGGAAGAGCTATTGTATGACGACAATAACGAGACCGCAAAAAGCAATACCTGGGCTGAAAATGCCAATGAAGTTTTAGATAAGGCGAAAGAACTCTATGAGACTCTTCAGAGAAACATTACCATCGAAGAACTCTGCAAATTCGGAGATTTTGAAGAGGATTTCATCAAAGAAGTCTTGCAGATAACGGGCGGTATCGAGATCATCGATTATAAACCTTAGAGGTTAATATGGAACAGATTAACAGAGAATTTAAAGCCGTTGTTCAGGATACAACCAAAGTATATGTAGGGGCTCAGATGAGTGTCGCAGAGCTTATATCCTATGAAGACGTCCCATTTAAAGTAAAAGCCGTTTTCAACAAGTTTTTCGGCAAAGAAGAACAAATCAACCGTCCGATCGGTGAATTGCTCGGTGAAGTCAACAAAGAGGATTTTGTTTTTCAGGTCATCAAACAGCTGAAGCTTAAATTCAAGGTCGGTTTTTATATCGAAAAGAAGGGGAAGGAAATCTACAGATCAAAGACCCTGACCCCTGACGAATTCATAGATCTGCATGCTTCAGATCAGAAATATTTTGACGAAGAAGTGGTATTTAACAAACTGGCTCTTATGGCTTTCTCGACCTGATTTTGGAAATATATTCTAATTAACCCGTTTTATACTGTAAAACTTGTGTTTTAAACCGAATTTTGATATAATAAAATATCAAAGTTTGGGGAATAAAATTTATGGAATTAGAGCAGGACAACAAGCCTACCGGTTATAAAAAAATACGATATTTTCTGATAGTCGAAAATATCCTCATCGTACTTGCGTTTCTTCTTTTTGCAGTCGGTGTTTATTATATCTTTACATTTTCTGCATTTACGTGGTTTGCGATCGCGTATTTCTTTTTAGGTACTTCATTCTTTCTTTTTGGCGTGACCATTGCATTAAAGATGGTTAAGGCTTTTCAGCGTGATGATTTACCCGTTTATTCGAATATGATCGAATCCGATGATATCGATCCCGAAACAGGATTGCTTTATTTTGATTCCTTTACAAGGGATGCAGAGACACAGCTTACAATGTCGATGTCTGATGTTTATCTTGCTTCTTTCGAGATCGAAGGTCTTGAACATCTTCGTCATTTCGTAGGTTATCAGAGAGCGGCCGACACCATGGCCGAGATTGGAAACATCTTCAAGATGTATCAGAAGAGAATGGGCGAGAGATACGTTACTTTAGGATGTAAATCCGGACACGAATTTCTTGTTATGACCAACGAAGTTGAAATTAAGGATATCCAGAACTATCTTAAAAACACCATGGTAGAGATCAATGAGATCCTTTTAAGACTTCCTACGGCTGAGAACTTCAGCGTATACTGCGGTTATTCATCATCTAGCCAGGGCAAGATGATCGAGGAACTCATCCAGTACACAAACTTCGCTGTTATGGAAGCGGCAATGTTCAAAAAGAGCGAGCCTCATTATTTCTCCCAGGATGCTTTCAGACGTCAGGAAACCGAATATATCAAAGACGATAAGATCAGAAAGATCCTTGACGGAAATGAACTTCAGTATAATTTCCAGCCCATCGTTTCCGCGAAAACAGGTAAGATCTTTGCTTATGAAGCATTGATGAGAACCAATAAAGAGATCGGTTTTTCTCCTACCGATGTTCTTGAACTTGCCGAAAGACAGGACAGACTTT
>CADARM010000091.1 GCA_902790275.1 uncultured Lachnospiraceae bacterium
TACGGATTTTTTTTATTTTTAATATCAAAAAGGAAAGAGTAATGGAGAACATTAAAGAAAACAAAATGGGCGTCATGCCCATGAATAAACTTCTTATTAATATGTCGCTTCCGATGATGGCATCCATGCTTGTACAGGCCCTGTACAATATCGTGGATTCTATTTTTGTTTCACAGATCCATCAGGACGCTCTTACCGCATTAAACTTATGCTTCCCGATCCAGATGCTTGTCATGGCTTTCGGAAACGGAATGGCAATCGGTGTAAATGCACTCGTTTCAAGAGCGCTCGGTGAAAAGAATCAGGAGAGAGCCAACAAAACGGCAATGAACGGTGTTTTTCTTGCACTTGTTTCGGCGTTTGTTTTCCTTTTATTCGGTTTTTTCCTTGTAAAGCCTTATTTTGCGATCCAGAATACCGATACCCAGCAGATCAAGGATTTCGGTATCCAGTATCTTACTATCAACTGTATCTTCTCGATAGCTCTTTATTCGCAGATCATATTTGAGCGACTTCTTCAGTCCACGGGTAAAACATTCTATTCGATGATAACTCAGGGCGTCGGAGCGATTACGAATATCATCCTCGATCCCATCCTTATCTTCGGACTCTTCGGAATGCCCAGGCTCGGTGTAAGAGGAGCGGCTATCGCAACGGTAATAGGACAGTGTCTTGCGGCAGTCCTCGGAATACTCTTTAATATATGGAAAAACAAAGAGATATCTCTTGATCTTAAATACTTTAAACCCGAGTTAAAACTCATAGGAAATATTTATTCCATCGGTGCACCGTCGATCATCATGATGGCTATCGGTTCGGTCATGAATGCCGGAATGAACCACATTCTTCTCGGCTTCTCCGATACGGCGGATACGGTATTCGGTGCATATTACAAACTCCAGAGCTTCTTCTTTATGCCTGTATTCGGCCTTAACGGGAGTATAGTTCCCATCATCGGATACAATTTCGGTGCAGGAAAGAGAAAGAGATTATTAAGTGCCATAAAACTCGGTATCATTTATTCGGAAGTACTGATGATGGCAGGTCTTCTCGTATTCGAATTCCTTCCCAGGCAGATCCTTCTTATATTCAAACCCTCGGAAGAGATGTTAACTCTCGGTGCCACTGCATTTCGTATCATAGGGATACATTTCCCCATCGCAGCGGTATGTATCATATTAGGAACGGTTTTCCAGGCACTGAACCACGGAATGTACTCCATGTGGGTATCGATCGCAAGACAGATGCTCGCACTTCTTCCCGCAGCATTCCTTTTATCCCTTACGGGCAATGTAAATATGGTATGGTTCGCATTCCCCATTGCCGAGATAGTATCGCTTACACTGACCACGATATTCTATACGAAAGTATATAAGAAGACGATAGTCAATATACCGGATAACGAATAGTGTCCGATTGACAAATATACAGGTGTTTAATACAATTCAAATTGTTTGAGACCGGCGGATATGGCGGAATTGGCAGACGCGCCAGATTTAGGTTCTGGTGGGAGACCGTGCAGGTTCAAGTCCTGTTATCCGCATGGATTTAAGGTATTTCGTAAGTTACGGAATACCTTTTTTATTACTTTTTTAAAGAAATTTGTGAAAAAAGTGTGAATTGTTAGCACTCAATATTGACGAGTGCTAACAGAGGTGATATAACATAATCATCAAAAGAAAACAAAACCCTTCCAAAGAGAAGGGCGTGTATATAAAAGGAGGAATGACTTATGTATATGCCAGCACTTTTTAATGATTCATTATTTGACGATCTTTTTACAGATTTTAATCAGGCTCCGGCCAGAAGACCCAAGAACCGCATGAACGTCCCCGGCGTTATGAAGACAGATATAAAAGAGAACGAGAAAGACTATGAACTTTCGATAGAACTTCCCGGATACAAGAAAGAGGACGTTAACGCCGAACTGAAAGACGGTTACCTTATCATTACAGCGACAAACGAACAGAATGACGATGAAAAGAACGAAAACGGATATATCAGAAAGGAAAGATATTTCGGTTCCTGCTCCAGAACATTCTATGTCGGCAAAGATCTGAAGGAAGAAGACATTAAAGCCAAATTTGAAAACGGTATCCTCACTTTGGATGTACCCAAGGATGTGGAGAAACTTCCCGAAGAGAAAAAATACATTTCGATAGAAGGTTAAAGTTCTATAAATTCCAAATTTTGATTATCTCCTCGACGGATCCGCACCTTTTAACAAGGTGCGGATTTTGTCATTCTTACATTATTTTGTAATTGTATTATCGAAAAATCTATGATAAAGTTAATTTTGCATGTAAACATATATATTACAAAAGAAAGTAGGAATGAGAATGAGAGCAGTTAGATTTTTTCTTGCAATGGTTGTTTGCGGTGTTCTTTTAGTCTTCTTCGGAGGAAAAGGCCTTATTACCGCAGTTTTACCCGCACAGTACATTTATGCGGATGATTGTGATTGGACCAAACTTAAAAGCGGTCAGAGAGTAGTAGTTGATTTTGACTTTGTTTTGGAACCTTTTGAGGAGACCACAGAGGACGGAAAAAGCGTAAGCAGTATTTATACTGTTCCCGATCTCAGACAGGCTGACGACGGAATGATCTACATGACACACTTTATGGGTGTTGTTGTTAATGCAAAGGATTATTCACAGTACGACAGACTTGTAGATGACTCCTGGGCTTGGTGGGATATGGAATATGATCAGCTCGGAGAAAGAGGAACGATTTCTTTCGAAGGTTCTTTCAGAAAGATGAAAAAGAACGAACAGGAATTCCTTCACGATTACCTTAAGGATGCAGGTTACAGTGACAGCGAGATAGATGAAATGATCATCCCTCTCGTTATGGTCAGGAGCCAGTCATTCTTAACAAACGTACTTATGTTTGTAGGCGGTATCGTACTTACACTTATCGGTGTTGTTCCCGCATTGATCTCGTTTATCAAAAAAAGAGGATAATAAATTAAAGAAATATTTATAAAGGAGTATTGTCATGAATCTTTCACCACTTCAAAAAGCAAGATATGAGTATTCACCCAAACTTCCGGGAATGCTCAGAAACGGTATCGCAGAGATCTGCGTTAAGGAAGGTGCTGCAACAGCTTCTGTAGCTGATCAGGACAAGATCAAGGCTCTTTTCCCCAACACATACGGAAAGCCTGAAGTAACATTTGAAAAGGGAAGCAATACATCTGCTGCAAAGAAGCAGGTTGTAGGTGTTATCCTTTCGGGCGGACAGGCACCCGGAGGACACAATGTAATCAGCGGTCTTTACGATGCTTTGAAAGCTACAAACAAAGACAACGTTCTTTTAGGATTTAAGGGCGGTCCCGACGGACTTCTTAAAGACGATTATGTAACATTTGATGATGCTTTCATCGATGCATACAGAAATACAGGCGGTTTCGATATCATCGGTTCCGGCCGTACAAAACTTGAAACAAAAGAGCAGTTCGCTATCGTTGCTGAAAATGCAAAGAAGAACGGCCTTACAGCTATCGTTATCATCGGTGGTGACGATTCCAATACAAACGCAGCTACTCTTGCCGAGTACATGGCTGCAAACAACACAGGCGTTCAGGTTATCGGATGTCCCAAGACTATCGACGGTGACTTAAAGAACGAAGATATCGAAGCATCATTCGGTTTCGATACAGCAACAAAGACATATTCCGAACTTATCGGTAACATCGAAAGAGATGCCAACTCTGCTAAGAAGTACTGGCACTTCATCAAGGTTATGGGTCGTTCAGCTTCTCACGTTGCACTTGAATGTGCTCTTGAGACACAGCCCAACATCTGCCTTATCGGTGAGGAAGTTGCTGCAAAGAAGATGTCTCTTGCACAGATCACAAACTACATCGCAGATGCAGTTGAAAAGAGAGGAAACAACGGCAACAACTTCGGTGTTGCTATCATTCCCGAAGGTATCGTAGAATTCGTTCCCGAGTTCTCCGCACTTATCAAAGAGATCAACGAACTTCTTGCAGGCAGCAAGACAGAAGAGTTCAACGCTCTTCCCGATTGGAACGCAAAATACGATTTCATCAAGAAGGGTCTTTCAGCTGACGCATTCAAGGTATTTGATATCCTTCCTCAGTTCGTTCAGCAGCAGCTCTTCCTTGAAAGAGATCCTCACGGAAACGTACAGGTTTCACTTATCGAATCCGAAAAGCTCTTCTCCGAAATGGTTAAGGCTGAACTTGCAAAGAGAAAAGCAGCAGGAACATACAAGGGTAAATTCGGTGCACAGCATCACTTCTTCGGATACGAAGGAAGATGTGCATTCCCTTCAAACTTCGATGCTGACTACTGCTACTCACTCGGATACAACGCATTCATGCTTATTCAGTACGGCTACACAGGATATCTTTCAAAGGTTTCCAATATCGCTAAGCCCGCTGAAGAATGGGTTGCAGGCGGTATGCCTATCACAAAGATGATGAACATGGAAAGACGTAACGGTGAAGACAAGCCCGTTATCAGAAAGGCACTTGTTGAACTTGACGGTGCACCTTTCAAATTCTTCGAAGCTCATCGTGACGAGTGGGCTGTTGAAACATGCTTCACATTCCCCGGTGCTATCCAGTACTACGGACCCGCTGAAGTTTGCGACCTTACAACAAGAACACTTGCTCTTGAAAAAGGATGCTAATCAATCAATAAAAAAATATGCCCTGCACATTATGTGCAGGGCCTTTTTTATGCGTATCTGTTTACCATACTCTTTCTGGATATTCGTAGGAACCTGTGATCGATCCGTAAGAGATAACATTCCCGGGATCGTCTTTATTTAAGAGTTCAAAGAGGTTTTCGTCACTGCTGTTTTGCCTGTCGATTATAAGTCCTGTATCCACCGCATTCTTTAAAGCAAATACATATACGGTGTAATTGTGAGGGCTCGGGGGATAAGGACCTTTATATTCGTCTTCGTTAAGAACACCGGCATCGAGATGAACGGAATCGGTTAAGGCATATCCGTGAAGATGGAAATTACCGTCATCAAGATCGATCATCATTACGGCATAAGCTGTGGCACCGTCCACGGCATCCCAGGATAATTCGGGACTTATATTTCCGTTTTTGGAACCGGTCTCTTTTTTCCATTCTCCGTAGAAAAGGCTTTCGCTTGTGATATCGATCGTATCAAGCGTTCCGAGAAGAGACACGTTTACTGCACTGTCCGTATCCTCGCCTGAGGTTATTGACTTAAACACCTTTTCATATACGAAAGAGGAATTTTCTCCGGGTGTAAAGTACGCTTCTCCGTTATCTGATTCAAGCTTGAAAGAGAGCTTTCCTTCATCGTTTACCGTTCCTTCGATGCAGTTAAAGTCAACGGTTTTGTTTTCATCGCCTGTACAATAATAAACCGTTCCTCCGAACATGGTTCCGATCTTTGTTTCAAATACAGATGCATCGTCATTTGACTTTACGGTTATGATATTGAGATTCTTTTTAAAATGCACGTATACCGTGCCGTCTTTGTCGAAAGAAGATCCGTCCCTGAAGAGTTTTGCGAGATCTTCGTATCCGTTTGATTCTACCAGCCAGTTGCTTCCGTTAAGTTCGTTTCTCTTGATGACCCATTCGTCCCAGATGTTTTCACTTAATATCCACTCATCGTTTTCTTTTACGAATGTTGCATAACAGATGATGTACTGCTGGCCTTTACCGGATAAGTTTTTCGGTACTATTTTGTATTTTACGGTATCGGTATCGGATTCAATGCTGTGGGATAAAAGAACCATTCTTTCGTAGGAATCTTTTCTCAGATCCTTAACGATCGTTTCTATGGGAGCACCGCCGAGGGATTCATCATATTCTTCGTTCACTTTGCAAAGATCCTCGAAAATATATGAATTGTCGGGTTCGATGATCGATATTTCTTCGGTCTCGGCAGTAACTTCGGTATTTTCCGTCACTTCGTTTACAACCGTTTCTGTAACATTTTCGGTAACGGTATTTTCTGTATCGGCACTGCAGCCGGCAAAAAGAAAGATTCCCGAGATAAGCAGTGCATTAAATAATGCCCGTCGCATAATAAAACCTCCTTTGCATATTTCAGTTTATGACCTGATTATACGAAAGGAGGTTATTTTTTCTAAAGAAATATCTGCACGACTTTTAGTATTATCTGCACGTAATATTGTTTTTTCTGTATACGGAAGGGGTAGTTCCGACGATCTTTTTGAAGATCTTTGTAAAATAATTCGAATCCGGATATCCGACGCGGTTTGATACTTCGCCGATAGGGATCTCCGTATTGCTTAATATCATCTTTGCCATATCGATACGAAGATCCGTAAGATGATTAAGACATGTTTTTCCGGTCTTTGTTTCAAAGATGCTGTTTAATTTATTCCTGTTTATACTGAATTCTTTTGTTAAGGATTCAAGTGATATATCGTCGCCCAAATGCTCGTTAAGATATTCGCACACCTGCGAAAAAATTTCGTCATCGGGAGATGCCGTTTGGTTCTTTTCATCTGCTTTCCCAAATAAAAACTGAATGAAGAAAAGAAGTTCGAGAAGATAAGATCTGCTCCTGCAGGGCCAGAAACCGTCGTACTGCATTGTGAGTTCCTTTTCGATCGAATCGATAAGCGTTCTTATCTTATTAAGCTCTATCAAAGAAAGAGGGAAGATCTTTTTTTCAAGTTCCTCTGTTTTAAAAAAGTCTTTAACAAGATGATAATCCTGATAGATCGTGGTGCCGAATGCTTCATCGTATTTATTGCCGTAAAGATCTTCGAGAGAAAACTCCTCCCTTACAAGTGACGGCATAAAATAAAGGATTGTATTATTGCCTTTTTTGATCGTTTTAAAGTCAGAGATATCTCTGTCGGAAAGAATGATGAGAGAGGGTTCTTTTATCCTGAAAGTATCCTCCCCCTTGGCAAGTTCGATCTCTCCTTTTTCGTGAAGGATGACTTTAAAGACGGTTTTGTCTTTTATGTATTCTGAAAGTTTGTCACATTTTTCGACGACCATATCAACGATTCTTGCCCAATCGGGATTATAGGATTTTGTGTAAAGATTCATATTTTTACCTGTCAGTTGTTTCCGAGATTGACTACTACAAAGTTTTCTGTTTCTTTTATATATCCTTCTTCGGGATAGGAGGGCATTGCCAAAGTTTCTTCTTTGGCTTCATCCATATAATCACTCAAGTTTGGTTTCCTGTATGTGAAGCCCTCGTTGTCCATGGCACCTAAGATCCTGTTTGTCGAGAAGAAATATTCGGGTTCGGTATCGGCATCGAGAGAGAAGACGGAGATCAGTATATAGTCTTTGTTTTCTTCGT
>CADARM010000092.1 GCA_902790275.1 uncultured Lachnospiraceae bacterium
AAGAGGACTTAACATAATAGATGCTTCACATTACGGTACGGAGATAATCTTCGTGGATCTTTTGAGAGCTTTCTTTGAAATGAATTTTGAAGGAATGACTGTAATAACTTCGCTTCAGAAAGATGTCGGAGAATTTATGTAAACCAAAAAATATATGGTTTACAAAGAAGGATCCCGGTCCTTGTTTTCATCGCCCGAAACTTCGGGATCGTTTCCGGATAGGGATTTTGAGAATTCTTTTTCTCCCGCTTCGGTATTGCTTTCCGGATGCATTGAAGCGATGTTTTTCTTTCCCGTTACAACGCTTACCATCCAGAGGATGAGCCAGAGCATAATGGGAAGAAATACGCATCCCGCGATAAGGAATTTGAAAATGACTCCTTTAAAAGGTATCGGAAGGATGGCAAAGATCAAAGTAGCGATTATCCAGAGAGCGATTATTATTAATCCGATGATGGCAAGAATTCTTTTTAACATATTTATTACCTTTACAGAATTATTATTCAAAACATTTGATTTAACTATAAATTTGAGATACACATTAGTCAAGAATAAAGATATTCTTCCATTTTATAACTAATTGTTTTATACTGAATAACGATAATTTAAAAGAAAATATATATTATATAAAGGATGGTAAAACTATGAAATTACTTGATGCATGGCGTTCCAAGGCTTATGACGAGAGAGCTGACAAGTCTCAGCTTCAGCCTATCTGGAATACATATTTCACACTGGAAAAAGGCTTTTATCAGAAGCTTCTTCCCGAGAAAGAAGTAGTAAAGGGTACGGTTAAGGAACTTTGCGAAAAGTACGATATCGATACTTTCTATATGACAGGTATCCTTGACGGTATCAATGATTCACTTGTTACTCCCAATCCCATCGAGGATATGGAAGAGGATACAATGATCTCTCTTGAATACGACAAGGAACTTCTTTATAAGAACATGGTTGCGGCAGGAGCTGACTGGCTTTACAACCTTGAAGAGTGGAACGAATACTTCACTGAAGACGAGAAGAAGGCTCTTTACAAGGAGCAGAAGGCTTCCACAACGATCAAGAAGGATGACAAGGTTTATCCCAACGATCCCTGTCCCTGCGGTTCGGGAAAGAAGTATAAGAAATGCTGCGGTAAGAACGCTTAATCCGTTTCATTGAAAAAGGATATATATGGATAATCTGAATTATTCACCCGAAAGCTTAAAAGATCAGAAAAAGAAATACTATGCTTCGTTTCTTTGGAAGCTGACAGTTGTCTTTGTTATCATTTTTGCGGCTCAGATAATAATCTATGTGCCGGTGGATCTGATTTTTGCCGTTCTGAGCGGCTTATCCGAAAGCCTTTCGGGTTCGGCAGGAGAGTTTTTTGCCAATCTTGAAAAGAACGGTGTATTTACGACCCTGGATGCGGTGTTTCATCTTTTCGCTTTGCTTGTCACGGATTCGTTCGGAGCACTTTTTCTTTTCTTTATGACCAGAAAAACAAGTAAAGTTCCGGAAAAGAGAAACTTACATTTTTTATACTGGCTCGTTTTGTTTATCATCTGCTTTGCCATAGGCGGAGTGGGTACGATAATAGGAAGTCTTGTCAATGCATTTGCACTTCTTCCTTCAACGGTTGCCAATGTTTTGATAAAAATGTCGTTAACAGGCGATATTAACAATATAAATCAGACTCTTGCTTACGGCGATGACAGCTGGCTTTACATTTTTGTCAATATACTGATGGCAGGACTTGCGATACCGGTCGTAGAAGAACTGATATTCAGAAAATTCGTTATCGATAATACATCAAAATACGGATTTGGAGCGGCTGTTATGATCTCCGGATTTACATTTGCGATATTCCACGGTAATTTTCTGCAGCTTTTTTATACGTTAGGCATAGGATTGCTTTTCGCTTATGTATACGCATTTACGGGCAAACTCAGATATACCGTATTAATGCATATGGGTTATAACCTTTATTCCGCGCTTTTTCCCATAGGATACAAGATCATGCCTCAGGGAAGCGTGGAAGATATCACGAATGCCATAGAAAAATTATCCAAAGCGGCTGCCGAAAATCCTCAGGGAATAGATGCGGCATATAACTGGCTTCTCTGGGTTTTAAGACGTAATATGACCGATCCGGGGTTTGTGATCGGATTACTGTTCATAGCGGTGACCAGGATACTGCTACTTATTCTGATCATTACGGGAATAATATTATTCATTGTATTTTTAAAGAAAGGCATCAATGTGAGAAAGCAGATGCCGATGGGTCAGAAGGGCACCAAAAGGTGCGCTGCGGGAAACTACGGAGCAGTGCTTTTCTACATTCTCGGCGGAGGAGTATTTGTGCTGTATTATTTCGTTGCAAATCTCGGATCCATCGCTTCTTTATTCAGGTAATGCCGAAATAAAAAAATAAATGTTGACTTTATTTGAAAAATAAGTTAAACTACTAACGTTGTAAAAACAAAGAAGAGTATCCGCTCTCACCCGACGACAATTGCGTTTTCGGTGTTAATATAGAAAAGTAGGTTTGAAAAACTTTTTATATTAGAGTGGATATTTTGTCCACTCTATTTTTTTAAGTCTGTCATACGGAGGAATATGAAGAATAACGACTATATTATTAACGATCAGATAAGAGTTTCTGAGGTAAGAGTAATTTCAGAGGAAGGTGAGATGCTTGGCGTAATGCCTACAGGCGATGCATTAAACAAGGCTGAAGACGCAGGCCTTGATTTGATCATGATATCTCCCAATGCGAACCCTCCTGTATGTCGTATAGAAGATTTCGGAAAATTCAAGTACGAACAGCTTCGTAAAGAAAAAGAGAACAAAAAGAAACAGAAAGTAACCGAAGTTAAGGAAATTCGTTTTTCACCTAATATTGATACAAACGATTTCAATACAAAGAAGAACGCAGCCAGAAAGTTCCTTACTAAAGGCGAGAAAGTTAAGGTTACGGTACGTTTCAGGGGAAGAGAAATGGCTCACGGTATTCCCACTGCCAAGAAACTTCTCGATGATTTCGCCAATGACCTTTCGGATGTTTGCACACTTGAAAAGGAAGCAAAAGTCGAAGGCCGTTCGATAGCTATGGTTTTGGCTGAAAAGAAGTAACAGTTAAAATATATTTCACTTAAGGAGGAAATTTATCATGCCTAAAATGAAGACATCCAGAGCAGCTGCAAAGCGCTTTAAACTAACAGGAACAGGTAAGTTAAAAAGAGCTAAAGCTTATAAGAGCCATATCTTAACAAAGAAGTCTACAAAGAGAAAGAGAAACTTGAGACAGGCTGCAATGACAGACAGCACAAATGTTAAGAACATGAAGAAGATTTTACCTTACATTTAAGGAAAGAGAGGAAGTAAAAAATGGCCAGAATTAAAGGTGGCTTAAATGCCAAGAAAAAACATAACAGAGTATTAAAACTTGCTAAAGGATACAGAGGAGCAAGATCCAAACAGTATCGTGTAGCTAAGCAGTCCGTTATGAGAGCACTTGCTTCTTCTTATGCCGGACGTAAGGAAAACAAGAGACAGTTCAGACGTCTCTGGATCGCACGTATCAACGCTGCAGCAAGAATGAACGGACTTTCATACAGCAAATTTATGTATGGTCTTAAGCTTGCCAACATCGACATCAACAGAAAGATGCTCGCTGAGATGGCAGTTAACGATGCAGAAGGCTTCAAGAGCTTATCTGAGATCGCTAAGAGCAAGATCGCTTAATTAACTTTTTAAGATAATAAAAGATGTCCCGATCCGGGGCATCTTTTTTGTTCGAAAAAATATTAGAAAAGTTTGTATAATTCCCATAAATATGATTTTGTTATGCGTATAAATGTTGTAATTATTTTCGATTGCCCAAAATGCTTTACTATGTTACTATGAAAAAGCAGTCGGAATGATTGACCTCAGATACGAGGAAAGAACAAACTGCACGTATGTGTAAAATTTTATGGAGGAATTATCTATGATTAAGAATTTATTCAGAAAAGTCGTAACCGGATTATTTACGACCGGTTTGGCTGTAGCACTTTTCCCCGCATTGACAGCTTATGCTGCAGGCACAGACAAAGGGGCTTACACCCTTGATTTATCAAGCTCGATTTATACCTGTAATTTCAGCGATGAAGAAAACGCATTTTCTTGGTTTTCTTTACAGCCTTTAACGCCCTACTTCAGTGATGTTGAAGATAACGGTGATGATTCAACATTCTGGTTTGATTTTGATTCAAACGGTACCAATGATTTTGCTGTAATGTTTAAAGACCATAAAGAAATGTTTGTTAAAGCCGATACCTGCAGTGTTAAGCAGATGACATTCACGATTCCGGAAACCTGCTCAAGTTCAGATAAAACTTATAATGATCACTGCTCAAAAGAGGATTTTGATAAGGAAGATAAGCCTTATTATTCAACAGTTACCGTTATTTTCTCGAAAGACAGTACTGATAACAACACAACACAGCCCGCTGATGACAACAATACTACTACACCTGCAGATGACAACAACACAACTGCACCTGCAGATGATAACAACACTACTCAGCCTACAGACAATAACAACAACACACCTGCACAGCCTGCAGATAATAACAACAATAATAACAATAACAACAATAATAACAATAACAACAACAACAACACACCTTCAGTTAACAATGATCAGACAAGCGCACCCGCTCTTTACGAAGATTTATGTGATGCACTTAACTACGCTATCTCAAAAGGTGAGAAGGTTACAGTTGAATACAAGACAACAGGTGATGCACTTCCTTTGTATGTCATCAAAAAGCTTGTTAACAACCCTAACATAACTCTTGATTACACATTCGTTTACGAAGGAAATACTTACAACCTTAAGTTAAACAAGAAGAATATCAAATTTGATGAATCGATCGAATGGTACGGACCTCTTTACCTTCTTAAATATGCAGGAAAGAATAAGTAATATTTGATGTTGTTCTAATGATAAAGCCCGAAGTTCCAAATGGATTTCGGGCTTTTTTATTATGTGATGAACCATATAGTGAAAATACTGTGAAATAAAACTTATTATATGACGAAAAACACTTTCTGTGCTATAATCGGTATTTGGATATTTATATATGTTTCAAAAAGAAAGAAGGGATTTAAAATGACAAAAATTGACATTGTTTCCGGATTCCTTGGAGCAGGAAAGACTACATTTATTCAAAAGATGCTCAAGGAAGTTCTTAATAAAGAGAAGGTTGTTCTCATTGAAAATGAATTTGGCGAAATCGGAATCGACGGCGGTTTCTTAAAAGAAGCAGGCATAGAGATTAAGGAAATGAACTCAGGCTGTATTTGCTGTTCGCTTGTAGGTGATTTCGGTGCTTCCTTAAAAGAAGTCATTAAGACTTATTCTCCCGAGAGAATTCTTATCGAGCCTTCTGGTGTCGGAAAACTTTCGGATGTAATCAAAGCAGTAGCGGATCTTGAGACCAAAGAGAATCTTACAGACGTAAAACTTAACGCTGCTGTAGTTGTTGTCGATGTTTCCAAATGCAAGATGTATATTAAAAACTTCGGTGAATTCTTTATTAACCAGGTTGAATCTGCAGGAACCATCATTCTTTCAAGAACACAGAATGTTTCGGAAGAGAAGCTTAACGAAGCAATTGCGCTTCTTCGCGAACATAATGCAAAAGCAACCATTATTACAACTCCCTGGGATCAGTTAAGCGGTGAGCAGATTCTTAAAACATATGAATCCGGAAAGAGCCTTGAAGAAGAGCTTCTTGAAGAGATGAAGAAGGAAATGGCTCATAAACACGGCGATGAATGCGACGATCCCGACTGCGAATGCCATCACCACCATCATCATGACGATGACGATGAAGACGAGCATGAACATCATCACCACCATCACGACGATGACGATGAAGACGAGCATGAACATCACCACCACCATCACGACGATGACGATGAAGACGAGCATGAACATCATCACCATCATCACGACGGTGAAGAATGTGATGATCCCGATTGCGAATGCCATCATCATGATCATGACCATCACCACCATCATCACCATGCAGACGAGGTATTCTCGAGCATCGGATTTGAGACAGCCAAGTCATATACAAAGGATCAGATTAATGAGATTCTTACCAAACTCGATGACAACGAAACTTACGGCATAATTCTTCGTTCCAAAGGTATGGTATACGATAAGGACGGAGGATTCATCTACTTTGACTATGTTCCTGAAGAGAGAAACGTCAGATCCGGAAGTCCCGAAGTTACAGGCAAGGTAGTTGTTATCGGTTCTAAATTAAACGAAGAAAAGATTAAGGAATTATTCTAGCTAATCGGTATTTTTATTATGAATAATTAATTAATCGAAATATTCGGAAGGAATTTTATGAAAAACGTATTTGTAATAAACGGTTTTCTGGAAGCCGGAAAAACCGAATTTATAAAGTTTACGATCACTCAGCCTTATTTCCAGACCACCAACAACACCCTTCTGATTTTATGCGAAGAGGGTGAGGTTGAGATAGAAGAGGAAATATTAAGAAAAACACATACCATAGTCGAAGTGATCGAAAACAAAGAGGACTTAAACTCCACAACGCTTCTTAATCTCGAGAAAAAACACAAACCAGAAAGGATCATCATCGAATATAACGGAATGTGGCAGATGTCGGATCTGAAAATGCCCTGGCACTGGAAACTTGCGCAGCAGGTAACCATTATCAATGCTTCCACTTTCAGCATGTATTTTGCCAATATGCGTTCTCTTATTTCCGATATGGTAAAGAGATCCGAACTTATCATATTCAACAGATGTGACGGATTAAATAAAGAGCTGCCGACATATAAGAGAAACATGATGGCATTGAACCGTAATGCAGAGATAGTATTTGAAGATGCTAACGGCGAGATCAATACCACACTTGACGAGGAACTTCCTTTTGATGTGAACGCTCCCGTTATCGAACTTATAGACGAGACATACGGAATCTGGTTTTTCGACTGTCTTGACAATATGGACAGATATAACGGAAAGACTGTAAGTTTCCTTGCTCAGGTAGTAAAGCCCGACACGATGGAAAAAGGATATCTTGTACCCGGACGTTCGGCCATGACATGCTGTGCCGATGATATCGCCTTCCTCGGATTTATATGTAAGACGGATGAATCCGACAAGTATTCAAAAGGTGACTGGATAAAAGTTACCGCAGAATTAAAAGTTGAATTCTGGAAA
>CADARM010000093.1 GCA_902790275.1 uncultured Lachnospiraceae bacterium
TAACATAGATCTTTGTAGGTGTGATAAGAGCTTCGCCGAGTGTCTTTCCGAGTTCGTCACGATAACGGTTAAGATTGTCTTCAGTCATTCTGAAAACTTTTCTTACAAGTGAAAATCCGTTTGAATGAACACCGCTTGAAGCCATACCGATAAGTACATCGCCGTCTTTTATATTCTGACCTGTGATAAGATCTTTTCTGTCAACAACGCCTACTGCGAATCCTGCAAGATCGTATTCGTCCTCGGGCATAAGTCCGGGATGCTCTGCCGTCTCACCGCCTACAAGTGCACAGCCTGACTGCTTGCAGCCTTCCGCAACACCTTTAACGATGGTAGCGATCTTTTCGGGAATGTTCTTTCCGCATGCTATATAGTCAAGGAAAAAGAGAGGTTCTCCGCCGGCACATGCAACATCGTTTACGCACATCGCAACTGCGTCGATTCCGATGGTGTCATGCTTGTTTAAAAGGAACGCAAGCTTTACCTTTGTTCCGCATCCGTCGGTTCCGGAAAGCAATACGGGATCGTCCATCTCTTTGATCTTGCTCATAGAGAAAGCGCCCGAAAATCCTCCGATACCTCCGAGAACTTCGCTTCTGAATGTTTCTTTTACGTAGCCTTTCATCAACTCGACAGATTTGTATCCTGCCTCGATATCAACTCCGGATGATTTGTAATCCATTTTTTTCTCCTTATAAATGTATATTTTTACCGTACTTTTTTATCTTAATAATTCTTGTATCCGACTTCCTGAAGCCTTGCGTCTTTTTCCTGAACACTCTTCTTTAATGATTCGGAATACTCTTTTAATTTATTCAAAAGTTCTTCGTCGTTTGTAGCAAGGATCTTAGCCGCAAGGATACCTGCATTTGCACCGCCGTTTATGGCAACCGTTGCCACGGGGATTCCCGAAGGCATCTGAACTATCGAATAAAGCGAATCTCTTCCTCCGAGGCTCGTTGTGTGCATGGGAATACCGATAACCGGCATGGGGAATATAGCTGCGCACATTCCGGGAAGATGAGCGGCCATACCCGCACCTGCGATAATTACCTTAAAACCTTTTGCTTCGGCAGTCTTCGCATATTCGAAAAACACATCGGGTTCTCTGTGTGCAGAGATGATGGTCATTTCATACGAAATACCGAATTTGTCAAGCATTTCCGCTGCTTTGCTCATTACGGGCATATCAGAATCAGAGCCCATTACAATACCGACTTTAGCCATTTTTTCTCCTTAAATGATATATATTTTTTACCAATTACTTTCTATTTCAAAAAGACTGTATGTTGCCTTTTTATTGATCGTCATCTCGTAGCTGTCCCAGCCGATGTTGAATGCATAATAATTGTCATCAACATCCACAAGAACAATGTATGTATCCTGATCTGTAGCAAAAGGATAAAGCTTGGTGCCTTTCTTCAAAGTAAGTTCTTTGTCGGAAGGCTTTCCGTCACTTCCCATTTCAAATCCTTTGATATCGGATTTTGCCACATAATAGTAGTCATCCTGCCAGCCGTCATAAAGATCGTAGTAATAAACATCTCCGAGAACGGGCATACCGTCATCTCCGACCGAGAATGTCGTATGTGAAAAAGCAAAGTTTGAAGCGAAAGAACCGTTTGCGGAAAACTCAACTTCTTCAAGTTTGCTTGTTTCGAAAGTAATTCCGCCGCTCAGATCTCTTACTTCTTCAAACTGACCGTTCTTATATTCAAATACCTGAAGCGATTCCACTCCGTCAAAATAATAGTTCGTAACATACAGATAATCGTTATTGTTCTTTCTTACAATGTAAACGGCGGGATCCATAAGTGAACCGTCAAGTTTAAGTTCCTGATATCCGAAAGGATCACCGTATACATTCAGTATCTGATATGTTTCCGAATAAAAATCGCCTTCAGCGTTATAAGATCTTTCCCAGTTGAAAGTTATGTTACCCTCTTCCCCGTTGAAGAACATAGGAAGGTAAACACTGTCCATCGCATGGATAACGTACTCTTCATCCGCATCCTTGAAAAATTCCGGATTGAGATATTCGGGATATTTATCAAAATTTATGTAAACTATCTGATGTCCCGATGCATATGCCGCAAGAGCATAATCACCGAAGTAGAATGCAACGCCGAAGTTATTTATCGTCCAGCCGATGCCTGTATCCAGATAATTCTTTACTTCTTTCTCAAGGCCCTCTCTGGTTTCCTCAAAGAAAATTTCTTTATCGTAATGATCGTATAATTCGTCAACTATGATCTTTTCAAGTCCGTCGGTCTTTACTACCACATCTTCAAATGCGATCTCTTTTCCTGTCTGGGAATAAAGATTATGGCTTCCGAGATAATTTCCGCCGTGAGCGCCGCCGTAATAAGCTTCCGAATCACACATGATCGAGAAAACTTTCTGATCCGCTCTTACAACACCTTTATGATCTATTTCATAAAGTGCGGGACCCCAGTCCAGTTCGGTTTCCGCAAACATTTCATCCCAGTCGCTTAAGAAGCCTTTAAATGTTTCCATCAGTGCAGTCTGGTTTGCCATGTTGATCTCCTGGATCGCATCTGCAAGTTCTTTGTACTGATAATCGTTATATTCGTGCGAAGAGATATAGATCTGGGTATACTCTGTGGAAACTTTCTCTATGCTCTTTCCTTCGGAATTCTCGAAATAATCCCTGTCCACGATATAATCATACGCACTCCACTGAGGATATCCTTCGTATTTAACAGTAAAATTGGAATTGACTTCTTCTGTATTATTAACGGTATTCTGTTCGCCGGACTGATTCTCATCATTTCCGTTTTCGTTATTTCCGACGTTTTCCGTATTTTCCCCTTCACCGGAAATATCATTTCCGCTTAAGTTTGCCACACCGTTGTTTGTGTCCTTGTCTCCTGACGAAACATTAACGTTCGGAAGACAGGCCGTAAGTGATAAAACCATTGTACCTGTAAGAAAATACGCTACTGCCTTTTTCATCATTTCCTCCGTCGACCTTTAACGGTCCGATTACTCATTTTCCTAAAACCCAAAGATAATGTCATTTTACTACAAATAAACATTTATCTCAAGATAAAATCAGAATTGTAAGGCACTCCTTATCGCTTATTTAACGTAAAACGAAAGAAGAGAAGTTTTCGGCTTCTCTTCTTTTTTTATGTTACTTTGCAAGTATCATCATTATTTTATTGGATCTGTTGACGAATTTGGTCATTTCGTCGGGAGAAAGAGGTCCGTGCTGGATAAGTGCCAGGTCGTAAAGCTGCTCGCAGATGAGGTTTACGTTCTCCCCGTCCTTTTCCTCGATCAAAAACTGTACAAGCTTGTTGTTTGCGTTAAGTACAAGGGTCAATCCTTCCTTGCTGAATTCGTCGATACCCATTCCGCTTGCGTACATACGCATCATTTCCTGCATCTTTCTGGTCTCGCCTGACATAGTCATCATAGCGGAAATGTCTTTGTTTTTAAGCTTCTCGAGCTTGATCTTGATATCGTCTTTCTTAACGATCTTCTTAAAGAGTTTTCCGAGTTCTTCTTCGTTAGCCTTAAGCTCTTCCTCGACTTTTGCGGAAGTCTTGCTCTTTAACGCATCCGAAAGATCCTCGTCGATCCTCTTGAACATTACGCCTTCATTCTTCATCTCAAGCTGGTTGATGAAAGGCATATCTATGTTGTCCGTAAGCATTACCGCATCCATCTTTGCTTTCTTGAACATTGCCACATACTGGCTCTGCTCTACCGGATCGGTAACAAAGTAAATGATCTTTTCTTTCTTTTCCTCTTCCTTTGTTTCCTCTGCGTTCTCGCCTTCGGATACAACTTCAGCCTCTACGGGATTACCGTCTTCGTCAACCGCATCCTGGGTATCGATGGGCTTTGTTTCAAGGCATTCGGGAAGGGTCATGTATTCGCCGTTTAAGTTCTTAAAGAGAATGTAATCATTCATCTTCTCGCAGAACTTGTCGTCCTTTAAGCAGCCGTATTTGATGAAAGGTGAGATATCTCCCCAGTATTTCTCGTAATTCTCCTTATCCGTCTTGCACATTCCGGATAATTTGTCGGCAACTTTCTTTGTGATATAGTCACTGATCTTGTTAACGAATCCGTCATTCTGCAAAGCCGAACGTGATACGTTCAGAGGAAGATCCGGACAGTCGATAACCCCCTTTAAAAGGAGCAGGAATTCGGGGATCACCTCTTTGATGTTATCTGCGATGAATACCTGATTGTTGTAAAGTTTGATGGTACCTTCGATAGCATCGTATTCCATATTGATCTTAGGGAAGTAAAGAATACCCTTAAGATTAAAAGGATAATCCATATTCAAATGGATCCAGAAAAGAGGCTCCTTGTAATCGTTGAATACCTTGCGGTAGAATGCGAGATAATCTTCCTTTTCGCACTCTGCGGGATTCTTCATCCACAAAGGATGGGGATCGTTGAGAAGTTCGGGACGCTTTCTTACCTTTATCTTTGCTTCGTCCTCTCCTTCTTTCTTTTCGAGTTCTTCTATAACAACATCGTCATCAAGCTTTTCGCTGACCTTGATGGTCTGTGTTTCCTTGGTATCTTCCTTGCTTATATAGATCTCGGTAGGCATGAAAGAACAGTACTTCTTGATGATCTCTCTTGCTCTGTATTCGTTGCAGAATTCAACGCAGTCTTCCATAAGATACAAAGTGATGACAGTACCTACTTCGCTCTTATCGGAATCTTCCATGGTAAATTCTGTTCCGCCGTCGCACTCCCAGTGAACAGCCTTGGCACCTTCTTTATAAGAAAGCGTATCGATGGTCACCTTGTCGGCTACCATGAATGCCGAATAAAATCCGAGCCCGAAATGACCGATGATCTGATCGTCATTTGCTTTGTCTTTGTATTTTTCGATGAAGTCTGTTGCACCCGAGAAAGCGATCTGATTGATATATTCCTCAACTTCTTCGGATGTCATTCCGAGACCGTTATCCGTAAATGTGATGGTCTTCTTTTCGGGATTTACCTTAACATCGATCCTTTCCTTGAAACCGTCGGGAAGAGTATACTCTCCGATCATATCAAGCTTTTTCAGTTTGGTTATCGCATCACAACCGTTTGAAATAAGCTCACGCATGAAAATATCATGATCTGAATAAAGCCATTTTTTGATGATCGGAAAGATATTTTCCGAATTGATTGATAATGAACCTTTTTTAGCCATTGTTTTCACCTCTTTTATAATTCGGACAGAGTCAATGCCCTGTCTTTACTTGTTTTTTCGTACATTGATAATTATAGAGCCCGAAAAAACAAAAGTCAATAAAAAATTAGCACTCAATTTACTTGAGTGCTAATAGCCTTATTTTCCGTCTATCATGATGTCTGTATAAATATCGAAAAACGAATCCGTTGTTACCTCAGGATCATGGATGATCGTAATGCTCTGCCATTCTTTTTCATTGATATTGGCGATTATATTGGGTAAGAATTCGTTGTATTTTTCTTCGAAAGCTTTTCTCTTTGCTTCGTTGATGATCGCTTCCTTATTCTCGTTTGTGGACTTTCTTTCGTATGCGCTTATGCACTTTACGATGTAATAACCGTCATCCGTGGTTATGATATCGCTTATCTCGCCCTCTTCGAGTTCGAACGCGGCATTTTCAAAGGATTCGCTCATCTCGCCTCTTCTGTAGGTGTGTGTGCTCTCGTCTTCTTCCGAAAAGAGTGCGCACAGTCCTTCGAAATCGGCTCCGGCCATGGCCTTTTCACGGATCTCTTCGGCTCTTTCTTTTGCCTCTTTCTTTTTTGCGTCCGAATAGTTTATGAATACTCCGTGAGTATCCTCGTGATAAGTCTTTATGAATATCTCTTCGACTATAATGCTTCTCGCATCGTCATCGCTTATCTCAAAATCAACTTCATCAACGATAGAGTTATATACCTTTTCCGCCAGAGCGTATTCGTAATACATCTCATATATTAGGTCTTCATCCGCTCCGAGATCGGTCTTTTCTTTTTTGGATAAAGTCTTCATATAAGCCTTTGACGCTTTTTTGATGGACTTTTTTTCATCCGCGGAAAGAGAAACCTTCTCGTTCTTTGCCATGAGATTTAATACCTTTATTCTCGTAACCTTGGCAAGTACCGTTTCTTTAAAAGCATCCTCGATAGTTGTATTTCCCGCGGAAGTGTTCCAGATCTGTTCACCGAAGGTGCTTTCGTAGGCATTTGCCATATTGGTAAGATAAATGTTCATCTCATTGCGGCTGCAGGATAATGTATTTATCCTGAAAACCTCACCTTCCGAAAAACCGTCGGTAACCACGACCGTTCTGTCGCAGGATATAAAAACCGCACAGGTTAAAAACGCGGCGATCAATATTCTTAATTTTCCAAATAAAGAATTCTTCATTTAAAACCTTTGTCTAAAAATTTAATAATCATAAAAGGGGAGGATAAACCTCCCCGTAAATTTTATTAGAAAAGCGGATATTTTGCTGTAAGTTCGTCAACGATCGCTCTTGCGTAAGGAATCTTTTCCTCGCCGCCCTTAACGATAGCTGCGATAGCATCTGCGATCTTATCCATATCTTCGGTATTCATGCCTCTTGATGTAACTGCAGGAGTACCGAGTCTTACACCGCTTGTAACGAAAGGCTTCTGAGGATCGTTGGGAACAGTGTTCTTGTTGGCTGTGATATGAGCCTCGTCGAGCATCTTCTCAACTTCCTTACCTGTGAACTTCTCGCCTCTTAAGTCAACGAGCATAAGATGGTTGTCTGTACCGCCGGATACGATATTAACGCCTCTCGACATAAGTCCTTTGCAAAGAGCCTGAGCATTGTCGATGATGTTCTGTGCGTACACCTTGAATTCAGGTGAAAGAGCTTCTTTGAAGCATACAGCCTTACCTGCGATAACATGCATAAGAGGGCCGCCCTGGATTCCGGGGAAGATAGCCTTGTTGAAGTTGTACTTCTCAGCTGCTTCCTTGTTTGCAAGGATCATACCGCCTCTGGGTCCGCGAAGTGTCTTATGTGTAGTTGTTGTAACGAAATCAGCATACGGAACCGGATTGGGGTGAAGTCCTGCAGCAACGAG
>CADARM010000094.1 GCA_902790275.1 uncultured Lachnospiraceae bacterium
TCAAAAAAACCTGGATCATATGTATTCTTTTGCCTGTGCTCTTTTTCGGGATACTTGCAGGCGTAAAGATCGGATATAAATTATCTTTTAAAAAAATGAAAGACATAGACAAATACGCGCTGACTTTTGAGGAATTAAAGATCCCCGAAGATGCGAAAGTCATCGGAATAGGCGAAGCCTCCCATGGAAACAGGGAATTTCAGATCGCAAAGAAAGACGTGCTTGAAAAGACAGCCGAAGAAGGATGCGGCAAAGCCATCGCATTTGAGATCTCCGTCGGTGAAGGCGCTATGATAAACGATGCGGTACACGAAGAAGAGACGGATCTTACGGAACTTGTCGGAGAACTCAGTTACCCTTTATACGATACACCCGAGATCGTAGAGCTTCTTGAATACATGAGAGAATACAATAAGGATAAAGATTACGATGATTCGCTCGTTTTTTACGGAGTGGATATGCAGGGCGCACAGTTTTCCATTGAGTACCTTACCAAAAAATGTCAGACCAACCCCGAATACTTCGAAGAGGACGAGATAAATACTCTTCTTAACACCGATTTTGAAAGTCATGAAACTATCGTTGCAAACAGAGAATTCTTTGTGAGACTGAGCGAAAGATTAGCGTCTGCGGATGATTCGTACAGCAAGTCCTTAGGTATTCAGGCGAACACCGTGGTTC
Organism: uncultured Lachnospiraceae bacterium; assembly: GCA_902790275.1. Taxonomy (GTDB): domain Bacteria; phylum Bacillota; class Clostridia; order Lachnospirales; family Lachnospiraceae; genus UBA3766. Next base: position 682 of record CADARM010000094.1, read on the forward strand.
AGGCCATCGATATACCTGATTATGATGCGGATCAGAGAGGCTATGCAAACGAAAGAGACAACGACATGGCGCTTAATCTTAAATCCTATTACGATATCGAATGCGAGAGAGGTTACAGTCAGATAGTGATCACCGCACATAACGGACATGTTATGAAAGGCTCGCAGGATCTAAGCAAAGCGGAAGATAATCTCACGATGGGCGAGAGGATATACAGACTCTTTGAAGGAAAATATTTCTGCATAGGGACTGCATTCTATGAAGGAGAAGTAAACATCCATACAGCCGGAACCTATGATGAGAATTACGAAAGAGCCGATCACTTTTATGTGAGCGAAGATCCCCTGGCTTATCAGGCAAAGTTTTTCGAAGGAAATACTTACTGTCTTGATTTTACAAAGATCGACGATAAGGACAGCAAAGTTTACAAGACCGTTCATTCGGGCTTATTTACCGGACTGGTCGGAGAGGGTTATAATCAGATCGGAGATGTAGAAAAAATGTACAGGGAAAAAATGGTGCCGGCCGACAGATTTGATGCAGTCATCTACTATTACGAGGTTACGCCGATCGATCCCATACATTACTGATAAAAGGAGTACGGCATGAAATACCTGTTGATGGTAAGCGTGGTCATAAATATTCTTCTTATTGCAAAAATTGTAGCAATGAGATTATCCGTAAAAGAGATAACTTCGGATTTTGCTCACAGGGCGGATCTTCAGAGCAATACTCTCATAGGAGTTTCGAGCAGGGATAAACAGATAAGGACCCTTGCAAAAGAAATAAACGAAACCCTTGTCAAACTGCGCGATGCTTTCAACAGATACCGTCTCGGAGATGCGGAAGTAAAGACCGCGATAACAAATATAACCCATGATCTCAGGACCCCTCTTACGGCGATCAGCGGTTATATCGAGCTTATCGAAAAGAGCGATGATAAGGAAGAAAAGGACAGGTATTTCTCGATCATCAAAGAGAGAGTCGGACATATGAAAAAACTCACCGACGAACTCTTTGAATATTCGATCATCACCGCGGGCGAACCCACGGAAGAAAAACTGGAAGTCAATGTTAACAAGGTTCTGGAAAACAGTCTTATGAATTTCTATCCGGCTCTTAAAGAAAGAGGAATAGAGCCCGAGGTAAACATTACCGAAGAAGTGGTCGTTCGAACACTTTACCCTTCCTATACCGAGAGGATAATCGGCAATCTTATAAGCAATGCCTTAAAATACAGCGACGGAGACCTTGAAGTTACCCTCGACGAAAAAGGTCTCTTTAAGATCGCAAACTCATCAAAAGAACTTTCGAATGTGGATGTTTACAGGCTTTTTGACAGATTCTACACAGTTGAGAGTGCAAGGAACTATTCCACGGGTCTCGGCCTTTCGATAGTAAGAGTGCTTTCCCAGAGAATGGATCTTTCTCTTAACGCAAAATACGAAGAAGGCAGACTTGTAATTGAGATAGGCTTTTGAGATAATAAGTTAAGGTGAACCTTAGGGTTATTAAGAGGGGTAAAAATGAACATTAAATGTGAATATTGCGGCGGCATGTTTGATGATACACTGGAAAAGTGCCCAAGCTGCGGTGCAGCCAATGTAAATGTCAAAAGATCCACAGTGGATCAGCCGACGACAATCGAAGAACTTAAAAGCTGGTATTCGTCGAAAGGGCTTCCTCCCTACGAGACTACCAGATTTTTTATTGGCGAAAACTATAAGAACCCCAGAGCTTTCGGCATCTATAAGGACGAAAACACGGGGAAGTTTATCGTATACAAAAATAAAGACACGGGCGAGCGTGCTGTAAGATACGAAGGAACAGATGAGGCGTATGCGGTAAACGAACTTTTCATGCGCTTAAAGCAGGAGATCCTTGAGCAGAAAGCAAGAAATGTATCTTCCGGAAATGTGCCTCAGCAAAACTCCACGCCAAGCAGCGAGTATGTCAATTATAAGAGGCAGCAGCGCTATAAGAGCGGCCGCAACGAGTCACTGATAGTCGGAGCGATCCTTATCATTATCGTCGCTCTTATCTTCTGTTGCGGAATAAGAAAAGCCACGGTTAAAAATGTCCCGATCGATCCCGGATATTACAGATATAAGGATGCGGTCTTTTACCATATGGACGATCATGACTGGAACTGGCTTAAATATGATACGGCGACCGATTCATGGGTTTTGACCGAAGATCAGTACAACACTCCTTTAACAAAAACCTATAAAAAAGCTCAGAAGTATTTTCTGTCCTCGGGATACAAATCCGAATACGGCTGCAGCGATGCCTGCGAATCGGAAGCATATTATGATTTTATAAACAATTACTGCGTGGACAGCGGATATTATACGTATGACGATTCGGTGTATTATCATGATGGCAATTCTCCGCATTACGGATGGTATATATACGATGACAATATATCCGACTGGGAAGAAGTGGGAGATGACGATATCCCGAATGATCTGAAGCATGAATATCTGGCGGATGATTTCTGGTATACACCCGACTGGGATACGGAGACCGAAGTCTATGATTTTACGGATTCGGATTATTACAGAGACAATTACACGGTCGATTATGACGATGATTACGATTATTCATACAGCTCTTCCGACAGCTATTCATCGGATAACGACAGCTGGTGGTCTGATTCCGACGATTCATGGGACTGGGATTCCGGCGACTCCTGGGACTGGGGCGGAAGCGATTCCTGGGATTCGGGCGGAAGTGACTGGGGAAGCGACTGGTAGGAGAAAGATATGGAACCACAACTTACGACGCTCTGTTACATCATAAAAGACGGAAAGTACCTTATGATGCACAGGGTAAAAAAAGAGAAAGATCTTAATAAAGACAAATGGATCGGGGTCGGCGGACATTTCGAATACGGCGAGAGTCCCGACGACTGCCTTAAAAGAGAAGTAAAAGAAGAAACGGGCCTTACGCTCCTTGATTACAAAGCAAGGGGCATAGTGACATTTGTTTACGGCGAAAACATCGTGGAATACATGCATCTTTTCACCGCGGACAGATTCGAAGGCGAACTCATCGACTGCGACGAGGGCGAACTTGTATGGGTACCGATAGACGAAGTATGCTCGCTGCCCATCTGGGAAGGGGACAAAGTTTTCTTCAGATTACTGGAAGAGACGAACGATTTCTTCTCGTTAAAACTCGTATATTCGCCTGATGACAGGCTTGTAAAAACGGAAATTCACTGAGTTTCCGTTTTTTTATGTCCGATTGATAAAAAGCGGATTTTATGGTAAAATTATCTTCAAATTTGGGGTTTGAAAAATACGGAGGTTACATTATGGAAGAAGAAAGAAACAATTCCAATATTCTCTTTTATGTCCTGATCACAATAATCATCACAGGACTCTCGATATTGTTTGCACCGAGACTCATCAATTCGGTTTCGTCGTATATCTATAAAAAGCAAAAACCCAAGGTAAATGTAAAATTCGATAAAGATTACGGTCCCAGAATAGTAAAGAAAAGAAAGTAGGAGGCTAGGAGTTAGGCATGGATGGTTTACAGGCTGAAAGCGTAGCGGAGAAAATAATGGCTGCAATCAAAGATGTTCAAAAGAATATGACAAAACTGAATATCATGGTCATGGGTAAAACGGGTGCCGGCAAGAGTACTCTCATCAACAATGTGTTCTCGAGAAATCTTGCACAGACCGGCGTAGGAAAGCCTGTTACACAGTCTATCCGCAAATATGAGATAGAAGATTTCCCTTTGGCGATCTACGATACACCGGGTCTTGAGCTCGGCGGAGAGAACTCGATAGAAGAACTTTTAAAGGAAGCCAAGGAAGTTCTTTCAAAAGGAGCGATGCGCGGAATATCCGAAACGATCCATTGTATCTGGTACTGCGTTTCCACACCTTCACACCGTTTCGAGGAAGCGGAAGTGGAATTCATCAAAAAGTTCCTTGATGAAGCAAACGTATTCTGTGTTCCTGTTATCATTGTGCTTACGCAGTCCTACTCAAAGAAGGATGCCAAGGCCCTGCTTTCCGAGATCGAGAAAGAAAACTTAGGAGTTGTTCAGATCGTTCCCGTTCTTGCGGCAGACGTTGACATCGACGAGGAATTTGTAGTTAAAGCTTACGGAATGGATACTCTTATCGATATCGTTAACAATGTTATCCCCGAAGCTTTGAGAAATACACTGGCAGCAGTTCAGAAAGCCAACTTAAAGATGAAGAAGAGAAAAGCCAACGCGATCGTTGCGGCTTCAGCTGCAGCAGCAGCGGCTACGGGTGCCATCCCCATTCCGTTCACGGATGCGGCGGTCCTTGTGCCCGAACAGATAGGAATGATAGCCTCGATCACTGCGGTGTTCGGTATTCCCGTCGAGAAGGCGACCGTTACGGCGCTTTTATCGGCTACCATCGGTACGGTCGGTACAACTGTTATGGGTAAGACCGTGGTTTCCGGGCTTCTTAAGATGATCCCGGGTGTCGGAACCGTGGCAGGCGGCGTAATATCCGCATCGGTAGCGGCAGCACTTACCGCAGCTCTGGGTGAAGCTTACATCGCCATTATGATGATGGTTTCAAGAGGCGAGATGAAAGTTTCCGACCTTGATACGGATGAAGGAAAAGCCAAGATCACCCAGATATTCAAGACCAAACTCGGTATCAAGAGAAATGCCAAAGGCAGACCTTTTGATGAAGAGGATTAAAAAAGTGTTGACTATCTGCCCACTTGCGGATTAAGATAGTAACGGATTTGGAGATTTTGATATGAACACATTAAGTTCTAACTCAAAACTTAACAACGGTTTCTATTACTTTATTCAGGCATACTATTTTGTAAGCCTTTTTGCCTTTTACTTTTTTAACAGAAAGTCTGAGACCGCCGAATAAAGTATAGATGCTGACTTAAAGAATGATTATGTTTGCACTGTCCTTGTTCGGGGCAGTGCTTTTTTATGACAAGGGTGATTTATATGAATCAGATGGATGAATTGAGAAGCCGGATAGAGAAGATCGACTCCGAAATGATCGACCTGTTTGAGCAGAGAATGCAGATCAGTGCAAAGGTCGCTGCATACAAAAAGGAAAACGGCATTCCCGTACTTGATAAGGAAAGAGAAAAGATCCTTATCGAGAAGAACACCGCAAAACTTAAAAACAGGGAATTCGATGTTTATTACAGAGATTTCTTCGAAGGAATGTTAAACGTTTCAAAGAGCTACCAGCATAAGCTCATGGAAGGCGTAAAGGTCGCTTACAGCGGTATCGAAGGTTCTTTTGCGAGTATTTCCGCAGAGCGTATCCTTCCGGATGCAAAGAGGATCTCATACGGAAGCTTCGGTGAAGCGTATGATGCCGTATGTGCGGGCGAGTGCGATTTTGCGGTTCTTCCGATAGAGAACAGCTATGCCGGAGAAGTCGGTGCCGTAACGGATCTTATGTTTAAGGGCAATCTTCACGTAAACGGCGTATATGAACTCGGCGTATCACAGTGTCTCCTCGGTATCAAAGACAGTACGCTCGAATCCATCAAGACGGTGGTAAGCCACCCTCAGGCACTCGATCAGTGCAGCGAATACATCAAAAGACACGGCATTAAGAGCATATCCGCAGAGAATACCGCGGTTGCCGCAAAAGAGATCGCAGAGAAAAACGATATGTTCTTCATCGGTCGGCTCTTCGACGCCTCGCTCGCAGCCGAAGCGTCGCTGAAACTGAAGGAGATCTCCTACATCCACAGCGAGGCGTACGCCGCCGGCGAACTCAAGCACGGCACGATCTCCTTGATCGAGCCGGGAACCCCCGTCATCGCGCTTTCGAGCGAAGCCGGGATCCGCGAGAAGATGGTCGGCAATATGAAAGAGGTCGTCGCGCGCGGCGCGAACCTCTTCGTCTTCGCCGCCGGCAAGGACGGCACGACCGAACTCCGCGAGATGGCGAAAACCGCCTTCCTCTGCCCCGACTGCCCCGAATCGGTCGCGCCGATCGCGCTCGCGACGGCGATGCAGCTGCTCGCGTACCAGGTGTCGCTTGCCCGCGGGTGCGACGTGGACCAGCCTCGTAACCTCGCCAAGTCTGTCACCGTCGAATGACGGTGACAGACGGCACGCGGTAGGCGGCACGGACCGAAAAACGAAGGAATTATTGTGATTGGTCAGTGCTTTCTACTCTCTGCAAACTTCTCGCATAGCAAACTGCTTTTAAGGTTGAAAAGCGCCCGCATTTGCGGACGCTTTTCTTCGTCTTTTTCAAATTCGTTTTTCTATCCCCGTTCTCGACCTCTCGGAGTACGCTTGTACACCTTCGGGTCGAGAACGGGGCTTCCGCACTCACCCCCGCGCGCCTATGGCAATAGCTAGCGCGGTTAGGTTGAAAAAAGTGACAGGCGGCATC
>CADARM010000095.1 GCA_902790275.1 uncultured Lachnospiraceae bacterium
GAGAGGTATGGTTCTGCTCTTTACCGCTTTCAGAAGTGCCTTGGCTATTATAACCAGTGCGGAATCACCTTCGGCATGGCCGTAGGTATCATTTACATTTTTAAAATCATTAACATCGATCATCACGACATATGTCGTCCGTCCTTCGATCAGAAGATTGCTTTTCTGTGATACATATCTTGCAAGCTGCCCTCTGTTGTTCAGATTCGTAAGCGGATCCTTCGATATCTGAGTATCTATGGACTTAATATAGAAAATGACCATAAGGATCGTAGAACTGAAACAGAATATCGGAAGCGCAGGCATGAGAATCATCTGAAGCAGTCCGCCTATCACAGTCATTATAGGGAACAGTCCGATATAGATATGTTTCTTCTTCTCGATTATATTTTCTTCACTGCGTGCTTTTTTTATCGTATAAACTATTATCGCTATAAGATAAATGTATGGCACTGCCACAAGAAAAGCATCAAAAGCCGCAGTATTCTTCAAGTTTTCATCTATCAGAAGCCTCGGTGATATAAGGTAAGTCAGAATCAGTCCCACCATAGACAGGATCAGCGGCAAAGCCAGTATTATCCGCATGGTCATACTGTTCCTGTTCGGAATCTGCTCGACCGCCAGAACGTAACACAGCCAGGTATATATGATAAGCGTCATTATCACAAAATTTAAAAATGTTGTTGTGATGACCGTAAACTGATTTACAGGGAAAACGCCCGCATCAACCCCTGCCCAGATCGCATCCGACAAAAAGTATAAAATGAATGCTATCAGTGCATGGTCATACTTCAGCTGCTTCTCTTGTCTGTCTAACCCTATGTAGTCATTCGCAAGCATTATTCCGAATATAACGGCTCCAACAATATTTATAGAGGCGTAGTATATAAAATACTCAGACATACTCATCTCCTCCTATGCGAAAAACTGCTTATGTCTGTATTATATCATGAAACAATGCTTATAGGAAACGTTCGTTTACAGGATGTCTATATACTCTCCCGCAAGCGCCTTATTCATGCTTCTTACGGCACAGAACTTTCCGCACATGGAACATGTGTCATCATGTTCGGGAGCACGCGAATCACGTATGGCTTTTGCCGTTTCGGGATCGATCGAGCATTCCCACTGTGCATCCCAGTCAAATGTTCTTCTGGCCTCTGCCATCCTGTCATCAATATCTCTTGAATGAGGCACTTTCTTTGCGATATCGGCAGCATGTGCCGCAATACGTGAAGCGATAATTCCCTGTTTAACATCCTCAACATTCGGTAATGCAAGATGTTCGGCAGGAGTCACATAGCAAAGAAATGCTGCCCCCGCAGATGCGGCTATGGCTCCTCCGATAGCTGACGTAATATGATCGTATCCGGGTGCAATGTCTGTAACCAGCGGTCCGAGAACATAGAAAGGCGCTCCCATGCATATCGTCTGCTGTATCTTCATATTTGCTTCGATCTGATCTAACGGCATATGACCGGGTCCTTCAACCATTACCTGAACATCTTTTTCCCATGCACGCTTGGTAAGTTCTCCGAGACGAACCAGTTCCTCTATCTGACATACATCCGAAGCATCAGCAAGACATCCCGGACGGCATGCGTCTCCCAAAGAGATCGTTACATCGTATTCACGGCAGATATCAAGTATCTCATCATAATACTCATAAAACGGATTTTCCTCACCCGTCATGCACATCCATGCAAAAACAAGCGAACCTCCGCGGGATACGATATTCATTTTTCTTTTATGTTTTTTTATCTGCTCGATTGTTTTTCTTGTTATTCCGCAATGAAGTGTAACAAAGTCCACACCGTCTTCTGCATGAAGACGAACAACATCGATAAAATCTTTTGCGGTAAGTGTGGCAAGATCCCTCTGATAATGGATCACGCTGTCATATACGGGAACCGTTCCGATCATCGCAGGACATTCGGAAGTTAGTTTCTTTCTGAAAGGCTGAGTGTTGCCATGCGAAGACAGATCCATTATCGCTTCCGCTCCCATATCAACAGCTGCCATTACCTTCTGCATCTCTATATCATAATCTTTGCAGTCTCTCGATACGCCGAGATTAACATTTATTTTCGTCTTAAGCATCGATCCGACACCGTTTGGTTCAATACATGTATGAAGCTTATTGGCACAGATAGCAACCTGTCCTTTCGCAACAAGCTCCCTTATTTCCTCTTCGCTTCGATATTCCTTCAAAGCAACTTTTTTCATCTCGGGGGTGATGATCCCTTTTCTTGCAGCATCCATCTGCGTAGTGTAATTTCTCATTTTTCTGCCTTTCCTTTGTAAGTATTATTTTTTATATTCGGATCTTAGATCAAATGCGTGATCCATAGGACCGGATCCTTTGCCAAGATCAAGATTTGCCGACAACGCTCCTGAAATATAGTCTTTCGCTCTCTTAACGGATTCTTTCATCGAATAACCCTTTGCAAGATTCGAAGCTATGGCACTCGATAAGGTACAACCCGTACCGTGGGTGTTTGGATTATCGATCCTCTTCCCCTTAAAGAAACTTATCTCGCCGTCTGAATAAAGAATATCCGTCGCATCATTTACACTGTGACCGCCTTTTATTAAGACTGCACAACCTTTTTCCAAACCGATCTTTTTTGCCGCTGTGACCATATCCTCTTCATTCAGGATCTTCATTCCCGAAAGGACTTCCGCCTCCGGTATATTCGGAGTAATGACGGAAGAGATCGGAAAAAGATCTTTTATAAGAGCATCGATCGCATCTGTCTTTAAAAGAGCTGATCCGCTCGTTGCGACCATGACCGGATCGACTACAATGTTTCCGGCATTGTAATGTTTCAACCTTTCTGCGATCGATATAATCAGTTCTTTTGAAGCGACCATTCCAATCTTTACGGCATCGGGATAAATATCTTCAAAAACCGCATCCAGTTGAGCTTTCAGAAAATCAGGGGATACTTCTTCTATAGCCCTGACTCCTGTTGTATTCTGGGCCGTTAATGCCGTAACGGCACTCATTGCGTAAACACCGTTAAGCGTCATCGTTTTGATATCGGCCTGTATCCCCGCACCACCTGAGCAATCGCTTCCCGCGATCGATAAAACTGTTTTCATTTCAAGCCTCCTTAAGCAAAATAAAAAAGACGGCACATCAAAATACCGTCTTTAAAATAATCAAAAATCAAATATGACTTCCTACGACGGCATTATCCGTATCAGGTTAAAGGGTCGAAGTTATAAACTTCCTCTCAGCCTGTTAAACAAGCTCCCCTGTATATAATTTATTTATCAAAAGTTATTTTACCAATAAAATCGGAAACCCTTTAAGATCAAGAGTTTCCGATACTTTGGAAACGTGCGTTAGAGGATTCGAACCCCCGACCTTTTGGTCCGTAGCCAAACGCTCTATCCAGCTGAGCTAAACGCACATTTTTACAACGCAAAAGATATTTTAACCCAACACACTATCGTTGTCAAGGAAATTACCCATTTTTAAGAGCCGCCTTAAATAAAAGCGGCTCTTATCCCATTACTTTGCCTGTTTTATCGAAAGTGAGATTCTCTTCTTCGCTTCATTTACATCAAGTACAACAACCTTAACATCTTCTCCGACCGATAACGCTTCACTCGGATGTTTTAAATATCTGTCGCATATTTCGGAAATATGTACCAGTCCGTCCTGATGAACACCTATATCAACAAATGCACCAAAGTCAATTACATTGCGGACCGTTCCTTCCAGAACCATTCCGGGTTTAAGATCTTTAATATCCAGAAGATCCGTTTTAAAGATAGGTGCGGGAAGCGATTCTCTCGGATCCCTTCCGGGTTTTGTAAGTTCTTTTACAATATCTCTTAAAGTTAATACACCTATACCGCATTCTTCTGCGATCTTCTTTTCGTCATTCTTTTTAACTCTGTCGGACAGATCTGCGATCTTACCGTTTTTAACATCATCAAGAGTCACTCCGAGGATCTTTAAAAACTTAAGCGTCGCATCGTAACTTTCAGGATGTACTCCGGTATTGTCGAGCACATTGTCACTCTCGGGGATCCTTAAGAATCCCGCGCACTGTTCAAATGCTTTAGGTCCGAGTTTGGGAACCTTTTTTATCTCTTTTCTTGAACGGAATGCTCCGTTTTCTTCACGGTAGGCAACAATGTTTTTTGCTGTCGCGCTGCTTAATCCCGATACCCTTTGCAAAAGCGAGGGAGAAGCGGTATTGATGTCCACGCCGACTGCATTAACACAGTCCTCTACAACCGCATCGAGACTTTCCTCAAGTCTTTTTTGAGGCATATCATGCTGATACTGTCCGACACCGATGGCTTTGGGTTCGATCTTAACCAGTTCCGCCAGAGGATCTTCAAGCCTTCTTGCTATTGAAACGGCACTTCGTAAATTTACATCATACTGAGGGAATTCTTCTGCCGCAAGCTTGGATGCCGAATACACCGAAGCACCTGCTTCGTTAACGATCATATACGATACACCGGGACATTTTTTTAACATCTCGACGGTCATGCTCTCAGTTTCTCTCGATGCAGTTCCGTTTCCGATGGCGATATGTTTTACATTCCACTTCTTTATCATGCCGCTTAACTTCGTTATGCACTCTTCTTTTTGTTTTTCGCCATGAGTCGGATAAACTACTGTAGTATCCAGAACTTTGCCTGTCTCATCGATCACTGCGACTTTACAGCCCATTCTGTATCCGGGATCGAGTCCCATGGTCACTTTTCCTTTAACCGGAGGCTGCATAAGAAGAGGCTTTAGATTAAGTGAGAAATTATGTATTGCTCCTTCACATGCACTTTCCGTTATCGTTGCCCTTACTTCATTTTCCATTGAAGGTGCAAGAAGTCTTTCATAACCGTCTTTTATAGCATTTTTAAGGAAAACTTTGGCATTTGATTCGCCTTTTATCATCTGCTTTTCGATGATAGCGAGTGCTTCTTCTTCATCAACTTCGGCTTTTACTTTTAAGAAGCCTTCTTTTTCGCCGCGGTTTATCGCAAGGATCTGATGCCCCTGTATCCTGTTCAAAGAAGAAACAAAATCATAATATCCGCTGTAGACGGAATCCTCTTCTTTGGATGCCACACTTCTTAACGAGCCTTTTTTCATGTAGAGGTTTCTTAACTGCTTTCTTACGTCTACTGAATCAGATACCATTTCCGCAATGATATCGCTTGCACCGTTTAAGGCATCTTCAATACTCTCAACACCTTTTTCGGGATCGATGTATTTTTTTGCAAGATCTTCGATCTTTCCCATCTTGGGATCCTGCATATAAAAGGTAAGTGCAAGAGGTTCAAGTCCTTTTTCTTTGGCAATGACCGCTCTTGTACGTCTTTTCTGCTTAAAGGGTCTGTATATATCTTCAACTTCGGACAAAGTTTTTGCATTCTCTATCTGCTTTCTTAACTCATCCGTAAGTTTTTCCTGTGAATCAATGCTTTTTATAACTTCTTCTTTTCTTGCTTCAAGATTTCTTAATCTGTTAAGTTTTTCTTCAAGTTCACGAAGAGACGAATCGTCCATTGCTCCGTGTGCTTCTTTTCTGTATCTTGCGATAAAGGGGATCGTACATCCTTCATCATAAAGCTTTATTACGTTTTCAACGTAATTCTGAGGTTTGTTTAATTCTGTCGCGATTATTTTGGCAATGTCTGTCATTAATTTATGTAACTCCTTTTAGTCAAAACAAGAGCCGGGCAGCCAAAGCATACCCGGCACCTTCTTTATTGCAAATTCATAATATTTAAATTCCGTATTATGATTTCTTTCCGAAGAAAAGATTGACCATGTTCTGGATTCCCGCATAGATAAGCATGATACCGAATGCAAGAACGAATATCTTTGTTACCTTGACACCGAAGAAAATGATCAGTGCACCAAGGATAATGCTTACGACTCCGAAGATCAGGGGTACGAACCATTTGGAAACATCACCCTTTTTGCTGTCGAGTGCAGCTTTGATCTTAAAGAATCCCTCAACGATCAGATAAAGTCCGAACATAAATCCGAGAACCATCATAAGAAGATTGGGTACTCCCAAGAGATGTGAAATAAGAAGAATGATCGCTGCTATAAGTGCAAGTGCACCGATAATAAGTTCCTTGATCTTTTCTTTGGTATTCTTGGCAAATGCTATGATGTTGATGATCGCGATCACACCGAGTATACCTGCTGCCACCCATTTGATAATGTTGTCAAGCATATCGGCAATCTGATTTTTAAACATAATGACTACTATGCCAAGTACTATGAATCCGATAGCAGAAAACAGTAAATAAGGTGTTCTTGATGATTTTTTCTCACCGCTCATTAAATAATCCCTCCTAATACTCTTTTGTTATCCATGTTTCTTTTTCGCCGGCGTTATACAAGTCTCCCCATACCCTCTCGCAAAGTGCTTCGCAGTTCTCGATGGTGAAAGTAGGATCGTTCGAAGCAAGAATCGTATTCTTTCTTTCTTCTTCAGTATATTCGCTTAAAGGACAGGTGTAAATGCTTCCGTATCCTCCTCGACCGATGTTGGCTACCAGGGGTTCGATACCGTATCTTGAGATAACAACTTTGCCCTGGGCATTCCTGGTAAGTTCAACCTTTGCAAGTCCTCCGACAGCCTGTTCGTAAACACCTGCTCTGGATGCTCTTGTACCGGTTACGTAATTGCCGAGTGAATAATATACGAGCATCTCATCTCCGTCGTTGGGATCCGTATACCATTCAACAGGCTGAATAACATGGGGATGGGCACCGATGATAAGATCCACATCTCTTTCAAGGAACCAGTTGCACCAGAACTTCTGATCGTTTGATGCATATGTCTGATACTCATTACCCCAGTGAATAAGTACTACGACAAAGTCTGCCACTTCATGCGCCTTTTTGATATTTCT
>CADARM010000096.1 GCA_902790275.1 uncultured Lachnospiraceae bacterium
TTTCGAAGTAATCCTTGTAGATCTTATCTCCCTGAAGGCTCTCTTCGTTAAGTCCGTTTACTTTTACTTCTCCGCCGATAAGGTTGAACGCATCAAGGAAAGCTGCATTTGAATAATCACCTTCGACTTCGATGTTTCTGCATAAGTATTTGGAACCCTTTTCGACAAAGAGTGTGTTTTCGTCTCTCCATCCGGCTTTTATCCCGAATTCGTTCATCGCCTGTATCGTCATGTTGATGTACGATCTGCTTTCAACGGGAGGGATGAGTTTTATGCTTCCGCCCTCTCCTTTTATTGAGAGTGCAAGAAGAAGTCCGGTGATAAACTGGCTGCTTATATTGCCTGCCACTTCAAAGTCCGTACTCTTGATGGCGCCCTTAATCCCGAGCCTGTCATCAAGTCTTTTAAAATATATATCTTCTGATTCTCTGCTTTCGTCGTTTAAGATCTTTTCGTATATGCCAAAAGGCCTGTTCCTTAACGTCTCGCTTCCGAAGAATTCGCTTACCACGGGAAGCGTCATCGCGATCCCCATAAAGAAACGCATCGTACTTCCGGATTCACGGCAGTTAAATGAAAGGTTACCATCTGCTTTTCCTTCGTTAAATACGCTCTTACTTCCGTCAACGAATACATTCGATCCGTCAACCTTAACACTCGCACCGAGTGTTTTGATGCAGTCTATGGTCGCTTTTATGTCTTCCGAAAGATCGACATTGGAGATTACGCTCTCGCCGTTCGTTAAAGCAGCACAGATTATGTATCTGTGTGCCATGCTCTTTGAAGGCGGAGCCGATATTATTCCGTTTGCAACTGATTTTTCAATCCTGACTTTCATACCGTCTTCCTTTGGTTATAAAAGCTCGTCCATGGCTTCTAAGTATCCGTTTACGCCGTGGCCCGAGATCGTTTTTTTGCAGGCTGCTCTTATGTAGCTTATCTGTCTGAAATCTTCTCTTGAATCAACATCGGAGATATGAACTTCGATCATGGGAACTCCGACAGCCTTTGCGGCATCAAGGATCGCAACGCTCGTATGTGTGTATGCTCCGGGATTTATAACGATACCGTCTATTCTTTGGTAGCTTTCCTGGATCCAGTCCACAAGATCACCTTCATGATTGCTCTGCATGATCTCAACTTTTACGCCGATCTCCTTTGCATGATCTTCGATCATTTTGCAAAGTGCTTTGTAATCTGTCTTTCCGTAGATATCAGGCTCTCTGATACCGAGCATATTAAGATTCGGTCCGTTAATTACTCTTATCGTTTTCATGGATCTTTAGTATCTCCTTTACCGTCTCATCGATTCCGACTTCGGCATTTATCTTCTTATCGCAAGTCGAATTATATATGGGAAGTCTCTCTTCGTAAAGTTTCATTATCTTGGCTTTTTCGTTGGCAAGCGGTCTGTCGTCCGTGGGTACAAGGTCTTCGGGCTTTCTGTCTAAAAAGAATATCGTTCCGTTAGCCATAAGGTTCTTAACGTTTTCCGGGTTTAATATCGCACCGCCGCCGGTTGAGATGATGCTGTTCTTAAGTGTCGCGCATTCCCTGATGACCTCGGACTCAACGGTTCTGAAATACTTTTCGCCGTCGGTCGCAAAGATATCCGGGATCTCTCTTTTTTCCTTCTCGACTATAAGCGCATCCGTATCAACAAAAGTCTTTTTTAATTCTTTTGCGAGTATCTTTCCGATGGTGCTTTTCCCGCTTCCGGGCATTCCGGTTAAGACTATATTGTTATTGGCATCATAAAGCTTATTGTAGATCGCTTCGACTTTCTCTGCGGGAACCTTTTTCCCGATGAAAAACTCACATGCCGCAACAGCCTGATATACAAGCATCTTAAGTCCGCTGCAGGCTTTGACGCCAAGTTCTTCGGCCTCGATAACAAGTCTTGTTCTTCCGGGATTATAGATCACATCCGCAACTCCGGAAAGATTTTTGAATCTCTTAAGATCTATAGGCTTTGCATCGAGATTCGGATACATTCCCGAGGGTGTTGTATTGATTATGTATTCCGCATCCGAATGTTTTTCGTACGCTTCTTCGTAAGTGATGGCTCCGTCTTTGGCGCTTCTGCTGACCTTGCTTAAAAACGCTGCGCCCGAATCCTTACATACCGCATATGCGGTCTTACTCGTACCGCCGGTTCCGAGGATCAGTACCTTTTTGCCGTTTAAGTCAAAACCGTTTTCATCAAGAAGGCTCTTAAGTCCGAAGTAATCGGTATTGTATCCGCTTAACTTTCCGTCCTTATTTACAACGGTATTTACCGCGCCGATCGCTTTGGCTTTTTCGTCGATAAAGTCAAGGAGCTTTATAACTTCTTCCTTGTAGGGAATGGTAACATTGATACCCTTGAATTCACGGCGAACCATAAAATCATCGAGCCCGTCACGCGGTATTTCTTTTAATTCATATCCGTAAAAGCCGAAATCCTCGTGTATCACTTTCGAAAAGCTGTGTCCGAGGCGTTCGCCTATAAGTCCGTATTCCATATAATCTCCGTTTTAGTCTTCGGTAAAATAGTCGGTTCCGAATCTCGCTGCGAGAATATCGTAGATCGCAAGTGCACAAACCGAATCGACTACGACTCTTGCTCTGTGGATGATCGCGGGATCGTGTCTTCCTTCGATCGAAAGATCCGAATTTTCCAGAGTATTAAGATCTATGCTCTTCTGTTCCTTGTATATCGAAGGTGTGGGTTTAACCGCACATTTTATCATAACGGGCATTCCGTTTGTGATACCGCCGTTTATTCCGCCGTTGTTGTTACTCTCGGTCACGATCTTTCCGTCTTCGTTTCTGAATGCATCGTTAAATTCGCTTCCGCGGCCGCAGACCTTGTCAAAGCCCGCACCGAACTCTACGCCCTTGATACCGGGCACGGAGAAAAGAATATGCGAAAGAATGCTTTCAACCGAATCAAACCAGGGTTCGCCGACACCTGCGGGAAGTCCGATGATCGCGGTCTCCAGGATACCGCCGACACTGTCCGAATCCTTTGCGGCTTCCTTTATAACATCCTGCATCTTTTCCGATGCACTGTCATCAAGCACAGCGAATGTCTTTTTGTTCAATGCATTAACATCATCCTGAAGATTGGCAAACTCTCTGTCGGAAATATCCGCAAGTTTGTAAATATGCGTTCCGATCTCAATTCCTTTTTTCGAAAGAGCTTTAAGTGCGATGGCTCCTCCGGCAACGACTGCTGCCGTTATCCTTCCGCTAAAGTGACCGCCGCCTCTGTAATCCTCATAACCGTGGTATTTGCAGAGTGCCGTATAATCGGCATGGCCGGGTCTTGCGATACGGCCCGTCTTATCGTAATCCTTGCTTCTTGTATTGGTATTCGGGATCATGATGCAAAGAGGTGTTCCGGTTGTCTTTCCGTTAAAAATACCGCTTGCGATGATGTATTCGTCAGCTTCGACTCTGGCCGTCGAGATCGCGCCCGAAGGTCTTCTTAATGATAATTTTTCTTTAATAAAATCATCATCCACTTCAATTCCGGGTGCGAGTCCGTCAAGGACTATACCGATGTACGGTCCGTGGCTCTCGCCGAAGATCGTTGCCTGTAAACTTTGTCCGAATGTGTTTTTCATAAGTACCCTCTTAAACTAAGCCAAAAGTTTCTTCATTCTCTCCGATAATTCATCGGGTGTCATATCTCTTAATTCAAATGTTCCTATTTTTGAAACATAAACCGTCGAGATCGTCTTTCCGTTTAATTTCTTATCATGCGTTACCGCTTTCATAGCTTCGTCAAGATCAAAGGAGTATGTGCAGGGGATATTAAGCATCTTTAGTATCTTTTCTATCCTTTCCTTAACATCTTCATCACACATGACCGTCATTCCCATTCCGACGCATTCGCCGTGTAAAAGTGCATGATCGGTATTCTGAAGCGATGCTTCAACGCCGTGTCCCAATGTATGTCCGAAGTTAAGGACCTTACGAAGACCGGCTTCCTTTTCATCCTTTTCAACTACATCAGCTTTTATCTGAATGGCTTTTCCGATCACGTACTCGATATCAAGATCTTCAAACTTTTCGGTCTTTTCGAAGATCTTAAAAAGTTCCTCATCGAAAGTTGCAGCCATCTTGATCGCTTCGACAAGTCCGTTTGATTTCTGTCTGTCGGAAAGAGTATTAAGAACATCGGGATCGATAAGCACTTTTTTAGGCTGATAAAAAGTTCCGACGATATTTTTTACACCGTTAAAATCAACTGCCGTTTTTCCGCCTACGGATGAATCGACCTGTGAAAGAACAGTGGTGGGGATATTGTAAAAATCGATGCCCCTCATAAAACAGGATGCCGCAAAACCTGCCAGGTCTCCGACCACACCGCCGCCCAAGGCTACGACACAGTCTTTTCTTGAGAAATTGTTTTCAAGAAGTGCCTTTTCGATGTTTGCGAAGTTTTCGAGGGTCTTGCTCTCTTCTCCCTGCTTAAGTACGAATATGCTCGCATCCTTACATTTGGAAGATAAGATCTCACTGTACTTTGCGGGAACACCGTCGTCGGTTACGATCATAACCTTGCGGTTTAGATTTAACTCAGCATCGGCTTTTCCTAAAACTCCTCTTTCGATCTTTATCTCATATGCGTTTATAGGAAGATTAACCTTAACTATCATATCTTCATGTCCTCAATGTATGTGCCTATCACCTTGATCATATTGCATTCTTTTTCAAGGTCTTTTAACATCTTATTTCCTTCTTCGGTATCGATGTTGCCCTCAACCTCGGTATAGAAATAATACTGCCAGTTTTCGTTTTTTGAAGGTCTGCTTCTTATTACCTTCATATTGTATCCGTGCTTTCCGAGGATCGCTATCGCATCGGCCAAAGAACCCGCTTCGTTCTTAACCGTGAACATCAGTATGAAAGCACTTGAGATCTTATTGTTCTTTAAAACACCTGCATTTCTTGAAAATACCGCGAAACGCGTGGTATTCTGTGCACTCTCGTTTATGTCGTAATCAAGGATCGTAAGGCCGTAAAGCTTTGCGGCTTGGGGGCGTTGATGACGGTCTCCCCGTCAAGTATCAGGCGGGAACCGTCATCCGAACCAAGCGAGAACTCGTATTCCCCTGGCATTCGAATGACCAGCCACCCTTCGTAGGCCGATGAATAGTTGTTCGTAACATCAGATGGCCAGAACGTCTGTCCCAGAAGTCCGATTGGCGACGACACGTCGTTCTCCGTGCATGCAAGGGTTGCCGAGGCCGCCGGCATTTCCGGCATCTGCGAAATTGTCACGGATGAACGGTAGTAGAAAGCGTCGAGACCGTACGCATAACCCGATTCGGGCGCGGACAACACAGCTACGCTGCCTGTTGCAGCTGCTGTCAGTCCAGAAAAATTATGTGCAACGGCCACGACGACAGGCGAGTCAGCAGAAGCAGGGTGCCAGAGGGTACCAAATGGTTCATTCGTACTAGAGGCGATGAAGTTCGTACCTCCCTCGTAATAATCAACGCGCTCGATCCCTTCACCAAAATCCCAGGCTTCGACTCCAAGAGGGACGGCGTTACCTGGAGCGTAAGTCTCAGTTGGGCCGGCCCAAACCACGTTCGGCGGCAGAATCTCTTCCTCGGCAAGGTGGGCGAAAAGTGCATGTGGAACGACCGTGCGTACCCCATCGGGCGGTATCCATTCCAGAACCCATGCCGCATCGTACTTGTTCTCAAAATACTCGAGAGCTATCCGATGCCATCCGGCAGTCAGGGCAACGGTTGCGGATCGCCAATGAAATGCATGCTTCTTCCCGTCGTTCACCCGCCGTTGCCCGTCGATGAACAAAGTCGCGCCATCGTCTGATGCCATGTAGAAGGTATAAGTCCCTGACGTGTCAATCCGAATCCAGCCTGTAAGAGACAGCGCAAATTGATCCGTGTAGCGAGAATCGAATCCATTCCATGGCTCGTTAGTTCCTGGAAAATTGACATCCGCGTCGAAAATGAAACAATCTCGCGGCGGAGCGGATGCCATGCATGTGATTGACGTGACAATGGAATCGAAGAACCAACCACGTGCCACAAGACCCGAACGGACATGACGTGGGTCAAGATCAAAAAAGTGCGGGTCAAGCCCGTTCGCATACTCAAAGAGGTTGTCCAATCCGTCACCGTCCGGGTCGGCAGTGGCATCCAAGGGCGAGAACGGATCAAGCCCATTGGTCATCTCCCAGACGTCGGACATACCGTCGCCGTCAGTATCATCCTGGGCGTCTTTTGCCAAATAGAGGCGCATACGTTCCGTAGACGGCAGTTCCTCCGTCCATGACATTCCCCCCTCCCCGATTGGCAGGACGGCCTTCAGCAACCAGTCAGATTGCGACACTGTACCATCGTCTTTGCTGAAAAGCGCCACAGCGTTTGCCGTGCCATTTGAGACCACAACCGTCACCGTACCCTCGTTGACATCAAATGCCATATCGGAAATACTCGGCGGCGTCATTGAGACAGAATGAAACCATCCATTTGACGGAATTAGAGATGTCGGAATTGAACCGCCCAAAATGAAATCGCCGAATTGGGAGCTGGTCTTTCGTGTCAGCGCCAGTTCGTCCGAAGGCGCAAGTACGCCTGTGACCGGCGCGGCGTCATCCAATGACTCGCCGACGACCAATAATCCGTCTAGTTCATGCCCCAGTAATTCAACCTTCCAGAACTCAACGGCATCACCGCCCAGCGGCTTCCATGAAAAACGATCCGAATTCCATCTGTTCGTACCGCCGTCCATCTGCCCGGCGAACACAGAGGCGAAATCGGCGGAAAACGGGACAAACCTATTTGTCACGGTCGTA
>CADARM010000097.1 GCA_902790275.1 uncultured Lachnospiraceae bacterium
AAAGCATCGAAGAATACGTAAAAGAGATAAGTAACGCACAGATCATCATGTTCCCCGGCGGATTCTCCGCAGGTGACGAACCCGACGGATCGGCTAAGTTCTTTGCAACGGCATTCCAGAACGAAGCTATCAAAGAAGCCGTTATGAAGATGTTAAATGAGAGAGACGGTCTTGCACTCGGTATCTGTAACGGATTCCAGGCTCTTATCAAACTCGGACTTGTTCCTAACGGTGAGATCACAGGTCAGGATGAGAACTCCGCTACACTTACATTCAACACGATCAACCGTCACATCTCAAAGATGGCTTATACCAAGGTTGTATCCAACAAATCTCCCTGGTTACAGCTCGCAGAGCTCGACGGTGTATACACATCACCCGCATCACACGGTGAAGGACGTTTCGTAGCACCCAAGGATGTTATCGAAAAACTCTTTGCAAACGGTCAGGTTGCTACAAGATACTGTGATAACGACGGCAATGTTTCAATGGACGAAGAGTACAACATCAACGGTTCATTCGAAGCTATCGAAGGTATCACATCACCCGACGGAAGAGTATTCGGTAAGATGGCTCATGCAGAACGTCGTGACAGAGGTGTTGCTATCAATATCTACGGCGAGCAGGATCTTAAGATCTTTGAATCAGGCGTAAGATATTTTAACTAAAGACATATTTTTCAGAGGTGAAAATGAAACGTATAAAATATTTTGTGATCTCGATATTATCATGTCTGGCATTTTTAATGCCTTTAACAGCATGCGGTAATCCCGTGGAAGATGCGACAACTACCGTAGAAGGTATGGCATCGCAGGAAGACAAGGCACAGGATGCACTTGATGCGTTTCATCAGGATGCCGACGAAAAGGATACCGAATATCAGGAAATACTTGATATGGATGAAGAATAGACGGAGATTAGTATGAACTGGAGAGAATACGTCAGAAACGTAACCCCGTATGTTCCGGGGGAACAGCCCAAGATAGACAATCTTATTAAACTTAATACCAATGAAAATCCTTATTCGCCTTCACCGGTGGTAAAGGAAGAACTTATCAGACTGGCAGAGGATTATGATTGCTTAAGAAGATATCCGAAGCCCGATTGCGATGCTTTAAGAGATGCATTAAGCGAATACATGAATATCGCACCCGATAAGGTATTTACAGGTGTCGGATCCGATGATGTCATCTGTACGATCTTTTCGACATTTTTCCATTCAAAACTGCCTGTCCTTTTTGCGGATATCACTTATTCATTCTATGAAGTCTGGGCTGAGTATGTAGGATTTCCCAAGGAACTCATTCCGGTTAAGGATGATCTTTCGATCGATATAAACGATTACAGAAAAGAAAACGGCGGTATCGTGATCGCCAATCCGAACGCACCTACGGGACTTATGCTTCCTCTTTCAAAGATCGAAGAGATACTTAAATTCAACAGGGATTCGATAGTCATTGTAGACGAGGCATATATCGATTTCGGCGGAGAATCCGCAGTTAAGCTGATAGATAAATACGATAATCTCATCGTGACTCAGACATATTCGAAGTCGCGTAATCTTGCAGGCCTTCGTATCGGAATGGCATTCGCAAGTGCAGAATTAATTTCCAAGATCAAGGCTGTCAAGTTCTCTGTCAATTCATATACGATGAACGAGCCGTCTTTGAGGATCGCATCCGCAGTTCTTAAGGATGAGAAACATTTCAGGGAATGCTGCGATAAGGTCATGAAGACAAGAGAGTGGAGCTGTGAGGAATTCAAAAAACTCGGATTTGTATTTCCAGAGAGCAGTTCGAACTTTGTATTCGTTACACATCCCAAAGTTAATGCCAATGACATCTATAAGGCATTAAGGGAAAAAGGAATCCTTGTCCGCCATTTCAGCAAACCTGAAAGAATTGACAATTACCTTCGTATCTCCATCGGAACGGATGATGAGATGAAGGCATTATTTGAAGCACTTAGAGAGATAATACCACAATAAAAAGAAAGGATTTCGCGTAAGCGAATAGATAAATATGACTGCATTAAGAGATGCTTTGGTAAACACTTTGCTTGATCATCATATAGCGCCCGTATGGATCTGCTTTATCGTAAGCATGATCCCTCTTATCGAACTTCGTGGCGGTTTGATCGTATCAAGCATTTTAAATGTTCCTCTTTTGAAAGCTATAGCTTTCTGTATAGCAGGAAATATCATTCCCATTCCTTTTATTCTTCTTTTCATCAAAAAAATATTAAAGCTGATGAAGAAGATGCATTTTTTAAAGATCGACAAATTCGCCGAATGGCTTGAGAACAGAGCCAATAAGAAAAGCGATGCACTTAAAAAAGGTGAGTTTCTGGGACTTATGCTTTTCGTAGGGATCCCTATCCCCGGAACGGGAGCATGGATGGGTTCCCTGATGGCGGCACTTTTTGATATTAAACTTCCCAAGGCTATCGCAGCAGAACTCTGCGGACTTATCCTTGCGACGATAATCATGTCTTTATTGTCATACGGAGCTTTGGGATCGATATTCCATTTCTTAGGATGATCTGATGGATACATATTCGGAATTTTCAAAATGGTATGACGAATTCATGGAAGACGTTCCTTATGACGACTGGTTTGAATTTGTCAAAAAAACATTATACGATAACCGGATAACGAACGGCATTGTCTGCGAACTCGGTGCGGGTACGGGTAACTTTACGATGAGACTCGCCGAGATCGGATTCGATATGATCGGCATCGACAATTCGAACGAGATGTTAAATGTCGCATTAAACAAAAAGGATATGCATGAACCTTCTGCAAACAATCCTTTCGACAAGGTGTCCGATATATTGTACTTATGTCAGGACATGAGAGAGTTCGAACTATACGGCACCGTGGCAGCGATCGTAAGCATATGCGATTCGATCAATTATCTTCTTGAAGATGAAGATATCATAACCACATTCAAACTTGTAAACAATTATCTGGATCCTTCGGGACTCTTTATTTTTGATTTTAATACGATACACAAATATCGTGATGTCATAGGTGATTCAACTATAGCCGAAAGCGGAGAAGATGCTTCTTTTATCTGGTCGAATTACTATGACGAGGAAAGCAATATCAACGAATACGAAGTCAATTTCTTTGTTCCCGTGAGTACGGATCAGGGAAACTCGGAAAACTTATATAAAAAGTTTGAGGAATATCATTATCAGAGAGGATTTACTCTCGATGAGATGAAAGAGTTTTTAAAAGAAGCGGGTCTTATATTTATCGATGCCTTTGATTCGGAAAGTTTCGGTGAAGTAAAGGAAGACTCGGAAAGAATATTTGTTGTAGCAAAAGAAAACGGAAAATGATCTATGGACAGAATAGTCAGGGCGACAGCTGCTGAATCGCAGATAAGAATATTTTGCGCATATACAAAAGATATGGTCGAAGAGGCCAGAAGAAGACATAATACTTCGCCGGTATGCAGTGCGGCATTAGGCCGTCTTCTTACCGCAGGAAGCATGATGGGTTCGATGCTTAAGGGCGATAACGATATCTTAACTTTAAGGATCAACTCGGACGGTCCCATCGAAGGTATCACAGTCACAGCCGATTCGAAGGGATATGTTAAAGGATTTGTAGGAAATCCGAACGTTATCCTTCCCGCAAACAGTATCGGAAAACTTGATGTTGCAGGTGCTGTGGGTGTAGGATTCTTGGATGTTATAAAAGACATGGGATTAAAAGAACCCTATGTCGGACAGACGGCTTTGCAGACAAGCGAGATCGCCGAGGATATCACATATTATTTCGCGGCATCCGAACAGGTCGCATCGAGCGTGGGTCTCGGTGTCTTAATGAACAAAGACAATACCGTAAAGCAGGCGGGCGGATTCATCATCCAGTTAATGCCTTTTGCACCCGAAGAAGTTATCTCAAAGCTTGAAAACAATCTAAGCAATATCAAATCGGTCACAGCCATGCTCGATGAGGAAATAAGTCCCGAAGAGATGGCAAAGATACTTTGTGAAGGTTTTGATGTAAACATTACAGATACGATACCGGTAGGATTTAAGTGCAACTGCAATAAGGAACGTGTTTCCAAGGCACTTATCAGTATCGGAAAAGATGAACTTTCAAAGATAGCAAAGGAAGAGGATTCCATTAATCTTCACTGTGATTTCTGCAATACGGATTATACGTTTGAAAAGAAAGAACTTGAAGCGCTGCTTGAATATGCAAAATAAAGACTTTTTTTAGTCTATGGAAAAGAGAGGAATATAAAATGACATTACAGGAAGAAGCTTTAAAACTTCACGAAGAATGGCAGGGAAAACTTGAGACAAAGAGCAAGGTGGAAGTTAAGTCCAAAGAGGCTTTGGCACTTGCTTATACACCCGGTGTCGCAGAACCCTGCAAAGCTATCGCCAAGGATAAAGAAGAGGCATACAGATATACCGCTAAAGCAAATACCGTAGCAGTTATCTCAGACGGTTCCGCAGTTCTCGGACTCGGAAATATCGGTGCCAGCGCAGGCATTCCCGTAATGGAAGGAAAAGCTGTTCTTTTTAAGGAATTCGGCGGAGTAAATGCCGTTCCTCTCTGTATCGACACACAGGATACCGAAGAGATCATCAAAACGGTCACATATCTCGCTCCCAATTTCGGCGGTATCAATCTTGAAGATATTTCCGCACCCAGATGTTTTGAGATCGAAGAGAGACTTAAAGCAACTCTCGATATCCCTGTATTCCATGATGATCAGCACGGTACGGCGATTGTTGTTCTTGCAGGTCTTATCAATTCGTTAAAGGTTACCGGAAAGAAAAAAGAAGAGTGCAAAGTGGTTGTTAACGGTGCGGGCTCCGCAGGTGTTGCTATCACCAAACTGCTCTTAAGATACGGATTTAAAAATGTCACAATGTGTGATAAATTGGGTATAATATCAAAAGATTATCCCGGACTTAACTGGATGCAGGAAAAGATGGCAGAAGTTACCAATCTCGAAGGAAAGAACGGTACTCTTGCCGATGCATTAAACGGCGCGGACATTTTTGTAGGTGTTAGTGCCCCCAACATCGTTACTGCAGATATGGTTAAGTCAATGAACAAGGATGCGATCCTTTTTGCCATGGCTAATCCCGTTCCCGAGATCATGCCGGATGTGGCAAAGGCAGCAGGCGCAAGGATAGTCGGAACAGGACGTTCTGATTTTCCCAACCAGGTTAACAACGTTATCGCTTTCCCCGGAATCTTTAAGGGTGCTCTTGAAGGCAGAGCAAAGCAGATCACCGAAGAGATGAAACTTGCAGCTGCCAAGGCTATAGCAGATCTTATTCCCGATGATGAATTAAACGATGAGAACATCATCGTTCCTCCTTTCCATCCCACAGTATCCGAAGTGGTTTGCAAGGCAGTTAAGGAAAACATCGGAAAATAAAAGGCAAAAACAGGGGAGTTTATGAATTACAATTCTGAGACATTATACAAGCTTATGATTCTGTATATGCTCAAATCCGCGGCGGAACCGCTTACTCTTATCCAGATAAGTACATTCTTTGTGGAAAAAGAGTATACGTCTTTTCTGAACATCCAGTCGCACGTTAAGGCTCTGGAAGATCAGAATTTCCTTGCGGTAAAACAGAATCACAATAAGACGCTTATTTCGATCACCGAAGAAGGCATGGAATCACTCCAGTATTTTTTGGGAGATATCAGTTCGGAGATCAAATGCGATATACAGGAGTATCTTAAAGTCAATTCCACGGAATTGAGAAGAGAGGCTTCGATAGTATCGGATTATTATAAAAATCAATACGGCGAATACGAAGCGATTCTTTGGGCCAAGGACAGAGCTACGGAACTTTGTACGATAAAGATGACCGTACCCAGTGAAAAGATGGCAGCGACCATCTGCGATAACTGGCAGGAAAAGAATCAGGAAATATATCAGTATTTGACCGAAAATCTATTTTGACGAAACCACGGGGAATGAAAGATGGCCGACAGGAGAAAGAGAAGAAAAAGAAGAAAGAAACAATCCGCCAATGTTTATAAAGTGATCGCAGGAGTGGTAGGAGTATCACTTGCGGCACTGATAGTTTTAATACTTGCTTATATCATTTCAACAAATGTTGATTTCGGGATAGGGACCAAAACACCGGGTGTGGTTGAGGAAGTAAAACTCATGCCGACTTATGCTTCGGCTGAGACACCTGAGGAATGGGCAATGCTTGAACAGAACGTTCCTACCGAGATAAGCCAGAACTTAACCATTATGATGGTTGGCGATATGCTGATGCATCTTAATGTTACGGAGTCAGGTTTTAAGGATGACGGAACCAAGAATTACGATCATCTTTTCCAGAGGATCCTTCCCGATATTCAGGAAGCGGATATAAGGATAGTTAACGAGGAGATCGTTTTTGCCGGCGAAGACATGGGCTTTTCAGGATATCCCATGTTCAATACGGCGGAAGAAGTCGGTGATGCCGAAGCAAAAGCGGGATTTAACGTTATCCTTCATGCTACCAACCATACAATGGATAAATGGAAACAGGGTCTTTTGCACACCATTGATTTCTGGAAGAAATATCCGGATATCATGGTGCTTGGTGTAAACGAAACAAAAGAGCAGCAGGAAGAGATCACCGTTTTTGAAAAGAACGGTATGAAGATCGCTCTTTTAAACTATACCTACGGACTTAACGGAATGCCTCAGCCCGATGATATGCCTTTTGCGGTTAATCTTATCGATGCCGACTTAATGGACAGAAATATCAAAAAGGCG
>CADARM010000098.1 GCA_902790275.1 uncultured Lachnospiraceae bacterium
TCTGTTATCGCATTTACATAGAGAGAAGAAGTATGACCGTATCCGCCGTCAGCGATAAGTCTGTCTGCTTTGTTTAATGCATCTGCAAAGTTCTTAGCCTTGTACATTGCAAGAACGGGAGAGAGCTTTTCATGAGCGAATTCTTCGGAAAGTTCAACGCTTTCAACTTCGCCGATAAGGATCTTGGTCTTTTCGGGAACCGAAACGCCTGCCAGAGCAGCGATCTTGTATGCCGACTGACCAACGATCTTTGCGTTTAAAGCACCGTTGATAAGGATGGTCTTTCTAACCTTGTCGATCTCATCGGCTTTAAGGAAGTAGCATCCTCTGTCTTTAAATTCTTTTTTAACCTTTGTATATAATTTGGAGTCTACGATTACGGACTGTTCTGAAGCACAGATCATACCGTTATCAAATGTCTTGGAATGAATGATAGAGTTAACTGCCAAAACGATATCAGCGCTTTCGTCAATGATGGCGGGAGTGTTTCCTGCACCTACACCGATGGCGGGCTTTCCGCTTGAGTAAGCTGCCTTAACCATTCCGGGACCGCCTGTAGCGAGGATAATATCCGATTCACGCATAACGAGGTTTGTCATGTCGAGAGAGGGCATATCGATCCAGCGGATGATACCTTCCGGTGCACCTGCCTTTACAGCTGCTTCAAGAACAACCTTAGCGGCTGCGATGGTAGAAAGCTTTGCACGGGGGTGCGGGCTGAATATGATCGCATTTCTTGTCTTTAATGCGATAAGTGCTTTAAAGATAGCGGTGGAAGTAGGGTTGGTCGTGGGGATTACGGCTGCAACAACACCGATGGGTTCTGCAACCTTTGTTATTCCGTAAGCATCATCCTTTTCGATAACACCGCATGTCTTTGTGTCCTTATATTTATTGTAAATGTATTCTGCGGCATAGTGGTTCTTGATGACTTTGTCTTCAACGATACCCATGCCTGTTTCTTCAACGGCCATCTTAGCGAGAGGGATTCTTTGTCTGTTTGCGGCCATGGCAGCTTCGAAGAAAATCTTATCAACCTGTTCCTGAGAGTAGGAAGCGTAAACCTTTTGAGCTTCTTTTAATTCATTCAGGGCTTTTTCAAGTTTTTCGACGCTGTCGATAATTCCGTATTCTTTTTCCATAATCGTACTCCTTTCTTCTATGGATAGAGATTGATAAAAAAATAACAATCTTTGCTTGACTTTAGTATAACACAAGTTTTTTAAAATGCAACATAAATTTTTTTTATATCAAAAAAAGCCTTTAATAAAACACTTGCATACTTTGATTCTATTTGATATAATACACTTCGTTGACCGCTTAGGGGAATCATACAGTGGCAGTATCACGGTCTCCAAAACCGTTCACGGGAGTTCGAATCTCTCTTCCCCTGTATAAAAAATCTCTCTGATATTTCAGAGAGATTTTTCTTTTTTATCTTTATATTCTAATTTATCTCATTGTTTCCTTTTATCGGAAGAGCAGCACCACAGTTAGGACAGGTTGTTCCCATACCGACTACATATATTCCGCCGCAGTATTCGCATTTTTCCTGATCCACGAATGTTTCGGGACAAAGGACTGCATTATTGTAATACTTTCCTTTGATGGGATGGAAATTGGATGTCTTTATCGCCATAAACAAAATGAAGACCACAAAGAAGAGGGGATAAACGGCAGCTCTGAATGAAATATATTTTTTCATGGCGACAGGTGTCAGTGTGTCAATGGATCTTCGTATAGCCTCATCCACCGAGATCGATTTATCGGTCAGGCCTTTCTGCATTTCTTTATTGAAAAGATCCGTTTCCTTATATGTAAGGATCTTGTCCGTATCGTTACCCTGCATTCCTTCCCAGAACCAGTCATTAAAAGAGGGATCCGGATTTTTGGGCTCTGAGTAAACTATAAGCCAATGCTTTTCGTCATCATATGTTTTTACATACAGTTCGTAGGCGTAATTTTCCAGACTCGTGTAATTATTCTGCCAGTCTTCATTATTTATCGTGATAACTGCGGGTGTGATACCGGTTTTATCCTGAAAAGCGATGAGCGAATCCATTAAAGCATCTTCATCATCTATTACGCCGGCTGAATCTGTGATGGATATCGAACAATTATATTTTGAGATATCAAGTTTTTTCGGAAAGTGGGAAGCGGCAGGTATAAATGAGAGGGCAAATATTATCATTATTGCATAGACTGCGAGAGATATAAGCCCCTTCCCCCTGTTATCCGATGTCAGATCGTAATTTGAATATATGAATTCGGGAGCTCCGTTTCTGTAATATACGTATCTGTTCGCTCCATTAAATTTGTTTTTGGATATTCTGTTGAATGATCTTTGGGAAGAGCCGCCGGAAGATGAGTGATGGCTTGAGCCGTGAGATCCTCCCGAGTGTGAGCCTCCGCCTGAAGAATGTGGCATCAGTATTCTCCTTATTATAAGAAATTCAGGTTTAAAAACTTAAATTAATATAACACAAAAAGCCTCCCGGGAAAAGGAGGCTTTTTGCTGTGTAAAAGGGGAATTCTTTCGGAATGATCTGTTTGTAAAATCAATTCGAATTACAATTAAGATTATATTGCCACCTACCCTATAAATATACAAATATTTTGCTTAAAAATAAAAATATATTGCTCAAACTAGGTTTTGACACATTTTTTGGCAAGTATTATAATTATCAAAACGGGGTTATTATAATGATAAGTTACTTTTCCATATTTAATATAATTCAGATTGCGGGATTAATGTTCACCGCATTTCTTTGCGTAATAATCGTACGTGAAAAATCATCAATGCACGATAAACTGCTCGGTCTGGTGGGCATATGTATAATGTTCGATCTCTTCGGATATCTTTTTGAGATGAATTCGACAGGACT
The DNA here is from genome assembly GCA_902790275.1 of uncultured Lachnospiraceae bacterium. Classification (GTDB taxonomy): domain Bacteria; phylum Bacillota; class Clostridia; order Lachnospirales; family Lachnospiraceae; genus UBA3766. The sequence goes on from CADARM010000098.1 coordinate 2,886, forward strand.
TAATGAGGCTCTGGTATGTTCCAGGCTTGAAATGGCCTCGATCATGCTTATGACCACGTTTATGACCGTTCTTGTATTCAAACTCTGCGATTTTGAGGTCAATATCGTTTTTATATTAATAGTTGTAATAGCGGATGTTGTTTTCGGTTTATATATAGTAGGATCCGAATTCGACAAAGTTTTCAAGAGCATACAGTTCGTGGATGAAGGAGTGTTCCCTCATCTTATAGTTATTCCCGGTATCGTATATAATATTTTCGTTATTTATATCCTTGTAATGTATCTTGTTCAGATAATTCTTATCCTGGCAAGGATCCGCAATAAAGGAAACAAGATCGGAAAAGAATTCATATTCCTTTTGCTTCCTTATATTTTCCCTTTGCTTTCTTTCGTATATTTAATGACGCCTTTTTACGGCCAGTACACATACATTCCTTTACATGTTTCGCTCGTTGTTACATTCGGCCTTCAGACACTGGTCATCTTCAGATTCCGACTTTTCGACTCCGTCCTTACCGCAAAGGAAGATATCGTTAACGGAATCGAAGACGGTTTCATCGTTATCGATGTAAGAAAGAATTTCCTTTATGCGAATGAGATAGCTTACGGTCTTATTCCCGAGCTCACTATCCAGACCATGGTCGATAATATGATCAACAGACTCTACCGTAACAATAAGAAGGTTTTAAACTTCGGCGGAAAAGAATATCTGGTCGCAGTTAAGCCTTTTTACGACAGAAAACTTTTGAAAGGTTATCATATCTGGCTTTACGACAAGACTGAAGAAAACAAATACAATAAGAGCCTTATCGAACTTAAGGAACAGGCAGAGAGAGCCAATGAGGCGAAGACCGTCTTCCTTGCAAATATGTCCCATGAGATCAGAACTCCCGTTAACGCGATCATGGGTTCTACCGAAATGATCTTAAGAGAGAAGGATAAGAGCGAGAAGATAGAGGAACTTGCTTACAGTATTAAGAATGCTTCGCTTATCCTTATTTCGATCATTACCGAGATCCTTGACTTCTCAAAGATCGAAGCCGGAAAGATGAGTGCGGCGGAAAACGAATATGAGCCCGGTATACTTATCAGGGATATCACGGATTCCGTAAGAGATAAATTAAAAGAAAAGAATATCGAACTCTACGTAAATGTCAATGAGACGCTTCCGAAGGTATTAAGAGGCGATGAAGTTCATGTCCGTCAGGTATTTACGAATGTGCTAAACAATGCGGTAAAATATACTCAGAAGGGACACATTACCGTTAACGTTGACTGGAATATGCAAAGCGGTATGGCACTTATCCGTGCATCCATCGCAGATACGGGTGTTGGTATTTCCGAAGAAGCTCTTCCCACTATCTTTGATTCTTTCCAGCGTGCGGATATGATAAAGAACAGGACCATCGAAGGAACGGGTCTCGGACTTGCCATCACAAAGAGACTTTGCGAGAGCATGGGCGGTTCCATCAATGTAAAGAGTACTTACGGTGAAGGAAGCGTATTCTCGTTTACTTTCTTCCAGAATGTAGTTGACTACACTCATACAGGAAAGATCTCTGAGATCGTTATCCCTACCAAGGGCGAAGATACAAACGAATCGTTTATCGCACCCATGGCCAAAGTTCTTGCCGTTGACGATAACGCTACCAATATTAAGGTTATCCAGGGTATCCTTGCGATGTATCAGATCAAGGTAGATACCGCAATGAGCGGAAAAGAGTGTCTTGAGAAAGTCACAAAGAACCATTATCATTTGATCCTTATGGACCAGATGATGCCTATCATGGACGGTATCGAAACCGCAGAACAGATAAGAAGACTTCCTCAGAAAGACAAAAAGAATGTTCCCATCGTCGCTCTGACTGCGAATGCGATAAGAGGCACTAGAGAGATGTTCCTCGAAAAAGGCTTCCAGGATTATCTTTCCAAGCCCATGAACATCAATCTGCTCGAGAGTATCCTTATCAAATATCTTCCCGATGAATTCATACACTTTGTTGATAAGGAAGATCCAAATATCAAGGTCGGAAAGAATATCACGATCGCGGGTGTGGATACGCAGGCCGGAATAAAGAATTACAACAACAGTGTTTCCAGATACGTTCAGGTACTTAAATATATTTACGATGACGGTGAAGCCCAGATCGAACGTATGGAAAATATGATCAAAAACGAAGAGTTTGAGCAGTATACGTTTGAAACCCATGCTCTTAAAGGACTTGCTCTGGGCGTAGGTGCAAACGCTCTGGCCGAAAAATCCAAAGAACTTGAAATGGCGGTAAGAGCCGGAGAGTACGAAAAGGTTAAGAAGGAAGCACCTTCGCTTATCGAAGAATACCGTATGATCCTCGCCAATATCAAATTCGTGCTTGTAGATAACGGCGTTGAGATAGGAAAAGAGATCGAGGTTACAAGAGGAAGTATCTCTTCGGATGAAGAAAAGAAAGAACTCATTTCTCTTAAGGAAAGCCTCGAGATGCTCGATATGACCGAATCCGACAAGAAGATCTCGGAACTTCTGAAGGTTCAGACCTCGGGTGAAAAACGTGAAAAATACAAGAAGATAAGAGCAGCCGTAAAAGAATTCGATTACGACGAAGCTATCATTATCGTGGACGGTATCTTAAAAGAGGGGTAATGAATATGGGATTGGAAAGCGAAAAGAAAAGCATCGATGAAATGGTTAAGGAATACAGGGAGGTTGTTACGGAGATCGCAAAATATCTTCCCTGGCTTGAGATGAAATCAGGCGAGAAACCTATGTCCTTATACACACCGGAAGGTGCAGGGAATACAATGTCCATTCCCGTTTATGACTCGACGCTTCTTTCGTTTGTTAAGATGCTCGACAAGACAGGCAGAATGAACAAAAATTACGACTATGTATATAAAAACTACAAGATCTATTCCAACGAAGATGAGATAAGTCTTATCCACAGAGCGGATCTTAAAGACATGGATATGCTTTTTGCCATTCTTTCCAAATATGTCATAAAAGGAAGGACCAAGGGCTCATACTGGAATGAGGCCATGGAAAACGGCGTATTTTACGAAGTAGTCAAAAAGATGAAGGAACTTGTTGAATTCTGGACTATGCCCATATAAATAAAAAAGACCTTTACAGGTCTTTTTTTATTGTTTGTTTTTCTTTATGGGTTTCTTTGCGCTTTTGTTTTCACTTTTCTTTTTGTCTTTGGCAACAAGATCGGAATTAAGTGTTACGACTCTGCCTAAAGATGTGACTTTAACGCTCGGAAGGTCGCTTAAGAATTTCGAAAATCTTGTGTAGCCGTAATTCTCAAAGTTGAAAGAAGGATGCAGGGCAAGGAGCTTCTGATTAAGCTGTCCGGTATTGCATGAATTCTTTTCACAGTCGTTAAGGATGGAAATGATATCCGTTTCGATGGCTTTAAGCGAGATCTCAGAATCCTTAAGGATCGCCGTTACGGTATTTTCAGTATATTTAAGTTCGATGTTCTTAAAATTCTCAAGGAATTTGGAAAACTTGGTATATCCGTAGTTTCTTATATCGAATGCCGTATCGATCTTGGTGATCCTCGATCCGAGTTCTCCGATATCCATTGCACTTGAATTGATACCGTTTTCCATAATGATCTTCCCGGCCAGCTGCAGGGCTTCCATGAGGCGGTTGGGGTCTTCGGAGTGGATGGTCACAGCTGAAGACTCGGCGGCGATATCCGTCTGCCGCCCGCCCAGGGAAACGCCCACATCGGCAAAGGCCAGGGCAGGGGCATCGTTGATGC
>CADARM010000099.1 GCA_902790275.1 uncultured Lachnospiraceae bacterium
AGAAGTTTATTCATGGGCATGACGCCCATTTTGTTTTCTTTAATGTTCTCCATTACTCTTTCCTTTTTGATATTTCGGATAAAAAAAATCCGTATCTGACTATTCGTAGATACGAATCTTCCTTAGTGAGCCATCGGGGACTCGAACCCCGGACAACTTGATTAAAAGTCAAGTGCTCTACCACCTGAGCTAATGGCCCGTATTGATTTTTCTGTAAAAGCTGGACTAGCTGGATTCGAACCAGCGAATGCAGGAGTCAAAGTCCTGTGCCTTACCGCTTGGCGATAGCCCAGTATAAGGTGGGTAATGGGACTCGAACCCACGGCCTCCAGAGCCACAATCTGGCGCGCTAGCCAACTGCGCCATACCCACCATGTTTTGACTCGTCCGCTTTGACGAAACGTGCTCGAAGGGATTCGAACCCCCGACCCACGGCTTAGAAGGCCGTTGCTCTATCCAGCTGAGCTACGAACACTTGTATCTTTTCAGTGACGTTTGATATTATATACCAACTATAATCTCAATGTCAACAAAAAAATCTACTTTGCATCAATTTCCGCAATATAATTAACTGCCTTGCTTCCGAGCTCACTGTCGGGTGCAAGATTTATTACGGTATTGAAGTAATATTTGGCATTGTCATAGTCTTTATTTGCAAGATAAGTACATGCCAGATAATACAATGCATCTACATTTTCGGGATTGTATTCGACTGCCTTTTTGAAGTTCTCCAAAGCAGTGATATAGTCTTCCTGTCTGTATGCGTTAAAACCGTTTTCATAGAATGAATCGGCTACGCTCTCACCTATCGAAGTCTTTAAGAGATTGTATACTTCGACGAATTCCGTTTCGTTTAATTTCTCGGATCCGTTCTTGTCGATCTTGTCGAGATACTGAGCGATCATATTCTTATCTGCAGACTCGCCCTTTGAATACTCTTTGACCGCAAGCAAAAGATACTTGTATCCTTCGAATGCACCGTTGGCACCTTCGTAGGCATTCATCTGATCTTTGAGAGTATCGTACTGATACTGAAGGGAATCCACCTGCTGCGAGTAACTGCTTATGGAAGCGTTCTTTAAATTGATCTCTTCGTAAGCTTCTGCAAGTTCCTTGTTCTCTTCGCTTTTCTGAATATTGATCCTGATGGGACCGAGTACGAACCATCCGACCAGAAGACCGATCACGAGACCGATAAGTACATTTATCATAATGCTGACAAACGAATTCTCTTTACGAGTATTCGGCTGAATGATGATATCGTTGCCGCTTTGGATCGTAACAGCGTTCTCGCTTGTCTTTTTCTTTCTCTTCGAATCCGTATTAAGATTCTCTTCGGCCATTCTTAAATAAAGTGCGGCCGTAATGTTTCCTCTGTCTATTCTTCTGACGAGGATAAGTTCCTTTTTGGCTGCGGCATAATCCTCTTCCTTCATCAAAATGAGCGCCAAAAGAAGATGTGCGCTGATAAGTCTGGGATTATTGCTCACAACTCTCTTAAGCGAGATCTTTGCAACGTCAAGACTGTCCTGCTTGCAAAGGTTCAGCGCCTGATTGTATTTTTTGATCGAGGAATTGATCGTATCGAGAAGAACCGCATTTGTCTTAAGCGTCTCGATATAATCCGAAGCTATATTCTTGTCTTTCTGATAATGCTCGGAAAGAACCCACTCCGCCATAGCATTGACGGTTTCACCCATCTCAAAATAAACCAGTCCCAAAAGGTTTCTGGCCTGCGTATTTCTTTTATACAATTTAAGGCTTTGACGCAAATCTTCAACAGCACCGGTAAGATCACGGATCTCAGCTTTTTCGAGACCGCGATTGTAGTATCTGTTGGACATATAAAGGATCTTTTTATAACGTCCTACATCGGCACCGCATGATGTACAATATGATTTTTCGGACAAAGCCATTCCACAGCTGTAACAAAATAACATCTGATCCGTGCCTCTATTCTTCCGCTTCCGAAACTGTCCTTACGATAAAATCAACCATGTCTGTAAGATCATGACCGTTAACAACGTCTTCTACATCGTCAACTTCGGGTGACGGATGGAATTTTTTGAGTTCGTTTTCAAAATCTATCATTTTTCTCTCTCCAATTGATCATTTACCCTGTTTATTTATGAGCCTGAAATATCGAAACCGCTTCTCCGACAAGATAAAGAGAACCTGCGATATACACTGCAGCATCGAAAGTCTTGGACTTATCGATCGCTTCTCTTAACGAATCGGTTACTATCACTTCACAATCCGTATCCCCTAACGCTTCTCTCATCGTCTTTGAGTCAACCGCTCTCGCCGAATCGATATTTGTAAGAATGATCGTATCGAAATGTTTCGAATCTGCTATGAGCTTTAACATCTTCTCATAGTCTTTGTCTTTGCAGGCACCAAAGATTATAACCTTTTTGCCTTTAAGAGTACCTACGGATTCAAGAAGTCTTAAAACCGCATCCTCATTATGTGCTCCGTCCACAAAGAAGCCTCTTTCGACTTCCTCGAATCTTCCGTGAAAATAACCTTCCTTGAGTACCTCGAGTGCTTTCTTCTCTTCAAATGCGTCTTTTAAGAATACTTTTGATGTTAAAAGAGCAAGTGAAGAATTGATCCTCTGGTACAGAGCAGGCGTCGGAAGCCAAACGGACAAATCATGCACAAACTTGAGATTATCATACTCATAATCAAGCGAAAAAGCAATGTGTTTTTCGTCGCACGCAAAATCTTTTATATTTTTTTCCTTAAGCATAAAGACTTTGGAATGCTTCTCTCTCGCCTTCTTCACTATTACATTGTTTACCGCTTCACCGTTGTCCCACAAAACGAGGGGAACGTTTTCTTTTATGATGCCGGCTTTCTGTCCGGCTATGCTCTCCACGGTATTCCCGAGTTCCTTTGTGTGATCCATTCCGACGGAACAGATAACGCATACATCGGGTCTTTCAAATATATTCGTTGCATCCAGCATCCCACCGAGTCCCGTTTCAAGGACCACGACATCCGCTTTCTTTTTGTTCATCCATTCCATAAACATAAGAAAGAGGAATTCGAAGAAGCTCGGATGCATCGCTGCTCTTTCTTCGTCATCGAACATCTCACATCGGCTTTTGACCTTATTGAATATCTCGATGAACTCTTCGTCAGTAATAAGCTCACCGTCAAAGACGAAACGCTCTTTCATCGACACTAAATGCGGCGATGTGAAAAGTCCGGCTTTCAGACCGTGCGCTTTCAAGATCCTTGATATGTAAAAACAGGTACTTCCTTTGCCGTTCGTTCCCGCTACATGGATCTTTTTTATATTTTCACCGGGTGATCCGAGAAGTTCATAGAACCTTTTCGTATCCGATAAAAGTGTTTTCTTTTTAAACTTCGGAATATTTAAAAGATATTCTTCGCATTCTTTAATATCTTTCATCAGTTTACTACAATTACGCTTCCTTCGATGACACCGTTGACACCTCTGTAGATCATATACTTGGTGCTGTCCTGGATCGGCATTCTCGAAGCATCGATAGCTATAATCGCTCCTTTATAAACATGTTCTTCCACTCTTATCTCGGCATATCTTGCTTCTTCAACGACCTTTGAAATGATCTCCTGTTCACGGATATTATCTTTCAGAAGATTGGAAAGTTCTGTCTTTTTCGCATTAAGATCGTTTAATTCCTCAAGATCTTCCTTGGTAATGGGTGCGGCTTTTTTTGCAGCAAGGATATGATTCATTCTTTCAAGGATCACTTTAAGCTGGTCACGAAGATATACATCCTTTTTCATGACATCCTGGTTCTTTAAATAATCCTTGGTCTCAAGTCCCGCATGCGCCACGGTCTTAACTTCCACGTTGTTTCCAAGGTTTACGCACTGTATACCTTTTCTTCCGTGAGTATATCCGCCGATAAGAGTACCTCTTTTTCCGGTAAGGATAACCTTTCCGTCGGCAAATACTTCGGAATTAAGGATAGTATTGGAATTAACATCTCCCTTGGCCTTAACGATGGAATGCTCTATGAAGTCGGCATAAACGCTTCCGTTGCAGACGATCTTCGCCTTGTTGGAACCCTGTATGCCTCTCTTTAAAACAATATCTCCGCCCGCATATATCTCTGCGGCTTCAACAACTCCCGATATCATTACGGATCTGGTACTTCTTATCACCACACCGCTTTCAACGTTTCCGGATATTTCGATATCGCCGTTAAATTCGACTTTCGAATTAAGCTGGTTGACATCTCCCTTTATCTGGTGAACGTTTTTGATCTGTATCTCGTACGTGTCTTTGATATCGAGTTTTCCGTCCATTTCGGAATAATATGTATGTGTTGCTTCATCATATCTGAAGCCTTTTCCCTTAATGGTGGGAAGGTCTGCCGTCTTCGCGGGTTCGATGGCGGTACCGTCGACAAGATATCCGGGGATTCCTTCCTGTGCAGGATGGTACGTACAGATCTTGTCGTCTTTAAGTACGCCTATAAAAAGATTAACGGAATTGTAATCGACAGAACCGTCTTCCCTGATCTTTGGATTCTTTCTGTTGATCTCCGTCGTATCTATCGCGTATTCATAATATCCGTTCTGCCCCTGGACGCAGTCTTTGTACATGGCGACTTTGATGCTTCTTTCATACACACCTTTTTTAGCCATGGCAATGATATTGGACATAATGAGTCCCGCACGTACACCGTTCTGTTCGAGAATAGCGATGATCTCTTCTTTGGTATAATACTCTCCCTCTTTGGGGCGTGCGAGATAAAGCCATGCTTCGTGCAGGTCTTTGGATACACGCACGTAAGTCTGGCCGTATTTCTTATTCTCTTTCATGGGATCAGCTTCTTCGGCGTTACGGAGTCCCAGTAATCTTTCGATCTCCGCTATGGACGCCCCAAGATCATCCAGTTTGATTTCCTCACCCATACACATTCACCTTTTTATAAACTCTTGAGTCTTTCCTCAACCTGCTCCATCATCTGAGTATATTTTGCAAGTTTTTCCTTCTCTTCGTTTATCTTGCTTTCGGGAGCTTTTGAAATGAATTTCTCGTTCGAAAGCATTCCGTTAACTCTCTTAAGTTCGCCTTCAAGACGCTCTTTTTCTTTTAAGAGTCTCTCTTTTTCTTTTTCGATATCGACAAGTTCGGCAAAAGGGATATAGATGTTTGCGTTTGCGATAACTACCGAAACGGCATCATCGGAAATACCGGTCTTGTCATTCTGAACGATAACCTCGGAAGCATAAGCCAGAGGTGCGAAGAAAAGCTTACCTTCTTCGAAAATGTTCTTCATGTTTTCGTTTTCGCTTACAATGTAAACCTGAGCTTTTCTTGAAGGAGGAACATTCATTCCCGTACGAACGTTTCTTATTCCTCTTACTGCTTCTTTAAGGATCTCTATATCGTTTTCTTCTTTTGCAAATACTCTGTCTTCCTTAAATACAGGCCATGAAGAGATCATGATGGATTCTTCTTCGCTCTGAAGGTTGCAGAAGATCTCTTCCGTAACGAAAGGCATATAAGGATGAAGAAGCTTTAATGCATCGATAAGGACTGTCTTTAATGTCCAGAGAGCAGCATTTCTGCTTGCTTCGTTATCCTTGTTCCAGAGTCTGGGCTTAACCATTTCAATGTACCAGTCACAGAATTCATCCCAGATGAAATCGTAAACTTTCTGTACGGCGATACCGAGTTCGTAGTTCTCCATATTATCGGTAACTTCTTTAACCACATCGTTGAGTTTGGAAATGATCCACTTGTCAACGGGTTCCAAAGCCGAAGCATCGGGAGTCTTAACTTCCTCGTCACCCATGTTCATCATGATGAAACGTGAAGCGTTCCAGATCTTGTTAGCAAAGTTTCTGTTTGATTCAACTCTCTCATAGTAGAAACGCATATCGTTTCCGGGTGCGTTACCTGTGATAAGAGTAAGTCTTAAAGCATCTGCACCGTACTGGTCGATGATCTCTAAAGGATCGATACCGTTTCCTAAGGATTTACTCATCTTACGGCCCTGCGAATCTCTTACAAGTCCGTGGAAAAGAACTGTCTTGAAAGGCTTCTCTCCCATCTGCTCGTATCCTGAGAAAATCATTCTGATAACCCAGAAGAAGATGATGTCGTAACCTGTTACAAGTACATCCGTAGGATAGAAATACTCAAGGTCCTTTGTCTTCTCGGGCCATCCGAGTGTCGAGAAAGGCCAGAGTGCCGATGAGAACCATGTATCGAGTGTATCGGGATCCTGTGTGAGATGTGTGCATCCGCACTTGGGACACTTATCGGGTGCCGTGGCCGATACTACGATCTCGCCGCATTCATCACAGTAGTATGCGGGGATCCTGTGGCCCCACCAGAGCTGTCTTGAGATACACCAGTCCTTGATGTTGTCAGTCCAGTTGAAATATGTTTTTTCCATACGTTCGGGAACAAGCTTGATCTCGCCTTCCTTAACGGCCTTAACCGCAGGTTTGATAAGCTCATCCATCTTTACGAACCACTGCTGTTTTACGAGAGGTTCTACCGTGGTATGGCATCTGTCGTGAGTACCTACGTTGTGAGAGTAATCTTCGATCTTAACAAGAAGTCCGAGTTCATCGAGATCCTTTACGATCGCTTCTCTTGCAGCGTATCTGTCCATGCCCGCATATTTGCCGCCG
>CADARM010000100.1:0-1100 GCA_902790275.1 uncultured Lachnospiraceae bacterium
ATAGCCCGTTCCGAAATCATCGAGAGCGATCTGAACACCCATCTCTTTTAATCTGTTGATATTCTTAATGGTCTGCTCCTGAGATTCCTCAAGAGAGTATTCCGTGATCTCTATCTCAAGATTCTTCGCAGTGAAATTGTTTTTCTTTAAACATGTTTCCACGATCGATACAAACTCGGGACGTGAAATTCCATTCGCGGAAATATTAACGGAGATCGTGATCGCATCTCCTTTTTCTTTCACTGTTTTTGAAAATTCCTTTGTGACAAAATCCAGAACAAATTCATCGATCGAGAAAATGAGGTTGGACTTTTCCGCTACGGGAATGAAATCGCCGGGTCTTATCTTTCTTCCGTCGGGAAGCTGCATACGGATAAGAGACTCGAAACCTCTTAATTTCTTGTCGGAAATGGAATACTGAGGCTGATACTCAAGATAGAAATAGTTTTCATCATGAGCTTTCTTTATGAGCTGCTCGATCTCTTTATCGTAATTCATTTTCGAGAGCATTTCCTCATCGAAAACGTAGATATTGTTTCCGCCTTTTTTAAGTGATGCCATTAATGCAACGTCGGCGCACTTAAACAGTTCATCGGATTCCGTAGCATCCTTGGGAAAGTGAGCGATACCCGCATTTCCTTCGATGTAACAGTCAAGATGAACGCCGTCTTTATCGAATACCATCTTTTCGTTCAATACTTCGAAAAGTCTCTTTGTCATTTCATATGCATCGATCTTGTCGTTTAACATGATCGCAAATTCGGAACCACCGATCCTTCCGACAACGCCCTCTTTTCCGACCGTGCTGCACATTCTCTGTGCCGCTTCGCGAAGGACCTGGTCGCCTATGTCGTGACCGTAATCGTCGTTGATGGCTCTGAAGTTATTTACCTGATAATAAATAAGGCTTCCTGATTTCTTTTCTCTTATCTTCTTTCTTAACTGCTCTAAAAATCCGACTGTATTGAGTTTGCCGGTAGCATAGTCCGTGATACTCTTTCTTCTGGCTTCTCTCATCAGATGTCCGATAAGAACAATGCAGACAATTGTCAGACCGCAGTTGAATACGCCGGGAAGAGGACCGAAATTACGGGATCTCA
>CADARM010000100.1:1148-7764 GCA_902790275.1 uncultured Lachnospiraceae bacterium
AAATAACCTACAACAAAGTATGCCATTCTGGCACCGACTACGCAGTCCACACAGCTCATAAGGATGCAGCACATCAAAGCAAATGTCTGTACCGTTCCCTGAATGCTGTTAAACGGGAGTCTCGCAGGACCTATATTAATAAATGCATCTCCGGTGTGATTTATGCCAAGATAACTGACAGTAAGAGCCCCTATTATGCTTAAGCCTAATAAAAGCCCTAAAAGAATTGAACTGTGTTCTTTGATCGAAAACTTTTTCATTTATCCCCTACCCCTGATTTCTTTCCTGCATTTGTAAAAAAGCGATACCCCTATCTCTTTTTGCAAAATGCAACAAAAAAATATGTTCCCCATATGGGTAACATAACTATTATACATCCATAAAAATCAATAAACAACTTTTTTATCACGTAAAAAACACGAAAAATCTCTGGATTTTAGGGCAAAAATGATAATTTGAGGCACAAAAAAAGGACCGGCCAGGCCGATCCTTTAAAATATTATCTGTTTGCGTACATCTTTTCGTAATAATTCTGATATTCACCCGATACGATGGGCTCCCACCAGCTTTCGTTATCAAGATACCATTTGATAGTCTTTTTGATACCGTCTGCGAACATTGTCTCGGGAAGCCATCCGAGTTCGTTGTGGATCTTTGTGGGATCGATAGCGTAACGCATATCGTGACCCTTTCTGTCTGTAACATATGTGATAAGGCTTTCGGGTTTTCCGAGTTCCTTGCAGATAAGCTTAACGATGTCGATATTCTTCATCTCGTTGTGTCCGCCGATGTTGTATACTTCGCCTACTCTTCCCTTATGGATAACGAGGTCGATCGCCTTGCAGTGATCCTCTACATAGAGCCAGTCTCTTACATTTAAGCCTTCGCCGTATACGGGAAGGGGCTTGTCATGAAGCGCATTGATTATCATAAGAGGAATGAGCTTCTCGGGAAAATGATAAGGTCCGTAGTTGTTTGAGCAGCGGCTTATCGATACGGGAAGTCCGTATGTTCTGTGATAAGCGAGCACAAGAAGGTCTGCACCTGCCTTGGATGATGAATAAGGGCTTGATGTATGAATGGGTGTTGTCTCCGTAAATAACATATCGGGTCTGTCCAGAGGAAGATCTCCGTAAACCTCATCCGTAGATACCTGGTGATATCTCTTGATACCGTACTTGCGGCATGCATCCATCAAAACGCTTGTACCGATAATATTAGTATCTAGGAATACCTGGGGATTTTCGATGGAACGGTCAACATGTGATTCTGCTGCGAAGTTAACAACCATGTCGGGATGCTCTTCTTCGAAAAGTTTCTCGACTGCTGCCCTGTCTGTAATGCTTTCTTTAACGAATCTGAAATTGGGATTATCCATTACGGGTTCAAGTGTGGAAAGATTGCCCGCATATGTAAGGCAGTCAAGGCAGATGATCCTGTAATCAGGATATTTATTCAACATATGGAAGATGAAATTGCTTCCGATAAAACCTGCACCACCTGTTACTATAATCGTCATATTTTCTCCTTTCTGCCAAAACGGCATATGACATGATCAATTGACTTTATTCTGTAAAACCCATATTTTTAAGCATTTTTCATGATCCTTTTTCGATCATGATATCATTATACAGGGTTACGTAAGGTAATGTGCAAGTACTTTTTTAAATTTTTTAATCTGTCCCGATCGTTTCGCTGCATTCGAACCGCGTTTTTTATACGTATGAACTACACTCCTTAAAATACGCTTTTTCATTGCACGCCTCCCTTCACATCCAAAAGGATATGTTTCAGGATTTGTGTGCTGTAAATACTCCCGAGTCCTTAGTGATCCTGAAACCCTTCTTTGTTTTCTTTTCAAGAAACAATTTGAATTCCTTGTATCTGTCGGGAATATAACGACGCTGATTGCCGTGGCATGACATTATATATTCGAGCAAAGGCTGGCTTTTATCCACTATCAGATAATCGTCATACATCTTCTTTTCAACGCCGGTAAAATATTTGGATAATATCTTTTCTCCGTTTTCGAGTCCGAATACGTAATACAGATCTTTTGCCGCAAGTGTTATCCTCTCATCAAATTCCTTAACAAGAGAAGATATCTCTTTCATATGGTTTTGCCCGTATGTACTTGCAACCAGATATCCGTTCGGTTTTAAAACACGTTTTATCTCCTGTAAGACCTTTTCGGGTTTCTCGAAATAAAACAGTACGTAATTTGCGATAACGATATCAAATGATCCGTCTTCAAACGGTATGGCGTTGGCATCAAATACTTTGAATTCAAATCTTTCATCCAAGATCTTTTTGATCGCTTCGTTCTTTCCGGCAGCTTTTTTGATCCCGTTTTCCGCATCGGTGATCATTCCGATCGATACATCAGACAAAACCGCCTGAATATTATCGGGGATTTTTTTTACATTCTCTTTCCAGAGTGCCCCGTTACCGCATCCAATCTCCAAAACTCTTATATCTTTTCTCTTCAAGGATTCTTTCTTCGAAAAGCCGATCTGTTCAAAGAGCCAGGGGAACCATCCTTTTTTGTTCACGGAAAATTCCTTGTGAAGGCTGATCCTTGCGGAAATATTTCCCGAGTTCTTGTACTGGGTATTAAGTGAGTTTTCCAAACCCGTAAGTTCGGTGATCTTAAGCATTTTGTCCCAGTCGATGTTTTTAGCCTTTTCGTAAGCGTGAATGGTACTGTCGATAGCATCCCTTACAAGCTGCATCTGCTCCATCTTGTCTTCGATGAGTTTCTTCTGAAGACGCATGGAATCCATTACATAATCCTTGTCGTTTTTGTTAAGGGTAAGTTCCTTGATCTCCTCGATTGAAAAACCAAGATACTTGTAAAGAAGCACCTCTTCAAGCTTTAAAAAATCTTCCTTTGTGTAGTATCTCGCACCGGTGTCTTCATTTACAAAACTCGGCTTTAACACATTCTGCGTATCGTAAAATCTGATGGTACGCACCGACACTTTGGCCATTTTCGCAAGCTGTCCTGTCGTGAAATATTCGTTTTTTTCTTTGTCTTTTTTATCCATTTATGCCCTTTGATGCTTTTTATAAAGGTGACCGCATTTGATAGTCATCTTTATTCAATTTTCTCGACATTTCCTCCGAGTGCGGTGACATTTTCTCTGTAGCACTGATCCCATTCCTCAAAACTGTATGCCATGGACCAGCCCCACGCTGCATCGCTTCTGTCTATTGTCATACCGTCAAAATCACTGATTATTCCACCGTTTGGATTGACACTGAGTCCTTCAAAATATACTGCATCATAGCAGATTTGTTCGCCAAAATTTTCATTATTCCAAGTGACTTTATATATGATTACAAGTCTGTTGGATTGAAACGGTTTTGTATTGGGTATGTCTTTGATTAAATACGCGGAATCAAACACGGCATCGGTTTTATCGTAATATCTGGCCGCACCTTTTTTATCCCAGTATGCGCATTCATCTATATTCATCTCTACGATTCTGCCGGATTCGATAAACTCATCAAGCATCTTTTTTACGTCATCACCGGAAACATTATAATCAATTATTAATTCTTCATCCCAATCTTCATTCTCATTAGAATTTATTTCATTGTTAATGGTATTAATTGCGACTCTCTGGAAAATTAAAAATGTTACGGGGCCTGCAATAAGCACAAACAAAAACACAAAAATAATTAATGAAAATTTGGTATTGGATTGCTTCTCATTAACGGTTTTCTCTTCTCTGTCGATCTGCATTTTCTGAAGTTTTATTTTTTCATATTCAACATCAGATTCATCATAATCAATTGCAAATACAGCTTCGCATGATTCACATTTAAGAGAATCATCATTCTTTATAAGTCTTCCGCCGCAATTAGGGCATTTAAGATCAACAAATTTCATGTCGTACTCCTTAGATTAGCGTTCTAACGGTGCATTCAGTTCTTCACATCCGTTTAATACAAATCTTCCGTTCTCCAAAAGTTTGATTCTTTCACCCTGATATGTAACGGCCTCAAGCAATCCCAGTTCATCATAAGGAATTGTTATGTCTGTATGACAGTATGTATAAGGCTCGCCGTTTTCTTTGGCAATCATTTCCTTGCCGTCGGGATTGTAAACTTTAACGCTCTCTTCCTGTGAATAGCAGGTATCTCCGAAGGCGAAATGCGGTCCCATCTTCTCTGCTATAAGAATCGGAAGTTTATTGAAAATATCATATTTCTTTGCCAGGGCATATGCATAAGTATTGGTTCCTATTGCAGCTTCGCCCATAGGGAGAGTCGGATGGTGGAAAAGAAGGTTCTCTTCTATAAACTCCCTGTTCTTCTTTTCGTCATCATAATTGGTACATGTGTACTCTTTTATCTTTCCGTCTTCGATATCAAGTTCAATGTTCTTAAACTTTAAGTCATTTAAAAATACTTCCTTTACATGAAGAGTTCCGTTTGTTCCTTTAAGCACGGGAGATGTAAATACTTCTCCGACCGGAATGTTCACATCTGCCAGGCAGTTCTCATATTTTGTTTCCTTTTCGGGATCATTTAAATCGGCAAGTTTAACGTTAAGATCCGTTTTGTTGCCGTTTTGGCCCTGAATATGTATATAATCCGCCTTATCGAGAGTATCGATAAGAGTCTGCTGAATAGCCTCGTATTTGTCAACAGGCAGCGTATTTACCGTGATAATCTCGTTTAAAATCTCTTTGTAATTACCGATGGCGGGAATTGGCCAGGCAATAATCGCAAATGACCTCTCTTCTCTCTTGATGTATTCATTGGTAATCTTTGAGTTCTTTTCTCTGAAATCCCTGATAAGATTCTGCTTTTTGGTGCCGTATCTTAAAGCATGCTTGCATTCAGTCGGTACAAAAGAATCCTCTCCGAATATTTCCATGCATGCGGGACCCGCAAATTCGGATGCCTCTTTCTTTAACTCCTCATAAGAAGCTTTTATTCCTTCGATTCTTCTGGTCACAAGCTGTCCGTCGAGTATTAAAGACATATCTTCTTTGTGATCCTCGTCAAACTGGGGATTGGCAAGTCCTCCGTAATAGCCGGCCTTAAAAATGCCGCCTCTTGAAAAAATGTCATATCCCGCTCTGTAGATTACACTTTCAAGTCCCATTTCCTTAAACTGAACAACGGCTTTCTTTGCGACTTTTTCAAATCCGAGTCTGTATCTTAAATTAACCGTTTTCTTTTTGGATAAATCTTTTTTGGATACAACAAACCCTCTTTTAAAGCCTTCCGTAAATGTCCGACTCATTAAGTCAACCGTATCTTCATCCAGATCGGCGATGGCTACAAACGTCTCTTCTTCGCTTTTTCCTACATATTCTCCGAAAGCATAAAGCGTTCTTACATCGTTTAAATCGTAATTCTCGATAATCTTATTTGCGTATGCATTATCCAGTGTTAACTGCTTGCCGATTCTCTTTAACGATTCGTCTTCCGTATAATCAAAGACATAATAATACATAATCTCTTTAAGCTCTTCAGAGTTTACTTCTTCGGCTTCTTTAATGTTTGAATACACTTCAAGGAAAAGCTCCATCCTTATTACGATTTCTTCTATGTCGCATTCGAAAACATAGGGAATAAGACCGAATATTTCCGCATATACCACGCACAAAACGCTTCCCGCTTCACCCAATGTTTCATATGCGTAATCGGGATTAAGATATGAATTTTTGTAATTATCCTTATAGATTTCGCCGTATAAAAAATCATTTCTTTTTCTTAATTCTTCTATCGTCTTGCCTTTGATGGGTCCGTTTACTTTAATATCTTCGTAAATATCCGCAAGGCCCGATATGTATTTTGATACCGATACGAAAAAAGGACCAAATTTATCCAGTCCCCTTGCTTCCGTTATCAGCTCGTTTATTCTTTGCTTTGCCAATTCGTATCTTTCAGTCATTTTTTATCCTTTTATTTTCCGATCATGCCGATCCCGTAAACATACATCAGGTATAAAAGATTAACCGCCGCGATGCCGGTACCGATGTTGGAAAAGACATGATATACATTTTTTTGAAAATACGTTCTGATGGATAGTCCGAGTGCGGTAAGTGAAAATATCACGCAAAGAAACGCCGTTACTCCGAAGCGCTCCGCTATCTGACCTGCCGTATTGTACGATATGATCAGTGATACCAGAAGCGCAACGAAAGAAATCGATGAGAGTACCATGCTCATCACCGAAAAAGGCGATATTTTCTTATCCGTGAATTTGTAATTCGTATTCGGAAGTTTTAACATTTAATGTTTCCTGTTTCTCTTATTTTGCACCGTATTCTTCGTAGTATTTGTCAATGGCTGCCTTGATGGTGTCGTCGATAACAACTTCGCCGTTGACTTCCTTGTTGTACAAAGCTTCGGTTACGTCTGCCATTGAAACGATGGCTGCAGTGTTTATTCCGTATGTCTCTTTGATCTCGTCAAGAGCGCATTTCTCGGTATTAAGTCCTCTCTCCATTCTGTTAAGGCTTACGATAAGACCTACGATCTCAACATTTGCCTGAGCCTTGATGATGGGGAAAGTTTCCTCGATCGACTTGCCTGATGTGGTAACGTCTTCGATGATGACAACTCTGTCACCGTCTTTTAATTTGGATCCGAG
>CADARM010000101.1 GCA_902790275.1 uncultured Lachnospiraceae bacterium
AGTTCCCCGAAGCAGCGGGAATACTTCAGGAAATGGGAATGCACTGTCCCGGTTGTCCTTCCGCACAGATGGAGACACTTGAAGAAGCCTGCATGGTACATGATATGGATATCGATTCACTTATTGAGGATTTAAAGGGATTTCTTGAGAATATGTAATTTTCGTGAGGGGCTTATGAAAACATTATTAAAAAATGCCAAAGTCGTTAATGTGTTTACGGAAAAGATCGAAGAGACCAACGTGCTTATCGAAAAGGATAAGATAATCGGTGTCGGAGATTACTATGACGAATCCGATGCCGATGTGTGCGAAGATTTGACCGGGAAATATATCTGCCCCGGATTTATCGACGGCCATATCCATATCGAGAGTACGATGATGGTGCCTTATTCGCTCGCGCAGTCTGTTCTCGTTCACGGAACGACGGCCGTTGTTACCGATCCTCATGAGATCGCAAATGTCTGCGGCGTTGACGGCATAAGATATATGCTCGAGATGAGCGAAAACTTACCTCTTCATGTTTTCATTATGATACCTTCATGCGTTCCCGCCACATGTTTTGACGAGGCGGGTGCATCGCTTAATGCGGAAGACATAGAATTTTTATACAAAGAAAAAAGAGTTTTAGGACTCGCAGAGATGATGAATTATCCGGGTGTTATCTATAACGATGCACCTACGATGGATAAGATAAATGCCTGCGTTGAAAAAGGTAAGCCCGTGGACGGCCATGCGCCTCTTTTATCCGGAAAGGATCTTGATAAATACATAAGTGCAGGTATCAATTCGGATCACGAATGTTCTACTGCCGATGAAGCGATCGAAAAGCTTTCGAAGGGCCAGTGGATAATGATCCGTCAGGGCTCTGCTGCAAAGAATCTTGAAAAACTTTTACCTTTATTTGAGTTCCCGTATTACTTAAGGAGCATACTTGCTACAGATGACAGAAACCCTGCAGATATCATTTCGGAAGGTCATATCGACAATATCGTAAGGCTTGCGATCAGATCGGGTAAAGATCCCGTACGTGCGATCAAGATGGCTTCGTTTAATCCTGCCCAATATTTCGACATCGACAGAGTGGGTGCAGTATCGTGCGGATACAAAGCGGATCTTCTTATCCTTAACGATCTTGAGAACATCGATATCAAAGATGTTTATTCAAACGGTGTAAAGGTTGTCGACAACGGAAATCTTCTTGATTTTGAGATACCTTCCGCCGAAGATCTTATCACGGGAAGCGTAATGAATTCGTTCCATATGCCGGACCTTAAGGTAGAAGATTTTCATATCGAACCCAAAGGAAACAGATGCAGGGTCATCGAGGTCATACCGGGGGAGATCTTAACGAACGAACTTATAGAGGAACTTGATTTTACAAAGGATAACGGAATAGATATCGAAAGGGATATCATTAAGATCGCCGTTATCGAGAGACATAAAAACACAGGACACAAAGGTGTCGGATACATCAAAGGTATCGGCATCAAAAACGGCGCACTCGCGGGAAGCGTTTCACATGATTCCCATAACCTTATCGTTATCGGAAGTTCCGATGAGAACATGTGCGTTGCAGCCAACCATATCAAGAAGATAGGCGGCGGACTCTGCGTTGTAAAAGAAGGAAAAGTAATCGCCGAAGTAAGACTTCCGGTTGCCGGACTTATGAGCACGGAATCGGCGGTCAATATAGCAAAGTCAAACGAGAAATTAAGAGAGAGTGCAAAAGAACTCTCGGTTAACGAGAATATAGAGCCTTTTATGAATATGGCTTTTGTAAGTCTTCCCGTTATCCCCGTTTTGAAAATGACCACTCAGGGCCTCGTAAATGTTACGGAGTTTAAGAGAGTGGATCTGTTTGCGGATCAGTCGGACCCAAGGAGTAATACATGATATACAGAACGCTTGCGTTCATTTGCCTGGCGGCTTTTTATACGATCTATATCTTAAAGATGCTTCTTTTAAAGAAAAGAGGCAGATTAAGAGACCCGATATATCAGAAAGAGGATCCGGAAAAGTTCACTTTTCCCGAGATCGTCTTTAAGACCACGATAATCGTTGCACCGCTCTTACAGCTTATAAGTATCATAGTCGGAAGATCCTATCTTCCGATCATGGGAAAGGTTGTCGGAGTTTATCTGGGTGTGACTGCGGATGTAGTTTTGTTTTTATCTTTTATACATTTTGATAAAAACAAAGAAGAACACAAAGGGATATATTCGTATTCGAGAAACCCTTCGTATCTGGCACTGGATCTTCTCTTTATCGCGATGACGATAATGTACTGCAATCCCGTGCTCATAGCGATAACCGTTTTTGCCCTGATATATTTTCACTTCTGCATCCTTAAGGAAGAAAGATATTTTAAAAGCAAAGATGAAGAGGATTTTAAAGAATACAAAGAAAAAACAAGCAGATATTACGGATTCGGAAAGCCTGGATTTAAAAAGATCATCTGTGCGTTTTATCTTCTGCTTGTCATCTGGTGCATCTTTTATTTCTGCACTCTTATATGTTATGCCGGTCCTTTTCTTTCCTGGATCTGGATATGGATACTTATCGGCATCTGTGCATATATAAGATTTGAAATGCTCAAAAGAGATATAGACGGTGTATCACAACACAGGATCCCTGTCCCGTTAAGGGTCATATATTACACTTTATATCTTATAAGCCTGACCGCATTTATCATTATCGAATTCAATGTGGCAAAGGCGATGAATGCCGAACCGGAACCCAATCTTGAATATGTCATAGTTTTAGGCGCGGGATTGAACGGTTCGACCCCGAGCAATACTTTGAAGAAAAGGATCGAAGAAGGATACATTTACATGTCCGAAAATCCGGACACGATACTTATCGCTTCGGGCGGACAGGGTTTTAAGGAATCCATAAGCGAAGCGGAATGTATAAAAAGAGAACTTGTAAAGATGGGTATATCCGAAGACAGGATCATACTGGAAGACAGATCAACAAGCACCATAGAGAATCTTAAATATTCTTTAATGATAATCGGCGATCCCGATGCTGAGGTTGGAATAATCACGAACAGTTTCCACGAATTCAGAGCGGGAATGATAGCAAAAGATGCCGGTTTTACAAATGCACATTCGGTACCTGCGACAACACTTATGCCGGTAGGTATTCACTATATGCTCCGTGAATTTTTCGGAGTGGTAAGAATGTTACTGGAACTTATGAAGAAATAAATTTAGGCCGGAGGAATAATGAGCAAGATTAAACTTATTCATATGGGAAAAGCACAGTGTGCGATAGACATGGGCGACGGAAGCGAGAGAGGAGAATACGTCAATCAGGATTACATGATCAATACTCTCGGAAGACCTATGAGAGCCGTGTCATTGATGACATCGTATTATCCGCTTGATGAAGCTTTTCCCAAAAGAGCGCACGATGCTTTTTCAGATCAGGAGATCTCATTTCAGTGGGATTATCCTTACGATGATTACGAAACATATAAAGGCGGTCTTATCGGACAGCTTGACAGGGAACCTTTCAACTGGATGAGGGATGTCAGAAAACACGGTCAGGATGTCTGCCTTACGATAACGGTGGACCCCAATATCTCTGACGATCATATCAAAGCGATCGCAAAGGATCTTTCAACATTCGGAAGAGTGATGCTTCGTATTAATCACGAAGCGGGCGGCGACTGGTTTTCTTTTACAAAGAGAGCAACGTATGAAGAGATAGCACTTTTCTTTGCACATTTCTGCGATATCTTCCACGAGGAAGCAAAGAATGTCAAACTGATCCTCTGCCTTAACGGATTGTCGGCAGACGGTGACGGCAAGATCGAAATGGAAGATACGTTTGCACCGGCTATCAAAGCCTGCGATATCTTTTCCATGGACAGATATATGTCGCTTCACTGGGGATGGCCTTATGACATCGCTAAGAAAGACACAAAGAATTATTACAGGGAAACCGTAAAGAATATATACGAAATGGGTAAAAAATGCGCGAATAGATTTGAGACAGTCGCAGGCGAAAAAAGACCCATGGTACTTTCCGAGATGAATGCGGACGGTGATGTTACAGGTCCTTACGAGCAGTGCGACATGCTTAAGGAATTCTGCAGACTTCTTAAGGAAGATGAAGAAAAATGGCTTGAAGGATTTACATTCTATCAGTTCAGAGACAGAGGAAGACTCGGACTCGAATGGGAGGATCCGAATAATTCCGAAGTCGGTATCAAACTTCCTTTGATGGATACTTTTAAAGAGATCATTAACGATGAATTCTTTATGCCGAAGATCTCCCAAAAAGAAGATATCGAACTTCCCGTAAGATTAAGGTGGGGAAGCGCGGAAGACAGTGAAGGTATCGCAATCCCGATATCTTTCAAAAAAGAACCGGTATTCTTCGAAGCTTATTTTAAAGACGAATTAAAAGATGCGAATCTTATGATGGAGATAAACGGCAAATGGTTTTACAAAGCTCCCGGCAGGGATTTCGTTGATTTTATGCCTGCTTTCTTTGAAGGTAAAAAGGTCAGCGGCAAAACGATGACATTAAAGATCTTCGCACCTCCCGCTACGGGTGAAAACGATCCCGCGCAGGGAGATGACTGGAATATGAACTGGTATTACACATTAAACAGACTTCCCGAGATAAGACTTGAGTATGAAGCAGTGATATAGGGAAAGAATATAAAAAGTTTTAGAGAGGAAAACAATGGAAAAGATCATTACAAGTTTATTGGAAACGGATGCGTACAAATTTTCGATGGGACAGGCGATATATCACCAGTTCAGCGATTATAAGACTACATGGGATTTTAAATGCCGTAATACTGACGTTCATTTTACTCCCGAGATGGTAGAAGAGATCAAAAGACAGATCAAACTTTACTGCGGTTTGAGATTCAAGGAAGACGAACTCGAATATCTTCACAACATCAAGTGGATCAAAGGTTCTTACGTTGATTTCTTAAGACTCTGGAAACCCAGATTCGAGGATTTTATCATCACAACGGATGCCGAATGCGGACTTGCGATCGAGACAAAGGGAACATGGCTCAATACATCCATGTATGAGATCCCCACTCTTGCGATCGTAAACGAAGTTTATTTCAGAATGGCATACGATTACGATGAACTTTTCAAGAGCTTCAGAGAGAGACTTGCGAACAAGGTTTCAAAACTTGAAAGCGGTATCTATGAGATAAGTTCATTCTCTGAATTCGGTATGAGAAGAAGACTTTCCGCTGAAGCACAGGACCTTGCGGTAAGATCTCTGAAGAACGGAAAACTTCGCAATTCGACATTTGTAGGTACTTCAAATGTTTATCTTGCAAAGAAGTACGGTATCACACCCGTCGGAACCATGGCTCACGAGTGGATCATGTGCGTAGGACAGGGTAATCACAAACACAATCCCGCATATTCGAACTGGTATGCGCTCGATGCGTGGGTAAAAGAATACGGAGTGTTAAACGGAACAGCCCTTACGGACGCGATCACCACAAAGTGCTTCTTAAAGGATTTCCAGCTGACATATTCAACACTCTTCTCAGGATGCCGTCACGACTCGGGCGATCCTTACGAGTGGGGTGACATGATGATCGATCACTACAAAAAACTCGGTATCGATCCCATGACAAAGATGCTGCTTTTCAGTGACTCGCTTGATTTCGACAGAGCTACGGCCATCAACAATTACTTTAAGGGAAGAGTAAAAGTTGCATTCGGTATCGGAACATATATCGCCAACGATACAAAGGTTCCGCCTCTTAACATCATCATGAAGACCACTGCATGCAACGGTATGGATGTTGCAAAGATCTCGGATGTTGAAGGAAAGGGTATGTGCAAGAGTCCCGAATACATTCATTACCTTAAGAGATGTATCGAGTGGAGACTTTCACATCCCGATGATCTTTTAAGATAATTTACGGAGGATAATATGAGATACGATTTCAGAACACAGGGCGTTTGTGCCGTTCAGATAAGCTTTGACCTTGAGGGAGACAAGGTTTCGAACATTCAGTTCCTTGGGGGCTGCAACGGAAATCTTAAAGCCATTTCAAAACTCGTTGACGGTATGAGCGTTGACTATATAGAGAGCAAACTTAAAGGCAATACATGCGGAATGAAAAATACATCATGTGCGGATCAGCTTGCGATCGCAGTAAGAAAAGCTTACGAAGAAAGCAAAGCCTGAATTGTTTTTGTGGGGGGATCATATGTGCGGAAACTTTTACGGCTGGTATTTAAAATGTCAGTCGAAAGACGATACGGTGGCTTTTATTGCGGCCAGACATAAGAACGGAACGAAAGAAACGGCTTCGCTTCAGATCATAACCGATGATGAAGCCTTTAATGTCGATCTGCCCGGAAATGCCTTCAGGAAAGACTGTGCCAACATATTCCTCGGTAAAAACAGATTCGGTAAAAGCGGTATCAGGGTAAATATCGACAATCCGGGTGTGAGAGTAAAAGGGAAACTTGATTTCGGCGCCATCACACCCATCAAATACGATATCATGGGACCGTTCGCACTTATCCCTTTCATGGAGTGCAGACATGCCGTATACAGCATGCGCCATGCGGTAAACGGAAGAGTTGTCATTAACGGAAAGAACTATGTTT
>CADARM010000102.1 GCA_902790275.1 uncultured Lachnospiraceae bacterium
TGCCGCACCAGCCCATGCCAGCGATAGTCGCGATCCTGCTTTGCATCGCGATGGTTGCTCCGTTTGTGGTATCTTGGTTAACCTAAAATGGTATTTTCCAACATGCCGGTCGTGTGCTTCGCATGCAAAGAGTTTCGTACGTAAAGTATAAGTTAAATATCTGAAAAAAGCAACAAACCGGTGAATGAGATGAATGAAGGAAAGATACCTGAAAATGTGCTGAAAAGGTCCGTTTTAAGGTTCGTAAAAAACAAAAAAGAAGAGTGTTCTGCCGGCGCGTCTTTTACAGAAGATTGCGCCGTTTTAAATTTGTGCAAAAACACGGCGATGATCGGAAGTTCCGTGGCCGTCGGAGCGGGTTTTCTGGAAAGTCACTTCGCACTTGTCAAGGCCTGCAACAATCTTTATGCGGGCGGTTTTACTCCGACACATGTTCTTCTTTCGGTTACCGTTTCCGAGTCTTATGAGGAAAGCGACTTAAAGCTTTTGATGACACGTCTTTCGGTCGTGGCCGAAAATGAAAAAGTTGTCATAGCCGGCGGTCATACTTCAGTCAGCTCTTCGTTGAAAGACGACTGCCTCGTGAGCGTTACGGCCTTCGGTACAAAAGAAAATGATAATTGCACCGGAAAGATCAATGCGAATGACGCGATAGTCGTTTCCAAATGGATAGGACTGGAAGGAACCCTGCTACTGGCAAAAAAATACAAGGACGGGATAGAGGAAAGATTCAGAGACGATTTTACAAAAAGCCTTAGTAACTACATGGAATACCTAAGCGTTAAAGAAGAAGCCGCGGAAGCGCTGAACTTCGGTGTAAAGACCATGAAGGATGTTTCCGAACACGGAATATTCGGAGCCCTTTACGAACTGGCCGAGCGGGCGGGACGGGGAATAAGCGTTAATTTAAAAGATATTCCGGTAAAACAGGAAGTTATCGAATTAAGCAATTTCTTTGATATCAATCCGTATGAAATGAAATCTTCGGGAATGCTACTTATGGTGACCGAAGACGGAGAAGGCCTGGTCGAAGCGCTTGAGAAAAAAGGAATAAAAGCAGCTTTGATCGGAAGATTTACCGATAACAACGATAAAGTCGTAATAAACGGCGAAGAAAAGAGATTCCTGGAAAAGATCAAACAGGATTCGATCTACAAAATAAATAAAAACAAACAGAAAGGGTGAATGAAATGCGCGAGAAAATTTTAAAAGCAATCGAAAAGAACAGCAGGATCGATTTAAAGGAACTGGCGGTAATGCTGGGCGAAGAAGAAATAAATGTTGTTAATGAGATAGCCGCGATGGAAGCGGAGGGTGTTATCTGCGGATACCACACTCTCATCGACTGGGAAAAGACCAGCATCGAAAAGGTCAGCGCACTTATCGAGGTACGTGTTACCCCTCAGAGAGGTCAGGGTTTTGACACGATCGCCGAGCGCATTTACAAATATCCCGAGGTTAACAGTGTATATCTTATCTCGGGCGGATTCGATCTACTCGTAACGCTTGAAGGAAAGTCACTTAAGGAAGTTGCAAACTTCGTAACGGACAAGCTTTCCACACTTGATACCGTCTTAAGTACGGCAACACATTTTATCCTTAAAAAATATAAGGATCACGGTACGGTAATCGCTAAAAAATATGTAGATGAAAGGTTGAAAATGACACCATGAGAAATCCTTTGTCAGATAAAATAACGACGATCAAACCTTCCGGGATCAGAAGGTTCTTTGATATAGTCAGCGAAATGGAAGATGCCATTTCATTAGGTGTGGGCGAGCCTGATTTTGATACGCCCTGGCATATTAGAGATGAGGGTATTTACTCTCTTGAAAAAGGCAAGACATTCTATACTTCCAATGCAGGTATCAAGGAATTAAGACAGGAGATCTGCAATTATTACTCAAGAAAGCAGGGAGTTACATATAATCCCTTAACGGAAGCTCTCGTGACCGTAGGCGGTTCCGAAGGTATCGATCTTGCATTAAGATGTATGTTGAACCCGGGTGAAGAGGTTATCATTCCCACACCCTGTTATGTTTCTTACGAGCCCTGTACGGTCATGGCCGACGGCGTTCCCGTTATCCTTCCTTTGAAGAATGAGAACCAGTTCAGACTTACACCCGAAGAACTCGAATCGGCTATCACGGAAAAGACAAAAGTTCTTATCCTTGCTTTCCCCAATAACCCCACAGGTGCGATCATGGAAAAAGAAGATCTTGAAGCTATCGCACCCATTATTGAAAAGCACGATATTTTTGTTATTTCCGATGAGATCTATTCGGAACTTTCATACAAATCCAAACATGTTTCCATCTGTTCCATCCCCGGAATGAGAGAGAGAACGGTTATCATCAACGGTTTCTCCAAGGCTTATGCCATGACGGGATGGAGACTCGGATACGCACTCGGACCCGAAATTATCATCAAGCAGATGATCAAACTTCATCAGTTTGCTATCATGTGTGCTCCCACTACGAGTCAGTATGCTGCTGTTGAGGCATTAAAGAACGGTGATGACGATGTGGCTGAAATGACTGAAGCATACAATCAGAGAAGAAGATTTTTAATGAATGAATTTAAGGAAATGAATCTTCCCTGCTTCGAGCCTTTCGGTGCATTTTACGTATTCCCCTGCATAAAGGAATTCGGAATGACCAGCGAGGAATTCGCACTCAAATTCCTTGAGGAAGAAAAAGTAGCTGTTGTTCCGGGAACCGCATTCGGCGACTGCGGCGAAGGATTCCTTCGAATCTCCTATGCATATTCGATCGAAGACCTTAAGGTTGCGATCGGAAGACTTAAAAAATTCGTTGAAAGATTAAGAGCTGAAAAGTAATGAATATAGTACTTCTTGAACCCGAGATCCCGTTCAATACGGGAGCGATCGGAAGAACATGCGTGGCGACAGGAACCACTCTTCATCTGATAGAGCCGCTCGGATTTGTGTTAAACGACAAGAGCGTAAAAAGAGCGGGAATGGATTACTGGGATAAGCTTGATGTGCGTCGCTATATGAACTTTGCGGAGTTTCTCGAGATGAATCCCGGCGCACATATCTACATGGCTACGACCAAGGCAAAGCATGTTTACACGGATGTAAAATATGATGAAAACGATTATATAATGTTCGGAAAGGAAAGTGCGGGAATACCCGAAGAGATCCTTGTGGAACATCCCGATGACTGTATCAGGATCCCGATGCTTCCCGAGATAAGATCCTTAAACCTTTCCAATTCCGTGAACATCGTTTTATACGAAGCATTAAGACAGAACGGATTTAAAGGACTGGAAGCGGAAGGCGAACTTCACAGACTTCACTGGTAAAACAAAACGACGGAGATTCTCCGTCGTTTTTTATTTCGATCAATTCTTTTTGTAAACTCTTGTGTAGAAAAAGATCATTGCAAGCAGGCTTATAAGAGTGAAGATCCCAACGTAGATGCACATGGTATTTACGGGAAGGCTCTTTTCGAAAAGCGATGCGTTAAATGTCATCGACTGACGGATGGCATCAACGAATGCACCGTTATCGACACCGCCGATCGAGTTGTTCATCTCATTTAATACTCCGTTTAAAAGCATGTTACGAAGAAGTGCGCAGATCTGGCTTGCGGGTAAGAGATTGCAGAGCGTCTGGATCTTTGACGAAAACTGTGAGATGGGAATGTATGCACCGATCACAAAACCTGCTGCAGCGGAGAGGATCCCGAAGAATGCACCGGCTGCCGATGAGGATTTGAAGAATAAAACTATCGTCATAAAGAGTGCGCTCGATGAGAGGCATCCCAAGAACAACACGCCGTATGCACCGAGGATACTTAATATCGTAAGGTGCATGTTTCCGAGTGCCGA
The DNA here is from genome assembly GCA_902790275.1 of uncultured Lachnospiraceae bacterium. GTDB lineage: Bacteria > Bacillota > Clostridia > Lachnospirales > Lachnospiraceae > UBA3766. Next base: position 3,856 of record CADARM010000102.1, read on the forward strand.
GATGATCAAGAGGCCGACAGTCAGAAGAAGTGATGTCATCATGAATGAAGAGATAACGGCTGCCGTAAGGTAGGAAAGGATGATCTGCCATCTTTTTACGGGTGTTGCAAGGATATCGTAATCAACTTTTCTCTCGCGGTCTTTTACGATCGTTGTCAGGCAGTTGTAGGGGATCGTTACCGTTGCCGAACCGAGTATTCCGACAAGGAGCACGCCGTTTACGAACATATTGACATCAGCGGAATCAATAAAAGCTTCAAGTCCCTGCATGCTTCCTTCGATCGCTTCAACGAAGGTTCCTTTTAAGAATAAAAGATAGAGCACGAATACGATGATCGATGTAAGAAGTGAGAAGATCACCGAGTGAATATCTTTGAAATAGATCTGTATGTTTCTTTTTGTTAATCCTGTAAAGCCTTTCATTTGTTTATCTCCTTTTGTTTATGTCTTAGTTTGCTATCATTCTTCCCGTGAGATTTAAGAAAACGTCATCCATGCTTCCTTTGATGATCTCGAAATCCTTGAATTTGTTTCGTTCTTTTGAGATCGCATCGAGTATGTCTCCGGTAAAAAGAATGTTGTAATGGTCTGCATCGTATATGATGTTCGGGTTTATGGCACCCGCCGTTTTATCGTTTTCTTCGCTTCTGTCCGTATACCATAAGAACTTTGATGAAGCGTAATTGCTTTTAAGTTCTGCGGGTGTTCCTCTTGCTATCACTTTTCCCTTATCGAGGATCACCACATGGTTTGCATCTCTGGTCTCTTCCATATAGTGTGTGGTTAAAAAGATCGTCATGCCTTTTTCTCTTCTTAAGTAGTCGATGTAGTCCCACACGATCTTTCTTGATTTGGGATCGAGACCTGTTGTCGGCTCGTCCAAAAAGAGGATCTTGGGATTGTTTAAAAGTGCTCTTACGATGTCGACTCTTCTTCGCTGTCCGCCCGAGAGCTTTTCGTATTTTCTTTTCATGATCTCTTCAAGTTCGAATCTTTCGTAAAAGGATTTAAGTCTTTCTTCGATCTCTCTTTTGGTCAGTCCGTAGTAGCTTCCTCTTGTGAAGAGATTTTCTTTTACGGTGAGCTTGTCATCGAGTACCGAGTTCTGAAATACGATCCCGATCTCTTTTCGTATCAGATCGTCTTCCTTTCCGAGTACGTGTGAGCAGATGTTTATATCGCCCGATGTCTTTTCAAGGATGGTGCAGAGGATGTTTATCGTTGTGGATTTGCCTGCTCCGTTTTCACCTAAGAATGCGAAGAGCTCACCTTCTTTTACATCAAAATCTATTCCGTTCACTGCTGTGTGTTCGTTATATTTTTTTACAAGATTTCTTACTTCGATAACGTTCATTTCTTTGTCCTTTCTTTTGTGTTCGCTTTGTTTATGAACCCATTGTATCGGATGGAAAAAATAAAAAAAGAGCAACTCGACCAAGATGCAAAAAAGGTCTACCAAGTTGCTCTTTTTTGATTAAATTGTTGTTTTTTAAGGGTTATTCCTCGTCACGGATCGAATTCAGTGCGTTGTTTATTTCCTTGTCTTCCTTAACGTAAAACCACTTTGTCATTATCCAGACGAATGCGTAAACAAAGATGAAAATAAGTACTATGAAAAGGTATCCGACTAATCCTGTGTACCATTTAAACAGCCAGCCGAGAAGTGAAACCGACGCAAGGACCATGGTAAAATGAATGATTATCCTTACGAAAAACGGTTTGATCTTTTCGAAGCAGAGAATAAATGAAGGCAGCGAACAGAGGAATCCCGCGAATATAACGCTTAAGAGGAAATACCAGTCCGTGTTGTAAGGATTGCCTGCGAAGTGGCTTATTGCCTGAGCGATACCGACTGCGAAAAAGATGCCGAGCGATATGAAGCTTGTCTGAAGGAACACCATTTTTATTTTGCTCATAAGTCAAGCCTCCTTTTGATCTCTTTAACGTAACTTCTTGAGATCACGATCTTTTCGCCGTTTAACATCGTGGCTTCCATACGGCCGCTCAGGTCGGATTTTACTCCTTTTATCTTTTTAAGATTTACGATCATGGATTTTGATATCCTTAGGAAATATGCGCCGAGCGTTTCTTCCAGTTCGTAAAGTCTTAATCTCGTTTCGAAACAGTCATCTTTCGAATATACAAAAGTTCTTTTGTCCACGGACTCGATGTAATAAAAAGCCGTGGTTTCCAAAAGAACCGTTTCGCCGTCTTTTAAAAGCGGGATCTTGCGCTTCCCGCCTTCGAGAAGTTCGATCGCCGCTTTGATATCGTCTGTAATTGTCTGTGCTTTAATGAGCGCTTCCTCTTTTTCGGGGGAATCCGCTTTTTCAAAAGTAACCTGCATTATCGGCCTCGTTTGGTCTATTCTTCTTCGTTGATGTCGGATAAAGTCAGGGTGAAGATAAATTCGGTACCTTCGCCTTCAGTACTGATCACGTTTATGTTTTCACCGTGTGCACGGATGATCTCTCTTGTGATGGAAAGTCCGAGTCCGGTTCCTTTTTTGTCTTTGCCTCGGGAAAGGTCGGTCTTATAGAATCTGTCCCAGATCTGGTTGAGACTTTCTTTGGGGATTCCGATTCCCTGGTCTTTAACGCTTACAAACACTTTTTTGTGTTTTTCTTTTGTCTCGATAAAGATAACCGAATCCTTGTTGGAAAACTTGATCGCGTTGTCCAGAAGGTTATAGAAGACCTGCTGGATCTTGGAGATATCGCCCTTTACGAAAAGCTGGTCTCCGGTAAGAGTTAAGTC
>CADARM010000103.1 GCA_902790275.1 uncultured Lachnospiraceae bacterium
GGTAGAAGGCCGCCATTTTCTCCTCTGTTTCGGTCCCGATATCCCCCGTGATCAGAAGATCGCATTTTTCTTTAATGCATTCCTCTATCATGGATTTGCCGGCACCCGTGCATACGGCCACGCGTGATATGATACTGTCAAGATCTCCGTATACCTTAACTATGTTAAGTCCGAAACCTTCTTTCGTCCTGATAACAGCTTCTCTTAACATTATGTCAACTTCTTTTCCGTTATCATTCGTGAATTTTCCTATACTTCCCATACCGATCTTTGGATCGTTTTGATTTATGTTAACCTCTATGGCTCTTTCCTTTTTTATCTTAAGAACTTCGTTTGCAACATCGGAAAGTCCGGTGGTATCCATATTTGTGTGCATGGCGATGTAATTGATCTTATTGTTCGCCATTTTAAGGATCCTTGCGGTTATAAAATCTTCTGAATTGATCTTCGTTATCGGAGAAAAGATAAGCGGATGATGAGAAACGATAAGATCTGCCTTTGCCTGTACAGCCTGTTCCACTACTTCGTCAGTTACATCGAGCGTGACAAGGATCCTTTCGACATCAGCATTCATATCTCCGACAAGAAGTCCTGAATTATCCCATTCTTCCTGATATTCAAAAGGGGCGATCTGGTTCAAACATTTATAAATCTCTCTGACTTTCATTATCGGTTTCTCCTGTATTTATCAAATAATCTTTATATGCAATATTCATTACTTCGAGTTCTTTTTTTATAACGGGCATTCTGTCTGAATCATCAGGCAGATAGGATCTGATCTTCTCATATTTGTTTATAAGAAAAACAAGAAAACTCTCGTATATTTCCTTATCCATCCCATCGTAATACGGATATTTGTATTTTAAACATTCGGTCATATCCAGGGAATCATAGATCTCTTTTAACCTGTAAGGAAGCGAATCATAATCCGTATCTTCGAAATACATCCTGCCCAAATCATCTTTATTTCTTACTTTCATTACGGTGTAATACTTCGAATCTTCAAGGACCATATCCTCAAAGAGGATCTCATATCCGCTCTTTTCAAGAAATATCCTGACGAGTTCTATATCCGACTGGAGCTGCAGATAAAAGCATTTCATTCTCCTGAAGAATACGTCCGCTTCAAATATGATCTTAACTCCCATCAGGCCGCCCATTCCGCATATCGTTGCAGTATCGAATTCATATTTGTCAGCCTGATCTTTTATCGCAAGAAGCCCGTCCGAAAGGCAGGTATCGATACTCCCTTCAAGACAGTATTCTTTGATATGTTCTTTTGCTCTTTTCAAAGGGCCCTCGTTGATATCGGTGCAAAGTGCTTTTTTGATCTTGCCTGATCTTACCAGATCAATGGCAAGAAATCCGTGATCGCATCCGATATCAACAAGAAAAGCAGCCGGTTCTGCCAAGTTTGCCACTTTATCAAGTCTTTTTGACAAATTGTACCTGTTCATTCCGGCTGCCTTTCAATATAATAATAGTTTACATAATTTAGTCTTCGATATAATCACGAAGTTTTCCGGAGCGTGAACGCTGACGGAGTTTTCTCAAAGCTTTTGCTTCTATCTGACGGATACGCTCTCTGGTAACGTTGAATTCTTTACCGACTTCTTCAAGAGTTCTTGCTTTTCCGTCATCCATACCGAATCTTAAACGAAGTACTCTTTCCTCTCTGTCAGTAAGTGTACCGAGAACCTCGTTAAGCTGTTCCTTAAGAAGTGTCTGTGTAGCAGCTTCTACAGGGATGGGAACATTTTCATCGGGAATGAAATCACCGAGATGTGAATCTTCCTCTTCACCGATAGGTGTTTCGAGTGAAACGGGTTCCTGTGAGATCTTTAAGATCTCTCTTACTCTTGCAACATCCATCTTCATGTAATCTGCGATCTCTTCGGGCGTCGGTTCACGACCGTATTCCTGAAGTAACTGACGGCTCACTCTGATGAGTTTGTTGATCGTTTCAACCATATGAACGGGAATTCTGATGGTTCTCGCCTGGTCTGCGATCGCACGTGTGATAGCCTGTCTGATCCACCATGTTGCATATGTGGAGAACTTATATCCCTTGCTGTAGTCGAATTTCTCAACCGCTTTGATAAGACCTAAGTTACCTTCCTGGATAAGGTCAAGGAAAAGAAGTCCTCTTCCCACATATCTCTTTGCTATCGATACAACAAGACGAAGGTTTGCTTCGGAAAGTTTCTTCTTGGAATTTTCACCCTCGTTTATCTTCTTTTCAAGTGATTTTCTTTCCTTCTCGGAAATGTTATCACCTTTTTCGGCGAGTTTTCTCTTTGCTTCCTCACCGATCTCCATCTTCTTTGCGTATTCGATCTCTTCGTCGGCCGAAAGAAGGGGAACCTTACCGATCTCCTTAAGATACATTCTTACGGGATCGTCAGTATCGATACCGAGTTCGCCCGAAAGATCGATCTTGTCGATATCCATATCGATCTCGGCTTCGACTACACTCGCTTCATCCATCATGATGCCGAGTTCGTCATCTGAGATCATATCTTCGTCTTCCATGGGACGGAATACGTCGATATTGTTGGCATCCATGAATTCCTGGAGTTTATCGTATTCGTCTTCTCCCATAGTCACGCCGTCAAAATGCTTTGCGACTTCATCGGGATCGAGAATGTTCTTTTTCTTTTTCGCAACTTTTAAAAGAGATTTAAGTCTTTCCTCGAAAAGCTCGTTAACCTTCGCTTCCGAAGCTTCTTCATCAGCCTCTTCGATTATTTCCTCCGTTTCCGTGATCTCTTCAACAACTTCCTTTTTCTTTCTGGGCATGTCTTTCTCCTTACTCGGGTAATTTTATTTTAATACTTCTGATTTCCATCAGTTCTTTTTTCTTTTTCATAAAAAGCGTTGGATCCACACTTTTCCCGCCGTTTTTCATTTCATCCAGCGAATTTGATTTAAGCCTGAAAATTATGTCAACCAAGGCAGCTTCTTTTTCTTCCCTGCCTTCGATTCCGTTCAAATAACTCGTAAACATGTCAGATACTTTATTCTGTATCTCTTCATCTTCAAACATGCTTACCATTCTGGCCGGCGATGCGATTCCGTTCTTTACATCCTCAAAGAATTTAACCGCCACTTCCTTATATGTTTCATCGGTGAAATCATCGGGTGTGACTATATTCTCGATCTGAGGATATATTGAAGGGTATTCGGCGAGATAGGTTAACATAAGTTGCTGGGCCTTAATATTCGGATCATCTTTCTTTTCATGGATCCCGGATCTTAATCTTTCCGGCTCGTTAAACTTCCGATTCTTTCCGGCCTCTTTTGCAACCATATCGGAAAGAGCTTGTGTGCTGATCCCCATCTCTTTGGCGCAAGCCTTTATATAATTCGTTCTTTGAACTTCATCTTTCATTTCGGCAAGAAGTGCGGCCACTTCATTGTCGTATCTGGTATTTGCATCCGGGTCCGAAGGATCGTACTGTTTTCTTAAGATCCCGATCTCAAAGATAAACGCATTCTTTGCTTCGTCGATCCTCTTCTGATATTCTTCTTTTCCCAGTGCTTTTATGAATTCATCAGGGTCCTTATAGGGACTCATGTCTATCACTTTACAGGACAGATTGAATTCGCGGCATATCTTTGCGGCTCTTATCGCGGCTTTAACTCCAGGTCCGTCCGAATCATATGAGAGATATACATCTTTTACATATCTTCTTATGATATTTGCCTGTCCCGGCGTAAATGCGGTACCAAGCGATGCAACCGCCATGTTGAATCCCGCCTGATGAAGAGCTATAACATCCATATAGCCTTCGCATAAGATAAAATATGAACTTCTCGATGCCTTTGCAAGATCAAAAGCATAAAGATTTGTACTTTTGTTAAAGATCGTCGTTTCGGGGGAGTTTAAATACTTCGGTTCTCCGTCTCCCAAAACTCTTCCGCCGAAGCCTATGACTTTTCCGGCCTGATTCTTTATCGGAAACATTACTCTGTTCCAGAACTTGGATCTTAATCCGTTTCTCTCATCATAAGTTCCGAGTCCCGAATCAAGTATCTCTTTATCGGTAAATCCCTGTTTCTTTAAGTAAGCAATGCAGTTTCCGTTTATATCCGAATATCCGAGACCGAATTTCTTCATCGTCTCGTCCGATAGTTCTCTCTTTTTAAAATAATCGAAGCCTTTCTTTCCTTCTTCTCTTCTTAAATAAGCATAGAAGAATCTGGCGGCTTCCGTATTGCATTCGATAAGTCTTAACTTATGGTCCTGCTTTTCCTTTGAATACTCGCCCGAATAATTCTCGGGAAGTTTTATTCCGGCTCTGTCTGCCAGAGTCTGAACGGATTCGACGAAAGTTTTCGAATCGTATTTCTGAAGGAAAGTGATAACGTTTCCGCCTTCTCCGCAGGCAAAACATTTAAAGAGCTGCTTTTGTCTGCTTACCATTAACGAAGGATTGGAATCCTGATGGAACGGACACAGACAAACGTAATTGGAACCCTTCTTTGTCAGAGGAATATATTCGTTTATAACATCCACAATATCGTTATTCTGTTGAACCTGATCTATCAATTCCTGCGGATAAAACATTTATCAACCTCAGCCGTACCAAACTTTCGGTATATATATTTCTTCGAATTTTGCTATGGCAAATCTGTCAGTCATTGCGGCGATATGGTCGCAAACGACTCTTTCTTCGCTCTCGCCTTTTTCCATAAGTTTCTTAAGATCCTCAGGAAGAGCATCTATATGAACGAGATAATACTCATAAAGATTGCTGATAAGAAGCTTTGCTCTGCCTTCTTCCTTTTTGGCTACGGAGTTTCTGTAAACCGAATCATACATGAAAGCTTTGAGCTTGACCATGGCATCCGCAACAGGAGGCGACATTATTATATCGTCTTTTCCGAGCGAATTCGTAACTATGTCATGGATAAAACGATCGAGTCTTTCGCCCGTCGTATTACCGAGGACATCTCTTATTTCCTTAGGAACATCTTCTTCCGTAAGTATTCCGGCTCTGATGGCATCGTCCATATCATGATGGAAATATGCGATCTTATCGGAAAGTCTTACGATCTTGCCTTCAAGCGTGGAAGGCATGCATGAAGTCTGATGATTTAAGATACCGTCTCTTACTTCATATGTAAGATTAAGTCCCTGGCCGTCCTTTTCAAGAATGTCGACCGTTCTTAAACTCTGTTCGTTATGTTTAAACCCGTGAGGGCATATCTCATTTAATATTCTCTCACCCGAATGTCCGAATGGAGTGTGTCCCAGGTCATGTCCCAAAGCAATCGCTTCCACAAGGTCTTCGTTTAACCTTAAAGCCTTGGCTATCGTACGGGCATTCTGAGATACTTCAAGCGTATGTGTAAGTCTTGTTCTGTAGTGGTCTCCTTCGGGAAGAAGAAAAACCTGAGTTTTATCCTTAAGTCTTCTGAAGGATTTGCTGTGAAGAATTCTGTCCCTGTCTCTCTGGAATACCGGTCTTATGTCACACGGTTCTTCCTCACGCTGTCTTCCCTTGGAATTCATGCTGAGGCAGGCATAAGGACTTAAAATTTCCTTTTCTTCTTTTTCGATTCTTTCTCTGATTGTCATTTTCGTTTACCCCAAAAAGCCTATCCAAAAATATTATTCTGAAAAAAAATCGCAATTCCTTTTTTAATATTTATTTTTTTCTAATTTTCTTTATTGACATTATGCAAATGGTTTGATAATATATTTAAGTCGCTAAAAGACATGCGGGGATGCTGGAATTGGCAGACAGGCTAGACTAAGGATCTAGTGTTGGCAACGACGTGTGGGTTCAAGTCCCATTTCCCGCATTGAACAAAACCCTTGAAAGATTATTTCAAGGGTTTTTTAAAAATCAAAGGCTATGCAGGAGTGGCGGAACGGCAGACGCGCACGGTTCAGGTCCGTGTGATGGAAACATCGTGAGGGTTCAAATCCCTTTTCCTGCATCAAAAAAGAACCGGAAGATCCTTCGGTTCTTTTTTATTCCCGCTCTCTTACCATCTCACTGTATGAAAATATAATCTTTTTTGCTATAATTGTTTCAGTAAAAAATAAAAAGGGGTTTTTATGGAAGAAAAAAAATTCGCATTACTTATCGACGCAGATAATATATCCTCCAAATATATCAAGGTTATTATCGAAGAATTATCCAAATACGGAACCATTACATATAAGAGACTCTACGGGGATCTGACCAAGGCAAATAACAGAAGCTGGAAGAACGCTCTTTTATCACACTCGATCAATCCCGTTCAGCAGTACAATTACACCACGGGAAAGAATTCCACGGATTCTGCCATGATAATCGACGCCATGGATATTCTTTATTCGGGAAGCGTTAACGGATTCTGCCTTGCAACGAGCGATTCGGATTTCACAAGACTTGCAATGAGATTAAGGGAATCCGGAATGACCGTTATCGGCATGGGCGAGCAGAAAACACCCGAACCTTTCAGAGTCTCCTGTGAAAGATTCTTCTTTATCGATCTTTTATCCGATGAGGAAGATACGGATGAAGAAGGAAAATCCTCATCAGA
>CADARM010000104.1 GCA_902790275.1 uncultured Lachnospiraceae bacterium
GATATTCCTTTAATGCTTTTCGTAATGGCGTTCCTTACGTTACCGGCACTTATAAAAGGAAAGCTTTACAGATGGCAGGGCGTGACGCTTCTGATACTTTATGTAGCGTTTACCGTGTTCCAGTTTGCGTTCTAAAATGAAAAATAAAAGAAGCATCAGTGATGATGCTTCTTATTTTTTACTTATAAGGATGTTTGGAAATATATTCTTCCAGTATCTCGGCCGAGTCGCCGACGAGTTCTGCGCAGGGGCGCTTCTTGTAGTATTCGTTCGTTCTTGCTTCGGGTGTCGGGGCATCGTGCTTTTTGTTAAGACCGAGCAGTTCCCTGCATACTATCGAACCGTTCTTTTCTTCGAAGGCACGAGCAACTTCCTGAACTCTTTCATAGTGGGCTGCCTTTGCTTCTTTGTTCGATGAATCGTCGCATGCGTATAAAAGACCGAGCACCATTCCCATTCCGCTGACGCTTCCGCAGATCTCCCTCATCCTTCCGAAACCGCCTCCGAAAGAAGAAGATATCTTTGCGAGAGTGGATTCGTCCATTTCAAGCAGATCCGAATAAGCGAGAACTACAGCCTGAGCACAGTTATAGCCTTCTTTGAACTTTTCCATTGCTTTTTCTCTTCTGTTCATAATAACCCTCCGTATAAAAAAATAAGCACCAACCCCATGGCTCCTGCGTCCACAAAATTAGTACTTAGTGCGCGATCAGGGGCTCGAACCCTGGACACCCTGATTAAGAGTCAGGTGCTCTACCAACTGAGCTAATCGCGCGAACAAAACAGATTATAGTATAAGTTTTTTTGTTTTGCAATACTTTTTTTGAAAATTTTTCGACGGGGTGCTTTAAAATAAGCCAAAGTATGATATCATTTCAGAGCAGATGTATAAAAAGACAGGATAAAGATATGATTTTTGATACGCATGCCCATTACGACGATGAGGCGTTTAACGAAGACAGAGAACAACTTATTGAAGAGCTTAAAGCAAGCGATATAAAAAGGATCGTCAATGTCGGTGCCAACTTAAGGACCAGCAAAAACAGTGTGGATCTTTCAGAAAAATACGATCTCTTTTATGCGGCTGTCGGAGTTCATCCCGATGATGCAGACGAAGTGACAGATGAAGGGATCGAAATTTTAAGAAAGTTAAGCGAAGCAAAGAAAGTTGTTGCCATCGGCGAGATAGGGCTTGATTATTACTGGAATAAAGACAACATGGATCTTCAGAAGGAAGCTTTCGGAAGACAGATAGAACTTGCCAAAGAATTGTCTCTTCCTATTATAGTGCATTCAAGGGAAGCCGCTCAGGATACAATGGATATCCTTAAAGAAACAGATGCGGGCCGGACAGTAGGCGGAGTAGTACACTGCTTTTCGTATTCTCCCGAGATAGCGACAAAAGCCGTGAAGATGGGCTTTTACATCGGAGTCGGAGGAGTGGTGACTTTTAAGAATGCAAAGAAATTAAAAGAGACCGTTGAGATCATTCCGCTTGAAAAGATAGTGCTTGAAACGGACTGCCCTTATCTTGCACCGGATCCTTTCAGGGGAAAAAGAAACTCGTCGCTCTACCTTGAATACGTGGTAAAAGAGATAGCGGGACTTAAAGGCATCGATGAAAACACCGTCATGGAGCAGACATATAAGAACGCTCTTGATATGTACAGAATAAACAGTTAAGGATGAAAAAATGAGTGAAAAAGCATACCTCGGAAATCCGTCAAAAACCGCGGAGATCTTAAACAAATTCGGGATCTCGGCACAGAAGAGATACGGACAGAATTTCCTTATCGATTCGAACATCCTCGATAAGATAGTAAAAGCAGCGGATATAACAAAAGAAGATACAGTACTCGAGATAGGTCCCGGGATCGGAACGCTCACCCAGCATCTGGCCGAAGCGGCGGGAAAGGTGATCTGCGTTGAGATAGATAAAAACATGATCCCCGTGCTTGAGTACACCCTTTCCGAATTCGATAACGTTACGGTCATCAATGAAGATGTTTTAAAGGCCGACATCAAGGGGATACTGGCCGAACACGGCGCGGAAAGTGCCAAGGTCGTGGCCAATCTTCCTTATTACATAACTACACCCATAATAATGGAACTTCTGGAAAAGGATCTTCCGATCGAGAGCATCACGGTCATGATCCAGAAGGAAGTTGCCGAAAGGATGCAGGTCGGACCCGGCAGCAAGGACTACGGCGCCCTTTCGCTTGCGGTAGCCTTTTACAGCGATGCCGAAGTTAAGATGACGGTCTCTCCGAACTGCTTTATCCCCCGTCCAAACGTGGACAGCGCGGTCATAAGACTCGATAAGCTTAAAGAGCCGAAAGTGGAAGTTAAGAACAAGTCCGAGATGTTTCGCATAATTAAAGGGGCTTTCGAACAAAGAAGAAAGACCTTAACCAATGCATTATCGCACTCCTCGGCATATAAGACGGACAAGAAAAATATAGAAGATGCACTCGTAAAAATGGGAAAAAACGTAAATATCCGCGGAGAGGAACTTACTCTTGAGGAATTTGCCGTACTTTCGGATATTTTAGGACAATAATTTTTGACATTCTCATATGCTTATGATAAACTATATAGGGTGTTTTTTGGTTTCAATAAACACAATATGTACTAATTTTCAGTTAAGCTTACGAGGTGGTTGTTTTGGATAAATCGGATAGCAGACTTCATTGTGAACAGATAGAAAAATTCATGAGGGCCGGCAGATACACAGATGCCGTATATCTTGCAGATAAAGTAGACTGGCGAAAGGAAGAAGACATCAAGCGTCTTATACAGGCTGCCGAAGCCTACAGAAGAAGCCGTCGTTACGATGATGCGGTCAATATTCTCAAGATGGCTCACAACAAAAAGCCCAACAACAAGAAAGTAGTTTACCTTCTTTGCGAGACATATTTCGAAAGCAAAGATGTGGTTACGGCTCAGGTATATCTCGACAGATACCAGAGCATGACAGACAAGAGTGACTGGCATTACGATGCATTAAAATACAAGAGAGCACTTGCTTACGATCTTCCCGTGACCGAGAAGATCGATATCCTTGTTGAATTAAAGAGAAAAGAGCCTGCGGCAGAGCAGTTCAGATTCGAACTCGCAAAGCTTTACAATCAGGCCAGACAGTATGCTGAGTGCGGCGCAGAGTGCGACGAACTCATCCTTCTTTTCGGCGATGACGGAAAATTCGCCAAGAAAGCACTTGAATTAAAGAAGACATGCCTTCCTCTTACGAGCGATCAGGAAAGTCTTTTAAGAAAGTTAAGCCTCGGCGTCAGAGACGATGAGGGCAATACAGGCAACGGCAACGTTAAGATGATGAATACCATGGATATGAGCGTTCTCAATCTCGAGAGCTCTCTTGCAAAGGATATTCAGAATCTTAAATCCGAAGAAGATGTTCCCGTTAAGAGAAAGAAAGCGGAATTCCACACCAAATCTCTGGAACAGACGATCCCTCCTTCAACCCAGGAGATCTTTTTCTCGGACAAGACCGAAGACATCAGCTTTACGCAGTATGATATCTCCACAAGCAAAGCTGCTGATATCCGCGAAGTAAAGTCACCCGTAAAAAAGAAAAGAAATCCCGAACTCGAAGAGATGGGAGAACATTTATACAGCAAATCCGACGGACAGATCTCGTTCTCGGATACCGCAGTTGACGAATCGGAAGACAAACAGGCTCCCGGCCAGATCACAATGGATGATCTTCTTTCCGACTGGTCAAAGATAAAAGAGAGAAATACTCAGAATCTCAAGAAGAGCATTCATGCCGATGTTGTTGAACAGACCGGCAAGATCTTCGAGAAGAAGAAAGAAGATACATACGAAGAACCCGAAGAGGAACCCGGCAGCATCTGGAAAGAAGTTGCCGATTTAAGCGACGAATTCGATGAGGAGAATACCGAGATCGAAGAAGAATCTGCAGAAGTAAACGGTCGCTGAAGAGGTTGCCGAGGCAGCTGTAACGGAAGAAGCCGAAGTTATCCCCGAGAGCATTGAAGAGATCCTCGATACTCCCGAAGAAGAGCCCGAGGCAGAAGAAGTTAAAGAGAATGCGGAAGAGATCGAAGGAGCTACAAAAGTCATTCCCGATCTCAGCAAAGAAATTACCGAAGAATCCGCTTCCGATGTTAATGAATCGACAGAAAAATCCGATATAACAGAAGGACAGGAAGAATCAAAAGAGACTGAAGAATCCGAAGAAGGCAGCGACTCTTATGACGAGGAAGAAGACGAGAAGGAAGAAGAGGGCGTAAAGGATTTAAGCCCCGAAGAAAGAAAACTTTTCTCACAGTTCTTACATCCCCGTTCAATGAGAACTCAGATTGCCAATGCTTTGGAAAATATTTCCCTTGCGGCTTATGTCGGTAATGTGATAATCACTACGGATAATGCGGACAGCGGTTTTGCTTTGGCAAAATCGATTGTTAAATTTGTGAAATTTGCGGATGTGAATTTCTCGGGTGCGATGTCCAGCATCTCCGCAACGGATTTCAATAACAAGAACGTTATCGATATCCTTGACAGATTAAGTAACGGTGCACTCGTTATCACCGAAGCCAACAAGCTTTCAAACAACGCTTTGATCAAACTTACTCAGGGAATCAATCAGGAAGAGAGAGGCATCCTCATTTTCCTCATCGATTCAAGGGCAGAGATTAAGAAACTGGTAAGCCGCCAGCGTACGCTTACCGATTATTTCAATATAAAGATCGATGTGATCGCCATGAGCGAAGCCGCTCTGGTAGATTACGGAATGAAGTATGCAAACAATCTCGGTTATTCCATCGACGAAGGTTTTGCAAACATGGCATTCCACAAGCGCGTACGTGAAGCACAGGCCGGAAATCATACGGTTACCATCGCAGAGGTTAAGCAGATCGTCGATGAAGCCATCGACAACAACAAGGGAAGAAGAGTATCCAATCTCTTTAGAAAAATGTCCAAAAATCTTAGCGATGAAAATGGTATGATTATGCTTCGCGAAAAAGATTTTGAATAAAAATTTTGGGGGTTTTCGCAATGGCCAATGAAGAAAGTGTTTTTATATCCGAGGATGACTGCTATCTTTTCGGACAGGGAACGCATTACGACATTTATAAAAAACTCGGAGCGCATATAACGACCAAAGGAGGAAAGCAGGGTGTTTTCTTCTCGGTATGGGCTCCTAATGCTAAAAGTGTTTATGTAATAGGTTCGTTTAACGGATGGAGAGAAGATCAGTATCCGATGGAACGGATCAATGATATCGGAATTTATACAACCTTTGTTAAGAACGTAAAGAAAGGGGATATGTATAAATTCCTTATTTATACTGCAAACGGAACAAAGCTTTACAAGGCCGATCCGTATGCAAATCAGGCGGAATTAAGACCCGGCACCGCATCCGTTGTTACCGATATCACCAACTTCAAATGGAGCGATACCGTGTGGATGAACGCCCGTGCTTCCAAGAATCTTTTCAAGGAACCCATGGCGATCTACGAATGCCATATCGGATCATGGATGAAACATCCCATTCCTGAGAATGACGGTTTCTATTCTTACAGGGATTTCGCCGACAGGATCGTAAAATATCTTAAAGAACTCAAATATACCCATATCGAACTTATGGGGATCGCAGAGCATCCTTTTGACGGATCATGGGGCTACCAGGTTACCGGTTATTTCGCTCCGACATCCAGATACGGAACTCCCGAGGATTTCCAGTATCTTATCAATGTGCTCCATAAAAACGGGATCGGTGTTATTTTGGACTGGGTTCCCGCACATTTCCCGAGAGACGCTCACGGTCTTGCAGAATTTGACGGAACATGTCTTTACGAGCATCCGGACCCCAGGCTCGGCGAACATCCCGACTGGGGAACAAAGATATTTAATTACGGTAAGAACGAAGTCAGAAACTTCCTTATCGCAAATGCTCTTTTCTGGATCAAAGAATATCATATCGACGGTCTGAGAGTTGATGCCGTTGCTTCGATGCTTTATCTTGATTACGGTAAGCAGGCCGGCGGATGGGTTCCCAACAAATACGGCGGAAACGAAAACCTTGAAGCGATCGAATTCTTCAAGCATCTTAATTCAGTTGTAAGAGGCGCGTTCCCCGGAGTGTGCACTATCGCCGAAGAATCTACGGCATGGCCCAAGGTTACGGCAGCACCCGAAGATGGCGGTCTCGGATTTACTTTCAAATGGAATATGGGCTGGATGCATGATTTCTGTGAATACATGAAGCTGGATCCTTATTTCAGAAAGGGCAATCACAATAAGCTTACTTTTGCCATGAGTTATAACTCGGCAGAAAATTATATACTTCCGCTTTCGCATGATGAGGTTGTGCATCTTAAATGTTCAATGGTCAACAAGATGCCCGGCTATCAGATAGACAAATATGCGAACCTTCGTGTAGGATACACATTCATGTTTACCCACGAAGGCAAGAAGCTTTTGTTCATGGGCCAGGAATTCGGCCAGGAAAGAGAATGGAGCGAAGAAAGAGAACTCGACTGGTTCCTTCTGGAAAACCATCTGAACAGAGGAATGCTCGATTATGTGGCTGAACTCTTAAAGATCTACCGCAAATATCCTTCCCTTTACGAATTTGATGCAAGCTGGGACGGATTTGAGTGGATCAATGCCGACGATGCGGACAGAAGCATTTACAGTTATATAAGAAAAGGTTCGTCCGGAAAGAACAGCATACTTGTAGTTCTTAACATGACTCCCATGAGAAGAAACAATTACTGGGTGGGAGTTCCGAACAAAGGCAAATACAAACTGCTTCTTAACAGTGATGAAAAGAGATTCGGCGGAAACGGAGGAGATATCCCTTCGGTTATCACCGCAACAGAAGGAGAGTGCGATAACAGGAAATATCATCTTGAATTCGATCTTCCTTCGTACGGCGCAGCTATCTTTGTATTTTGATGAAAGAACACTTTTTCCGTTCTTTTCGGGCGGGAAAAGTGTTTTATTCTACGGAAAGGAAACGACATGATTTTTTATTTTTCAGGTACCGGAAACAGCAAACACGTAGCAGATTTTATCGCAGGCAAGACCAACGATACCGTTATCAACATGGCTGACTGCGTAAAGAAGATGCAGTATGATTTTAAACTGAAAAAAGGCGAGAGAGTCGGATTTGTATATCCGATCTACTGCTGGAGCCTTCCTTCCGTAGTGGAAGAGTTTGCAAAGAATCTCTGTCTTGAGAAATACGGAAAGCATTATACCTTTTCCGTTGCTACATGCGGTGTGGCTACGGGCGGAGCTGACATGCAGCTTGCAAAGATCCTCGCAAAGCGCGGTATCGGTCTTCATGCCACATTTGCCGTTAAGATGGTGGATAATTATACCATCGCTTTTAACGTAAAGAATGCCTCAAAGAATGAGGCCATTAATATTAAGGCCGAAGAAAGCATTAAGAACATCGCTTTCCTTATTAATAACAAAACAGGCGGATACCATAACCATCTTCGCGGATTATGGCCCGCATCAAAAGCAACAAAGGTTGTTTATCAGTTAACGAGAAAGACTTCGCCTTTTAAGGTATCCGAAGACTGCATAGGCTGCGGATTATGTGCAAAGCAGTGCCCTGCAGGAGCGATATCGCTTGATTACGGCAAACCCGTATGGACTGAAAAGAAGTGCGCGCTCTGCCTTTCCTGTCTGCACCATTGTCCCGTTAATGCGATCAATTACGGTCCTACCACAAAGAATCACGGCCAGTATACCTATACTGAGATAAAAGAAGATAAATAAAACGCAGGAGAAAAGACAATGCGTGAAATAAACGTAAACGAAATAACCGAAGCGGTTTCATCCATGTGTATCGAGGTCAACCATGTTCTTTCCGAAGACATGAAGTGTGCCCTCGATAATGCATTTAATAAGGAGGAATCCGAACTCGGCAAACAGATCCTTGATCAGCTCAAAGAAAATCTGGTCATTGCAAAAGAAGAGATGATACCGATATGCCAGGATACCGGAATGGCTGTTATTTTCATGGAGATCGGCCAGGAAGTGCATTTTACGGGCGGAAGTCTTGAGGATGCTATCAATGAAGGTGTAAGAAAAGGATATGTCGAAGGATATCTAAGAAAATCCGTAGTAGACGATCCTATCATAAGAAACAATACAAAGGACAATACCCCTGCGGTTATCCACTATTCCGTCGTACCGGGTGAAAACGTCAAGATCACCATCTCGCCAAAAGGCTTCGGAAGCGAAAACATGAGCAGGGTATTTATGCTTAAGCCCGCCGACGGCATCGAAGGGGTAAAGAATGCGATCCTTACAGCCGTTAAGGATGCGGGTCCCAACGCCTGCCCTCCCATGGTCATCGGTGTGGGTATCGGCGGTACATTCGAAAAATGTGCACTTATGGCAAAGCATGCGCTTACGAGAAAAGCAGGTGTTCATTCGGATATTCCTTATGTAAAAGAACTTGAGGAAGAGATGCTCGATAAGATCAACGCTCTCGGAATAGGTCCTGCGGGTCTCGGCGGAAGCGTTACGGCAATGGCTGTAAACGTGGAAACATATCCTACGCATATCGCGGGACTTCCCGTCGGCATCAATATCTGCTGTCACGTTAACAGACATATTGAACGCGTTATCTAAGTATCTATTATATTGAAAGGCCGGCATTACGGTCTTTGTTTGGAGAAGAAATGACTAAGAACATTACCGTTCCCATGGACGAACAGACTAAACTCGATCTTACCGCAGGCGATTACGTGTATTTAACGGGTACCATTTATACCGCACGCGACGCCGCTCACAAAAGAATGCAGGAGAGCCTCGACAAAGGAGAGGCGCTTCCTATTGATATTGTTAACCAGATCATTTATTACATGGGTCCTTCTCCCGCGAGAGAGGGAAAGGTTATCGGTTCCGCAGGCCCTACTACGGCAGGACGTATGGACAGATATACTCCGCGCCTTCTTGATCTCGGACTCGGTGCAATGATAGGAAAAGGAAAAAGAACCCAGGATGTAAAGGATGCTATTGTAAGGAACAAGAGCGTTTATTTTGCTGCAGTAGGCGGAGCGGGTGCACTTTTATCCAAATCCATCATCAAGAGCGAAGTTGTAGCTTACGACGATCTTGGGACCGAAGCCATCAGAAAACTCGAAGTAAAGGATTTCCCTGTTATAGTCGTTGCCGATTCAAAGGGTAATTACTTATATAAATAGAGAATTTGATCATATGACACAGGAAGAGAAATACTACCTATATAAAGATATGAATTTTGCCCAGAGGTTCTTTGGGCATCTCGGAACCGTCCTCAAACATAAAAGGTATGTGCGCAGGGCGTGTTTTAAAATGGGCCTTTACAAACAGGGCATTTTTCATGACTTAAGCAAATTCTCGCCCACCGAATTCATCCCCAGCGTAAAATATTATTCCGGAAGACTCTCTCCCAACGCCGTTGACAGAAAGATAAACGGTGCTTCTTTGGCGTGGCTTCATCATAAAGGAAGAAACAAACATCACTTTGAATACTGGATCGATTATTCGTCTTCGAGCGACGAGTATGCATTCGGCTGCAAGATGCCTTTAAGATATGTGGGCGAAATGATAGCCGACAGATATGCCGCATGTGTTGCTTACAATAAGGATGAGTATACAAAAGCAGATGCCTGGAATTATTATTCAAGGGCCAGAGATGTGATCATCATGCATGAGGATACGAAGGCGGTTCTTGAGAAGGCACTGACCACGATGGCGGACGAAGGCGAAGAAGCTGCTTTTAAATATATGAAAGATATATTAAAGAAGACAAAGGGTACCGATTACAGCAAAGAGAGCCTGGGCTTAAAAGAAGAAGCGTAAAGGTTCTTTTACCTTTACTGATCTAAGAGGCGAAGGCTTTAATTATCAAGTTGACAAAAGGCATGCGTACCTATATAATAGTCTTTGCGTCACAAAACAGTGTACGAGGAAATGAAACTTGTTTTCCTGACATACTGCATATTGGTAAGCGTTTTACTTAAGACTTTGGAGAAATACTCAAGAGGCTGAAGAGGCGCCCCTGCTAAGGGTGTAGGTCGGGCAACCGGCGCGAGGGTTCAAATCCCTCTTTCTCCGTTTGAAAAACTACCACTTATCCAATGAAAGATGAGTGGTTTTTTTATGCCGAAAGCAGCAGTAAATTAAGCTGTCTCGGGAAATGAAAAAATTTCTTAAAAAAATTGAAAATACTTGTTGACATTCAATGCCTCAAGTGTTAAGATAATCAAGCACTGCCAAAAACGGGCAAGTGCAAAGAACCTTGACAAATAAACAGCAATGCAACCCTGAAAATTCAAAAACACATCGAAAGATGTGAGAGTAATTTCAGAGAAAGAAACCTAAAGTAAACGTTAAGAATAAGCTAAGCAATTATTCTAAGACGGATTAAATTCA
>CADARM010000105.1 GCA_902790275.1 uncultured Lachnospiraceae bacterium
AGTCATTGCTAAAAAACAAAGAAAGCATACATATAAAGCAAACTTCTCAGTTGCCGTCCATATGTGCAGACTCTTCTTCTATGAAAGAGCATCACCACCTAATCTGGAAACCATAATTGCAAGAAATCTTATACCTATACGGCCAGAACGACATCGCACTCGAAATCTGACTGCAAAGATTTTTCATGGCTTCTTGTATAGAGTAGCATAATCATGTCGAATTGAATACCTTTTTGGAGATAGACTATTGTCTGTCTTATTGTGATGCCCAGAAATAGAACAAGAGCGAATGAAGATATAGATATATCCATCGCCCTTGTTGATTTTTGGATGAGCCTCTTAATTGATCAATGTAAACTTAATGACATTGGTTTACAAAACAGCCTTTTTTAAATTCTCTTTTATGCTTCCGTATAAAGCGTAATCGGCAAATCTGTCTCCGTATTTTTCCTCTTTGGAAAAGAGAATCAGATTTTCTCCTTTATAGTGACCCGTTACATACTGAACTTTTGAACTTCCAAGATCCGCACCGAGCACTATGATCGTATCGGCCTTGTAACATTCAATGGCCGCTTTTGTATAAAGATCGTTGTCTACACGCTCTCCCAAAAGTCGTATATTCGGACGCAGGGCTTTCTTGCATTCGTCGCATTCCGGAATGGAACGGCTTGCAAGCAGATAAGGCACGTCGAAAGTCTTCAAGCATTTGGGACAGTAGTTGTCATAAACGCTTCCCGCAACTTCGACGAGATTATTTATTCCGGCTAATTTCTCGAGACCGAAGATATTGAAAGAAACCACTGACTGAAGTCTTTCTTCATCTTCAAGGAATTTCATGATCTCGTAGGTTTCATCGGGTTTCGGGAGATAAGAGAGAACTTCTTTTTTGTAAAATTCATAAAAGCGTTCTTTTCTCGATGAAAATTCTCCCGCAGATAAAAGCTGCTCCGGACACATCTTGTATTCTTTCTCAATGGAATAAAAAAGGTCCGAGTCCCAAAGATCCCTTCCGCCGCATTCCACGACAGAGCCCAAACCGGTCAAAAATACGATATGATTCGATTGTCTGATAATTTTTCGTACCGTTTTAAGCATATTCAATTCCCCTATAATTATATTTTAAATCTTTACGGTTAAATGTCAATGCTGATGATGGACAAACGTTCCCTGAGACAATTTTTTTCTTGTTTTGAAAGGGCATTTTAAATATAATATTATCCATAAGTTTTTGGTGAGGATTATGGACATATTTTTTAGAATAGCAATATTAATATTCCTGTTAATATTATCGGCATTTTTTTCGTCCGCCGAAACCGCTTTTAACTGTGCAAATGAGATAAGACTTAAAAATCTTTCCGAAGAAGGGAACAAAAGAGCAAAAGCGGTACTTAAGATACTTGATAATTATTCGAAGCTGATAAGCGGAATACTTATCGGCAACAATCTTGTAAACATAGTTGCGTCGTCTCTTACGACAACGCTGGCGCTTTTAAGCGGATACTCGTTTGCCGTATCTCTGGCAACCGGACTTTTAACGATCGTAGTTCTTCTCTGCGGTGAGATAATCCCTAAAAACTGGGCAAAGGCAAAGGCGGATAAGATCGTTCTTTTATATGCATATTTTTTCAAGATCTATTTATTCCTTTTCACACCGGTCATTTTCCTCTTCGACAAGACGGCATTGATCCTTATGAAGATCTTAAGGATAAACACCAAAGAAGATGCTCCGTCGATCACCGAAGGAGAATTAAGGACCATTCTTGATACATCTCACGAAGACGGTGTCATCGAGGAAAAAGAAAAGGATATGATCATCAATCTTTTCGATCTTTCCGAATCGAAGGCTAGAGACATAATGATCCCGAGGATCGATATGGTCATGGTCAGCGAGAAAGCGTCCTACAGGGAGATCATGAACGTGTTCAGGGAGAACATGTACACACGTCTTCCGGTATATTCCGAACGCAAGGAAAACGTCATCGGTATCATCAACATGAAGGACTTTCTTTTTATAAAGAATCCCGATACGTTTAAGATCGAAAACTTTTTAAGAGAGCCTTATTACACATACGAATACAAAAACACTTCGGATCTTCTGGCACAGATGAGACTTTCCTCAAACAATATCGCGATCGTTTTAAACGAGTACGGCGATGCGGAAGGAATGATCACTCTTGAAGATCTTCTCGAAGAGATCGTCGGTGAGATAAGAGACGAATACGATACCGACGAAGAAGAACTCATCGAGAAAGTGAACGACAGAGAGTATATCGTTCAGGGCAATCTTAAGCTCGATGATATCAATGATGCGCTCGATACCGAATTTGAGAGCGAGGATTACGATTCGATCGGCGGACTTATGATCGACAACCTCGACAGACTTCCCAAAGAAGGGGAGAGCGTGGAACTTGAAAATAATACGAAACTTACGGCTTTAAAGGTGGCAAGAAACAGAATTCTCTCCGTTAAGATCCTTCTTCCCGAAAAAGAAGAGGAAAATGAAGAGGATAAAGATGAAGAAAGCCGATAAAAACAGCATAAAACGGTACATTACGGAAACCTTCGGAAGTATTTACTTTCGAAGGTTTTTATGGCATAATAATATATTGTGCGAAATAATGCGGTAAATTGACAAATAAATTACGATTGCCGTAAAAAAATACATAAAAGAAAGGTTTTTGAAATGAAAGGCAAATCAGGAAGAATCATAGCTTTAGTGCTTATACTGCTCATCACCGGCGGACTCGGATACATTGCCGTATGCGGTGTCGGCGAAGGCAGAGTGGGAAGCTATAGAAACGTATCTCAGGGTCTTGACCTTGCAGGCGGTTTAAGTATCACATACCAGGTAGTAGGTGAGGACAATCCCACTGAAGAGGATATGAACGATACTATCGAAAAATTAAGAAACAAAGCCGAGACATATTCGACAGAGGCTCAGGTTTATAAAGAAGGCGGAAACAACGATCGTATAACTATAGAGATCCCCGGTGTATCCGATGCAACAAGCATTCTTGAAGAACTCGGAAGACCCGGTTCGTTATATTTTATTTCACAGACCGACGATGAAGGTAATATGAATTATTACTATGAATTAACAAACGACGGTCAGATCGTTTACGCAAACGAAAGATTTGAAAAGTATTTCTACATCAATGACAATATCGCTGTTTGTTATGACGAGACAACAGGCGGAGCACTCCTTGACGAAAACGGAAACACGGTTAACTTCGATTTGAGCAAATCAGAAGAAGAGAACGTTTCCTACATGCTCTTAAAGGATATCGATACTCTTAAGGCAGACGGTTCCATCATCCTTGACGGTACGGACGTTAAGAGTGCAAAGGCTGCTACTCAGGAAAATCAGAGCACAGGCGGAAAAGAATGCGTTGTTGCTCTTTCATTTAACGATGCAGGTACCGCAAAATTTGCGGAAGCTACAAGCAGAGCTTATTCAAGAGGCGAGACGATCGCCATTTACTATGACGGACACTTTATATCGGTTCCCAGAGTACAGGTTATCATCACCAATGGTGAAGCAGTCATCACAGGTATGGCAAACATTACCGAATCCGACAGACTTGCTTCAAAGATCCGTATCGGTGCTCTTAAACTTACACTTGAAGAATTAAGATCCAACATCGTAGGTGCACAGCTCGGTTCCGAAGCGGTATCGACATCCATCAAGGCTGCAGCCATCGGTCTTGCGATCGTTGCCGTTATCATGATCGGTGTTTACTTTATTCCCGGTCTTGCCAGTGTTTTGGCACTTGCACTTTATACGGTACTTATCGTTGTGATCCTTTCCGTATTCAACGATGCGATCACACTTACACTTCCCGGTATCGCAGGTATCATCCTTTCGATCGGTATGGCTGTCGATGCCAACGTTATCATTTTCGCGAGAATCAGAGAAGAGCTTGCAAAGGGCAAGACTCTTGAAGAATCCGTTGAGGTTGGTTTTAAGAAAGCTTTAAGTGCCATCGTCGACGGTAATATCACAACACTTATCGCATCCCTTGTACTTATGTTCTTCGGTTCGGGTACCGTTAAGGGATTTGCGCAGACTCTTGCCATCGGTATCGTTCTTTCAATGTTTACAGCGCTTGTTATCACGAGACTTATCCTTCAGGGATTCATCGCTCTCGGCATCACAAACCTTAAACTTTACGGTATCGCTAAGGAAAGAAAGAGCGTTAACTTCTTAAGCAAGGGACATATATTTGTTATCATTTCCGTTCTGCTTATCGTTGTCGGATTCGTATTCATGGGAATCAATACCGCAAAGACTGGAAGCATGTTAAACTACTCGCTCGAATTTAAGGGCGGTACATCAACAAGCGTTGAGTTAAGCCAGAACATGACTATCGAAGAGATCGACTCACAGATCACACCTCATATCGAGAGCATTACCGGTGACGGTGATGTACAGATCCAGAAGGTTGAAGGCGGCAACCAGATCATCATCAAGACAAGAAGCCTTGAAGATGCCGAAAGAGACGAACTCGATTCACTTCTTGTAAACAGCTTCAATGCAGTTGAAGGATCACTTGAATCCGAAACGATCTCAGCAACGATCTCAGGTGAAATGAAGAAAGAATCCATCATCGCCGTAACGATCGCCGTACTCTGTATGCTTATTTACATCTGGATCAGATTCTCCGATTTCAGATTCGGTGTTGCAAGTATCGCGTGTCTTGTACATGACGTTCTGATCGTTCTTGCTTTCTATGCGGTAGCAAGGATCAGCGTAGGCTCAACATTCATTGCCTGTATGCTGACGATAGTCGGTTATTCGATCAACGCGACCATCGTTATCTTCGACAGGATCAGAGAGGCATTAAAGGAAGAGAAACTCCGTATCGAGTCACTCGGTTCGAGGAGAAAGAAAAAGAGACAGGGTGAGGAAAGCAATCCCGACAACGTGATCAACGTTAAAGAGATCGTTAATACTTCCATCACACAGACACTTTCAAGAAGTATCTTTACTTCACTTACAACATTCGTCATGGTACTTCTTTTGTACATCATGGGTGTTACCTCGATAAAAGAATTTGCCCTTCCTCTTATGATCGGTATTCTTTGCGGTACATACTCATCCGTATGTCTTGCAGGTACGATATGGGTATTCTTAAGAAAAGTATTTGTACCTAAAGATAACGAAGACGAAGACGATTTACCTTAAGAAAGATAAGCCTTGCTTTTGCGAGGCTTCTTTTGACATTAAGGAATTAAATACTAAAAGCGTTTAAGAGGATAAATGAAAAACTGGATTTTAGTCAGAAAAGCTGCGGATTACGAATATCTGTCAAAAGAACTGAACATCGATCCCGTTGCCGTAAGGATAATGGTCAACAGAGGGATCACCGAACTTGAGGATATGAAAAGATTCCTCGATACGGATATATCGGACTGCTTTTCTTACGAAGGTCTTCCGAACATTAAAGAGGCCGTTTTAAAGATAAAAGAAGCCGCAGACAAAAAACTTAAATGCAGGATCGTCGGAGATTACGATGCAGACGGAGTATGTTCGGTAACGATCCTTTACAAAGGTTTAAGCCTTTACGGCCTTGACTGCGATTTTGTGATCCCGAACCGTCTTCTCGACGGCTACGGAATAAATGAAAACATAGTTAGAAAAGCCAAAGATGACGGAATCGGTTTTATCATTACCTGCGATAACGGGATATCGGCAAGAGATGCGATAGATCTCGCCGACGAGCTTGGTATCGTAACGGTGGTTACCGACCATCATACGATCACGGAAAGCGAAGTCCCGACAAAAGTAAAAGAACTCGTAAATCCGAAGATGAGCATTAACGAATATCCTTTTTCGGATATATGCGGCGCTCAGGTGGCTTTAAAGGTCCTCTCTGCACTCTTTAAAGAAAGACACGGGTTCGACAACATTAAATACGAATTGCTCGAATTTGCGGCCATAGCGTGCGTTACAGACGTAATGCCTCTTTGCGGTGAAAACAGAAATCTCGTCAAATGGGTATTAAATCGTTTAAACAATGCCGCGAATCCCGGACTTAATAAACTTTGTGAAAAATGTGAGATAGCAAATAAATCTTATGCGATAAACGTATCGGATATCGGCTTCAGGATCGGACCCTGCATCAATGCGGCGGGAAGGATGGAGAGTGGAAGAATGGCCGTGGACCTTCTGATTTCTACGGACATAACCGAGGCCAACCACATAGCCAAGCAGATCAATGACCATAACAACGAGCGCAAGAGCATAGACAGGGCCATTACCCAGCAGGCCATTGAGATAGTGCGCAACCATCCTCAGTTCAATTCGCTGAACTCCACGGTTGTATACAATCCAGAATGGCACAAGGGTGTTGTGGGAATAGTTGCCAGCCGTCTTGTGGAGGCTTTTTACAGGCCAACGATAGTTCTTACAAAGTCTTCCAACGGCTT
>CADARM010000106.1 GCA_902790275.1 uncultured Lachnospiraceae bacterium
ACCATATTTCTTTAAACAACATCATCAAAATTATACTCAGAGCCGTATTTGTTTCCCTTTATCTGAGAAGTTGCACAAATTGCCCCTCTTCGGTCAACCAGATTAAACAAACATCTTCGCAGATACCCTTTGGGATTCTTTATTTTGCTATCTTCCTTATCCGGCAGCATATGTAAAAGGTCTTCAATATCATCATAGGTTATTTGTCTAAGTCTTTTTTTCACTTCTTCGCTATTTTCAAATTGATTGGAAGATAATTCAATTTTTTTGCTTGTTTCCATCATCATTTCTGTCATCTGCTGCAAAATAAAAGCCAAAAGCTTTAAATTGCCCTGATGTTTTCTCTTTAAACGAGCATAATCGATTTGTATTTTTATTTTTTCCTCCTCATCCTCTTCAACCGGTTCGCAAGAAGTATCCTCGACTTTATGAAGAAGAGGAAGAGGATCAGTATTAATCATTTCAGTCTTATTTGTTTTAGTATTATTAATATCAGTTTTATTTGATGCTGATTCTGAGCATTCTTGACTGCTCGATACCGTCATTCCTGAGTGCTGATTTTCAGCATTCTTGAGTGCTGAATTTGAGCACTCTGTGTATTCGCAGGGCTTTGAGGCACTTTCTTCCTTGTAAATAAAGTTTTTTACGTATATAATATCCGGTTTTCCAAGTCCTCTTTTCTTTCTTTCAATAAGACCATATGATTCAAGTTCCTGAAGAAGAGATGTGCATTTTGAATGACCATAATTTAATTCTTCCATGATTTCTTTTAACGGAAAAATGATATAAACACGGTTTTCTTCATCGAACCATTGATTTGCCTGAGATAAAGACTGCCTATCCAGAAGAATCCCATACAATAAAACAGATTCCGCTCTTAAACCTGAAAAGCGTTTGTCTTTCAAAAGGATTTTGGGTGTCCTTATGAAACTAAAGGTCTCTGATTGTAATCCATAATAGTAATCAAACTGATTTAAAATCTCTTCTGCCATGGTTTTTCCTCCGTATTAGGCTTAATAACCGGATTTACATTTTTGCTTTCCATTCATCAAGCAATCTAAAGATAATTGTTTTTATCTCATGACTATCCATCTCGCTCGGAAAGAACTTTGATAATTCTTTCTCAGATAAAGTAACCGTTTTGATAACAGCCGATTTGCCTGTAATTATTTCGCACACGGTATCCGCATCCAACAGACCGCCTTCTGCAGCTTCCCGTAGTTGTTTAGCCTGTCTTCCAGTCATCTTACGATCTGTTTTCTCCAACTCCAACAAAATCAGTTTCTGTTCAGGCTTTTCTATAAATGACAAATCAACCGCCTGCTTTATCCCTATTTTTTCCTTGTCAACCCTATCAAGTATTCCGGGAAGAAGCTTAGTTAATCTTACATACTGTCGAACCTGTCTTCCTGATAGTCCTTCTTCTTTACCGATTTCCTCGGAAGTTGACTTGTGGAACTCAGTTCCAGAACTCAAATCATTTCTCTCCCCTTGCTGCTTTCGTGCTTTCATCTTCATTTGAAGTGCAAAAGCCCTCTCGCTTGGAAGAATATCCTCTCGCTGTATATTGGCATCTACCATAAGAATCGTTGCTTCGTCATCTTCCAGATTCTTTATTATTACCGGCATTGTCATAAGCCCAGCTAATTCGCACGCATGTTTTCTGCGATGCCCCGATATGATTTCATAACCGCCGTTTGCTCTTTTTCTTACAATTGCCGGCGAAAGAACTCCCTTTTCCTTTATGCTTTCCGCTAGTTCTTTCATATGTTCATCATCCAGAACCTTAAACGGATGATTTTTGAACGGATAAAGATTAACCAACGGCATCTCTACGATTTCTCCTTCATCGTGTTTGACTCCACCACTTAAAAGATCATCGTTGGATACCAGTTTGATCTGCCCTTTAATGTTTTGTTTATGCATTTTCTTACTCCTCTCTGCTTTTTGAGCAAAACCATATTTCGAAGAGCAATTTTTTTGCAAAACAAAAAGGATGTTTTTTCTAAGTTTTTTAGAAAAAACACCCTAATTCTTATACTTTTCTATACTTCTTTTGAGTATACCGCCTCTTTTGACGGAGTACTACAGAAAACTTTTATGTCAAATTTGTCGTAAAACAACTTATTTCGTTGTCCTGTATGCCTTGAAAGCCTTTGAAATTCAGCCGTTTATTTGTCGAGTGACTTCATTGTCGGGAAGAGCAGAACGTCGCGGATGGCGGGGCTGTTGGTAAGAAGCATCGTAAGTCTGTCGATGCCGTAGCCGATGCCGCCTGTAGGTGCCATACCTACTTCGAGTGCGTTTAAGAAGTCCTCGTCTGTATGCTCGGCTTCTTCATCGCCTGCTGCCGCATTTGCATCCTGAAGTGCGAATCTTTCTCTCTGGTCGATGGGATCGTTAAGCTCTGAATAAGCGTTACACATTTCCCAGCCGTTGATGAAGAGTTCGAAACGCTCTACCTTGGAAGGATCCGTGGGTTTCTTCTTTGTAAGAGGTGAGATCTCGATAGGATGGTCCATGATGAATGTGGGCTGTACCATCTTGTCTTCACAGAACTCTTCGAAGAAGAGGTTAAGTATATGTCCCTTGGTATGGAAGTCTTCGAATTCGATGTGATGCTCTTTTGCGAGCTTTTTAGCTGCCTCGGTATCGGGTACCTGAGCGGGATCGTCGAAATCGATGCCTGCATACTTTTTAACTGCTTCTGTCATGGTAAGTCTTTCAAAAGGCTTGCCGAAGTCGAGTTCGATGTCGCCATACTTGAAAGTGGTAGTACCGAGTACTTCTTTTGCAACATGACGGAACATGTTCTCTGTCAGATCCATCATTCCGTGGTAATCGGTATATGCCTGATAAAGCTCCATCAATGTGAACTCGGGGTTATGTCTTGTATCAAGACCTTCGTTACGGAACACACGACCGATCTCGTATACTCTTTCAAGTCCGCCTACGATAAGTCTCTTTAAGTAAAGTTCGAGAGAGATACGAAGCTTTAAATCTTCATCAAGTGCATTGAAGTGAGTCTCGAAAGGTCTTGCAGCCGCACCGCCGGGGTTAGCGACAAGCATGGGTGTCTCAACTTCCATGAAGCCCTGATCGTCAAGGTAACGACGAATGGTGCTGATGATCTTGGATCTCTTGATGAATGTATCTTTTGCTTCCTCATTCATGATGAGGTCAACATATCTCTGACGATATCTTATATCTGTATTTGTTAAGCCATGGTATTTCTCGGGGAGGATCTGAAGTGACTTGGTAAGGAGTGTAACCTTCTCCGCATGGATGGAGATCTCGCCCATCATCGTACGGAATACGTAACCTTCGATACCTACGATATCACCTACATCATACTTCTTGAAATCAGCATAAGACTCTTCGCCGATAGCATCGCGTGCAACATAAACCTGGATGTTTCCAAGCTTATCCTGAACGTTACAGAATGATGCTTTACCCATAACACGCTTTGACATCATACGTCCTGCGATGCTTACATGGATGGGGTTTGCGTCCATAATGGCACGTTTTTCGTTGTAATCATTCTTCTTTGCTTCTTTTGCAGCTTCTTCGTCAAGGCCGTCAACATTTAATTCGGCTCTTCCTGCAAGGAGCTTTTCTTCAAGAGCTGTGTATTCGCTCTTAGCCTCTGTAGAATGATGAGTCTGATTGTATTTTGTGATCACAAAGGGATCTTTTCCTGCTTCCTGAAGTGCAGCGAGTTTTTCTCTGCGGACTTTTAAAAGCTGGTTAATATCCTGTGATGCCTGATTTTCATTTGTGTTTGTATTGTTATCTGCCACGGTATATCTCCCAAATTTAAATTACTTCTTTGAACTCTTTTCTTTTACGATCTCAAGAACCTTGTACTTAAGTTCTCCGCAAGGTGCTTCAACTGTAATAGTATCGTTCTTCTTGGCACCGATCAAAGCTCTTCCTAAAGGTGATTCGTCGGAAATACTTCCTTCGAGACACTTAGCTTCGGATGCACCTACGATTCTGTATACGAGCTCTTCCTTTAATTCCTTGTCAAGGATCTTGACTGTAGAACCAAACTTAACTCTCTTGTCGTCTGTTCCGTCGTTATCAACAACTTCTACGTTCTTTAAGAGTTTTTCGAGTTCTTCGATTCTTGCTTCTACGTTTCTCTGCTCATCCTTGGCAGCGTCGTATTCTGCGTTTTCGGATAAGTCGCCCTGTGCTCTTGCTTCTTTTAACTTCTGAGCAATCTCTTCACGCTTGGTGACTTTTAAATAATGTAATTCCTCTTCGTATTTTTCAAGACCTTCACGGGTCAAGAGGTTCTTTTTTTCTTCTGCCATGGCTAATCTCCTTTTAAACTAATTATGCAATGGTCAAACTACTGCAAATTCATATTATACCTTATAGTTGTAAAACGTGTCAACCGAGGTTATTTCATTTCCCTGATAGCGTTCACTTTGGCAACAAATTCATCTATCGTCTGTGTAAAATTGATCTCTCTCCTGAATGCCGCCGAGTTCTTAAGACCCGCTGTATAAAAGGCTGCGTGGGTCCTCATCTCTCGTAAAGCCCTGTACTCATCCTTGGCGATGACCAAAAGATCGAGGTGGTCTAATATCATATCCGCTATCTCGTCTTTGTCCGGTTTGTATTCCTGACCTTCGGACAGGCTTTTAAAGATCCAGGGATTTCCTCTTGCCGCACGGCCTACCATTATGCCGTCTGCGTTTGTTTCTTTTTTCATCCTGTCTGAACTCTCGATGTCTTTTACGTCGCCGCTTCCGAGTACCGGGATCGGGATGCTTTCCTTAACCTGTCTTATGATATCCCAGTCGGCCGTGCCCTCGTAGAAATGATTTCTGGTACGCCCGTGGACCGCTACAGCGCTCGCTCCGCTCTCGTAAGCGATACGTGCGACTTCCACTGCATTGATGTGCTCATCGTCGAATCCTGAGCGAATCTTGACGGTTACGGGCTTGCTTGATACCTTAACAAGTGCCTCGACTATCTTTCCGATAAGGACGGGATCTTTCATAAGGGCGCTGCCTTCACCGTTTTCGACGATCTTTTTTACGGGGCAGCCCATGTTCACATCGAGTATGTCGAAAGGATACTCATCTATCATCTTTGCGGCTTCCGCCATAACTTCCGGTTCTTTTCCGAAAAGCTGAAGCGATACCGTGCTCTCGTCGGGGTGGATGTTTAACATCTCGAAGGTCTTTACGTTTTTATACGTTATGGCCATCGCGGATATCATTTCCATGCATACCATGCCCGCGCCCATTTTGGAGCAAATAAGACGAAAAGGCAGGTCTGTAAAACCTGCCATCGGAGCCAATATATATTCGTTTTTTAAACTAACGTTTCCTATCTGCATCGTCTGATTATTTGGCAATGACGTTTATTACCGTTTCGCCTCCGGTAAATTCATGGTTGCTTCCCCAAGCCGTTACGTAGATCTTAAGCTTGCCCGTGCCTTCAGAGATCGTGATCTGATGACGGGATTCATCGTCGGGGCCAAGGCCTCTCGTATCGGGGGAGCCGTTTGTTTCGGTACTCTCTACCCATTCCGCACCGAGGAGATATCCTTTAACATTGTCGGATGTTTCTACGATATCGGAAAGATAGATTGTGTCGCCTTCATATACGGTAACATTCTGTTTCATGATGATACGAGGTGTGTTTGCTTTGTAGATCATTACGGAAAGTCCGGAAGATATTACAGCAACTGCCGCGATACCGCATATTATAGAAATTATTATTACTATGGTTTTTATTGTTTTTTTCTGTTTATCCATATAGCCTATTTTCTCACATTCTTCTCGTAAATAAGTCTCAGTCCGTGCATGGTAAGATTTCGGTCATAAACCTGAATCATATCCGTTTCATCGCTTACGATGCTTCCGAGTCCGCCGGTCGCAACGACTTTAAGATCTTCAAGTCCCGACTCCTCTTTGACCTTTTTGATGATGTACTCGGTCTGTCCGATCTGTCCGTATACAAGGCCTGCCTGCATTGAAGAGATCGTCTCCTGAGCAAGGATCGAAGCGGGTTTCTTGATCTCGATCTCGGGAAGTTTTGCCGTATCTTCCCAGAGTGCTTTTGCGGAG
Organism: uncultured Lachnospiraceae bacterium; assembly: GCA_902790275.1. Classification (GTDB taxonomy): domain Bacteria; phylum Bacillota; class Clostridia; order Lachnospirales; family Lachnospiraceae; genus UBA3766. The sequence continues at coordinate 6,090 of CADARM010000106.1, forward strand.
ATCCTGATACCGGGTGCCGTGATACCTGCGGCAAATTCGCCGTCCTTTGTAACAAGGTCGTATGTTGTAGCCGTTCCGAAATCAAGTACGAGAACGGGTCCTCCGTAGATATCGTATGCGGCTACAGCATCAACGATTCTGTCCGCACCTATTTCCTTGGGAGCTTCGGTGATGATCTTGATGCCTGTCTTGATGCCGGGTCCTACGATGAGCGGAGTTCTCTTTAA
>CADARM010000107.1 GCA_902790275.1 uncultured Lachnospiraceae bacterium
TTTTTACATATAATGCAAAGATCTTTAACCTTTCTTTGGGACAGGATTATACGATCGAAGAAACAAAAGACGAAAGCGGTTTTTCGTACAGCTACAGATTCAATGATGATCTTTTTGAAAAAGAAGGAGTTTATACGATAAGCGTTGCTAATGTTGATGAAGCCGGAAACAATAATGATACAAGATTCTTTGACGGAACGGATGAGATAAGGTTCGGTGTTAAGAAAGAAAAGGTTTTGGAAATCTTTAAAGAAGGATCAGATGAGATCCCGGAGGATGAGATCATTACCGAAACGGATCTGATAAACAGTATTCTTGCAAACAACGATCCGACACCCGAAAAGATGAAAAAGGATGATGAGCCGGAACTCTTACAGGATGATGCACCCGATATCACGGGTAAAAGGCTTAAAGACCTGGAAGACAAACACAGTCTTAAGGCACAGTCCGAAAAAGAAAGCAACGAAGAGAACCCGACACCGAAAAAAAGGAAGGCTTTATATACGGTATTTGTCTCTGCTGCGGCATTTCTTGCGGAAGGTCTGATACGTCTTCTTAAGGCGAAAAAAATAATTGCTAAATAAAACAAATAAAAATATAATGTACTCGAATGTATTTTTTAAGGAGGCGCTATTATGAGCATCAGAATAGGTATCATCGGTTACGGAAATCTCGGTCGCGGTGTAGAGTGTGCGATCAAGCAGAATAAAGATATGGAACTTGTTGCGGTATTTACAAGAAGAAATCCCGACAGCGTAAAGATCCTTACAGAGACAGCAAAGGTTGTTAATATTTCCGATATCGAAAACTGGAAAGATAAAATAGATGTTGCGATCATTTGCGGCGGTTCGGCTACGGATCTTCCCGTACAGACACCCGAATATTCAAAGTTATTCAACTGCATTGATTCATTTGACACACACGCAAAGATTCCCGAGCATTTCGAGAACGTTAACAAGGTTTGTCTTGAGAACGGAAAGGTTTCCATCATTTCCATCGGCTGGGATCCCGGTCTTTTCTCACTCAACAGACTTTTGGGAAATGCTATCCTTACATCGGGTAAAGATTATACATTCTGGGGCAAGGGCGTAAGCCAGGGACACTCGGATGCAGTAAGACGTATCAAAGGCGTTAAGAATGCAAAGCAGTACACGATCCCTGTTGAATCTGCTCTTGAAAGCGTAAGAAACGGTGAGAATCCCGAACTTACGACCAGACAGAAACATACAAGAGAATGTTTCGTAGTTCTTGAAGAGGGCGCAGATGCTAAGGCTGTTGAGCAGGAGATCGTTACCATGCCCAACTACTTTGCTGATTACGATACAACAGTTCATTTCATCAGCGAGGAAGAATTCAATGCCAACCATTCAGGCATTCCTCACGGCGGTTTCGTATTAAGATCCGGTAAGACAGGCTGGAACGAAGAGACCAACCATATGATCGAGTTCAGCTTAAAGCTTGAATCAAACCCTGAATTCACTGCATGTGTTCTTACAGCTTATGCAAGAGCAGCATACAGACTTGCTGAGAAGAAAGACTTCGGATGCAAGACAATATTTGATATCGCTCCCGCACTTCTTTGCGAAAAGGACGGAGCAGAACTTCGTAAATCACTTTTATAATTCAGACAAAATTTACATTAAGAAAGAGAACGCATTATGCATAACGATTTGTTAAAGATTGGAAAATTTACTCTTCACGGATATTCCGTGATGATAGCACTTGGATTTATCGTTGCAATGTCACTTTGCCTTTTAAAAGCCAAAAAGGAAAAGAAGGATGGCGACGTGATCACTGACATTGGTTTGATCGCCGTAGTCGGAGGATTCTTAGGAGCAAAGATCCTTTATTTCATTGTCTGCTTCAAAGATCTTCTTGCACATCCCAAGTACTATTTAAGCTTCCCCGGTGTTTTCTCCGGCTTTGTTGTATACGGAGGTATCATATTCGGAACGGCAGCAGTCATCGTTTATGCGAAGATCAAAAAGATCAATGCGTTTGAATATCTTGATTTTATGGTTCCTTTTATAGCAATGGTACAGGGATTCGGAAGAATCGGCTGTTTTCTCGCAGGGTGTTGTTACGGTGCTCCGACGGATTCATTCCTCGGAGTAACCTTCCCTGAGGGATCGCTTGCACCTGCGGGGATCAAACTCTGGCCCACACAGCTTTTCTCGGCTGTCGGAGATTTCGCTATCTGCGGACTCCTTCTTCTTTTCGCCAAAAAGAACAAGAAGACGGGCAATGTATGTGTTTTATATGCCATCCTTTATGCGATCGGAAGATTCGCTGTTGAATTCTTCAGAAACGATGCAAGAGGAACGGTAGGTACTCTTTCAACTTCACAGTTTATTTCACTCCTTCTTTTACCGATAGCGATCGGTATCGGAGTCCTTATCAATCTTCCCAAAGAAAAAAAGGAAGAAAAGAATGAGGGTAAAAAAGAAGAAGCCTAAAAGAAAGTGATGAATCATGGCACAGATAAAAGGTGTCGACGTATCGGTCGGATATGAAAAAAGAATAGTTGCGGGAAATATCAACTTTGAGATATACGAAGGTGATTATCTTTATATTCTCGGTGAGAACGGCTCGGGTAAATCCACTCTGATGAAGTGTATTTTAGGACTCGAGAAAGTCTGCGGAGGAAGTATCACCTACGGAGACAACCTCAAGCAGAAAGAGATCGGATATCTTCCCCAGCAGACTCTTATCCAGCGTGACTTTCCCGCCACTGTGCAGGAGATCGTAATGTCGGGCTGCTTAAACAGAGTCGGATGGCATCCTTTCTTCGGAAAAAAAGAAAAAGAACTCGCCATTGAATCCATGAAGAAGCTTGAGATCACGGATCTGGCGAAACGTTCATATCCAGAACTTTCGGGCGGACAGCAGCAGAGAGTATTGCTTGCAAGAGCTCTTTGCGCTACAAGAAAAGCTCTTCTTTTGGATGAGCCGGTCACAGGACTTGATCCTTTTGCACAGGAACAGCTCTATGCGCTTATCTATAAGATCAATAAAGAAGAAAAAACAACCATTATAATGGTTTCTCATGATATAGAAGCCGCAAAGAAGTATGCGACACATATTCTTCATATCGGCAAGGAAAAATGCGTATTCTGTACTAAACACGAATTTATTAAGGAGAACGGCGGATGTCTGTTTTAACTCTGTTAACGGAATATCTTGCTCGTCCGATGGTGAGAAACGCATTGATCGTCGGAACGCTTATCGCTCTTTGCGCTTCGCTTCTCGGCACGACCATAGTGCTTAAGCGACTCTCATTTATCGGAGACGGCTTATCGCATGTGGCTTTCGGTGCGCTTTGTATCGCAATGATAATGTCATTATCGGATGAAATGCTTCTGGTGCTCCCGGTTACCGTACTGGTGGCTGTTATTTTGATGGGTTCAAACGAAAAAAGAAAGATCAAAGGCGATGCGGCTATAGCCATGCTTTCGGTAGGCTCGCTTGCATTCGGTTATCTTTTGCTCAATCTTTTCCCCAATAAAAGAACAGGTTCTCTTTCGGGAGATGTCTGCTCAACACTTTTCGGCTCGATGTCGATCCTTACGCTTTCGACACTCGACGTTATTCTCTGTATAGTTTTATCAGCTGTGGTCGTTGCTTTCTTTATCATCTTTTATCACAGGATCTTTTCCGTTACCTTTGATGAAAGCTTCGCATCCGCCACAGGTATAAGAACCAATCTTTATAAATTCCTTCTTTCCGTAATAATCGCTGTTGTAATAGTACTCAGCATGCAGCTTGTAGGTTCACTCCTTATCTCTGCTCTGATCGTATTTCCCGTATTGTCTTCGGAAAGGATATTCAGAAGTTTCTTATCGGTAGTGATCGCTTCCGGTACCATAGGCGTATTTTGTGCCATCACCGGGATCATCGTTTCCATTATTCTTTCAACGCCCATCGGCGCTACCGTTGTATGCATTAACGTAATAGTATTTGCGCTTTGTGTGATCATCGGTAAATTCTTCATTAAGAGATAATTTCATATTTAAGGGTAAAAAAATTTTTCTTGCACGTGATTATTCTTGGTGTTATACTCTCAAACGGTGTCAATTTGGAGGAAATATTTTATGATTACGACAAGAGAAGATATTCGTAACGTAGCAATTATAGCGCATGTCGATCACGGCAAGACCACATTGGTTGACGGTCTTTTGAAGCAGAGCGGTGCTTTCAGAGACAACCAGGAAGTTGCCGAGAGAGTCATGGACTCAAACGATATAGAAAGAGAGAGAGGAATCACGATCCTCTCAAAAAATACAGCTGTAAAGATCAACATCATCGACACACCGGGCCATGCTGATTTCGGCGGAGAAGTGGAACGTGTTCTTAAAATGGTTAACGGAGTTATCCTTCTTGTGGATGCTTTCGAAGGCCCCATGCCTCAGACAAAGTTCGTTTTAAGAAAAGCACTTGAATTAAAACTTCCCGTTATCGTATGTGTAAACAAGATCGACAGACCCGAAGCAAGAAGCGAAGAAGTCGTAGATGAAGTACTTGAACTTTTCCTCGACCTCGATGCAGATGATGCCCAGCTTGACTGTCCTTTCATTTTTGCATCCGCAAAAGCAGGAACAGCTGTTAAAAATCTTGGTGATGAAGCAAAAGATATGTCTCCTCTTTTTGAGACTATCCTTGATTATATTCCCGCTCCTCAGGGCGATCCCGAAGGCGGCACGCAGATTCTTATCAGTACCATCGACTACAATGAGTATGTCGGAAGGATCGGCGTAGGTAAAGTCGACAGAGGAATGGTGCATACAAACGATGATGTTATTATCGTCAATGCACACGATCCCGAAAAATCAAGAAAAGTTAAGATTTCAAAATTATACGAATTCGACGGACTCGAGAGAGTGGAAGTTAAAGAAGCGGGCATCGGTTCGATCGTAGCTATCTCGGGTATTTCGGATATCCATATCGGGGATACTCTCTGCAGCGTGGATGCACCCGAACCCATTCCTTTCCAGAAGATCTCGGAGCCCACGATCGCTATGCATTTCCTGGTAAACGACTCACCGCTTGCCGGAAGAGAAGGAAAATACGTAACAAGCCGTCATATCAGAGACAGACTTTTCAAGGAACTCAATACCGATGTCTCTTTGAGAGTTGAAGAGACGGACAGCACGGATGCATTCAAGGTATCCGGAAGAGGTGAACTTCATCTTTCCGTTCTCATCGAGAACATGAGAAGAGAAGGATATGAATTTGCTGTAAGCAAGGCAGAAGTTCTTTACAAGAAAGACGAAAACGGCAAACTTTTGGAGCCGATGGAAAGAGCATACATCGACGTACCTGAAGAATTTTCAGGAAGCGTTATCGAAAAACTCTCCCAGAGAAAGGGCGAGCTCGTAACAATGGGCAGCGCATCGGGCGGATATACAAGACTTGAGTTTCTGATCCCTTCAAGAGGACTTATCGGATACAGAGGAGATTTCCTTACGGATACAAAGGGTAACGGAATCTTAAATACTCTTTTTGAAGGATACGGCCCTTACAAGGGAGACATCCAGTACAGAAAACAGGGATCTCTTATCGCATTTGAAGGCGGCGAGAGTGTAACTTACGGTCTTTTCAACGCACAGGAGCGAGGAACACTCTTTATCGGACCCGGCGAAACTGTTTATGCCGGAATGATCATCGGACAGTGTCCCAAAGCTGAAGATATCGAGCTTAATGTCTGCAAGACAAAGCATCTTACAAATACACGTTCATCTTCGGCAGATGAAGCACTTCACCTTGTTCCGCCCAGGATCCTAAGCCTCGAACAGGCTATAGATTTCATTGATACGGACGAACTTCTGGAAGTTACTCCCGAACATCTTCGTATGAGAAAGAAGATTCTTGATCCTACGTTAAGAAAGCGTGCGGGATTTGCCAAGAAACAGGCTGCTGAAGCTGCACAAAACCAGTAAAATACACGGGCTCCGAGTATTTCGGAGCCTGTTTTTTTATGCCTTCTTCAAGATATCCCATACTTGAAAAAATACGCCTTTACAAGTATACTATATCTTGTATTATTATGTGTTACTGAAAAGGAAAAAACGATGGAAGTCACATTCGACGTACAAATGACAACTTCAAAACTTTATGACTTCAATTTGCAGCATTCATACAAGAAGCCGGTCTCTTTGATGGCCTCGGCATTGGGCGTTGTATTCATTATCCTTTTTGTCGGATATATGAAATGGTATTATCTTGCAGCCGGACTTCTTTTGATCTTTTATCTTCCGATCAGTCTTTTAAGATCTTCTTTTATGAAGGTCAAGATGATAGATTTTTTCCGTGAACCCGTTTCTTATGTTTTAAACGACGAGGGCATCACGGTAAAAGCACAGGGCGAGGAGCAGACCGTTCCCTGGAGCGACTGTGTAAAAGCCTGCAACACAAGACAGAGTTATTTTATCTATACAGGCAGAAACTCCGCTTTTATCTTCCCCAAAAAAGATATGGGAGATAAGACCGGAGATGTTCTTATGATGATAAATACTCATATGGACCCTAAAAACGTAAAGATTAAATTCGGAGGTCTCTGATGGATAATACATTTGAAAGAACCTACGAAGTCAATTCTCCCGAAGAGACATATTCTCTCGGAATGGATTTTGCGGCAAAAGCTCTTCCCGGTACGGTCATTGCTTTGATCGGAGATCTGGGGGTCGGCAAGACCGTATTTACAAAAGGCATAGCAAAAGGACTCGGGATCACGGATAACGTTACAAGTCCCACATTTACGATCCTTGAATCATATTATCAGGGCAAGATGCCGCTTCATCATTTCGATGTTTACAGGATCGGAGATCCGGGTGAGATGGAAGAAGTCGGATTTGACGACTGCGTATATTCGGACGGCATCACGATTATTGAGTGGGCAGGCCTTATCGAAGAGATCATTCCGAAGGGAACCTTTTGCGTAAAGATAGAAAAGGATCTGTCAAAGGGTAACGACTACAGAAAGATAACGGTTACCAAAACTGAAAAAGAAGGTTATTTAAGTTGAAGATTTTAGCTATGGATTCATCCGGACTTGTGGCTTCGGTCGCATATCTTGAAGATGAAAAAATAAAAGGAATTATAAATATCAATTACCAGAAGACGCATTCGCAGACACTCATGCCGATGCTCGATGAGCTTTTAAAGACTCTCGGCGACGATCTTGACAGTGTCGATTATCTTGCGTGTGCAAACGGTCCCGGATCGTTTACCGGATTAAGGATCGGAGTCGCAACCATCAAAGGCCTGGGACTCGGACTTGGTAAAAAGGTGGTTGAAGTTTCGACCCTCGAAGCACTTTCATTAAACTGGATCGGCGTCGACGGTGTTGTATGTCCGATAATGGATGCGAGAAGATCGCAGGTCTATGCAGCCGCTTATACATTTAACGACGGCGATGTTAAACCTGTAGAAGTGATCGAACCCGTCAACTGCGAGATAGGAGAACTTTTACAGAAACTGGAAGCACTCGGAAAGAAAGTATACTTTACGGGTGACGGTGTACCGGTATACAGAGAATTCATTGAAAACAATTTGAATGTTCCTTATGTTTTCCCGAGTGCAATGAATGCTTATCAGAACGCAGCCAATGTTGCGGTTCTTGGAAAGGCATATGCCGAAGAAGGAAAAGCGAAGGAAGCGGCAGAGGTTACACCCGTATACTTAAGAAAACCTCAGGCCGAAAGAGAGAGGGAAGCACTCTTAAACGCTTAAAGATATGTTTTTATACGAAAAGATGAATGACGAAAACGTCGAAGGTATCGCTTTACTTGAAAAGGAGAATTTTACCGACGGCTGGAGTCTTGAATCCCTGAAAGAGGAAATAAACAATCCGGATGCGCTTTATATGGCGGTAAGGGATGATGAAAACGGAAAAGTGATAGCATCCGCTGGCATGATAATAAGTTTTGAAACGGCGGATATCATGAATGTTTCCGTAAGCAGTGAATACAGAAGAAGAAATATTGCAAAAGACCTTCTCACAAAACTTTTTGAAGAAGGAAGAAAAAAAGGCGTTAAGGAATTTACGCTCGAAGTCAGGGCGGGAAACGAACCTGCAAGAAAGCTTTACGAAAAACTCGGATTTGTTTATGAAGGAACGCGTCCCGGATTTTATTCGAATCCGAAAGAGGATGCTGCGATCTACTGGCTTAAAGACAATTGAGGTGAAACATGTTTGAAGTATGTCTCTTGGGAACCGGCGGAATGATGCCCCTCCCTAACAGATGGCTTACGTCTTTAATGGTAAGATACAACGGCACGAACGTGCTTATAGACTGCGGCGAAGGAACGCAGGTTGCGCTCAAGGAAAAAGGATGGAGTCCCAAACCCATCGATCTTATCCTTTTTACGCATTTCCATGCGGACCACATTTCCGGTCTGCCCGGTATGTTTTTAACACTCGGCAACTGTGACCGCACCGAGCCCATCATGCTTGTGGGCCCCAAGGGCTTAAAGAGGGTGGTCGAATCGCTTCTTGTCATCGCACCCCAGCTTCCGTTTGAACTTAATTACATTGAGGTCGAAGGCGATTCGCAGAGAATAGAATTTAAGGATTTTCATATAGACGCTTTCAGGGTCAATCACAATGTGACCTGCTACGGATACAGTATCTCTATTGACCGCGCAGGCAGATTTGATTCCGACAAAGCAAAGAGTTTAAATATCCCTCTTATGTTCTGGTCAAAACTTCAGAAGGGAGAGTCTGTATCCGATGAAGCCGGAACATATACTCCCGAAATGGTAATGGGACCGCCGAGAAAAGGGATCAAGGTAACATATACCACCGATACAAGACCCTGCAAAAACATTCCCGTTTTTGCCAAAGAATCGGATCTTTTTATCTGCGAAGGAATGTACGGTGATACCGAAAGCCTTGAGAAAGCTAAAGAGCATAAGCATATGACGTTTGCCGAAGCAGCGCAGATGGCAAAGGAAGCAGATGTGCAGGAGATGTGGCTTACACATTACAGTCCGTCCCTCTTTAAACCTAAGGAATACCTGGACAACGCAAAAGATATATTCCCCGCAACCGTTGCGGCCAAAGACGGAATGAGCGCCGATCTCAGATTTGATGAGGCGTAAAAGGTAACTTTGATGAAAAAGAAAACAACGATAATCGGAATAATCGGTATTGTAGCGATAGCTGTTGCAGTTATTGTTGTTTTTTGGGTGCAAAGCAAGAAGAGTCAGAATCCCGGGGAGCCCGAAGTGAATGTTTCGCAGGCAATGGATATATTACTCAGGGATATCGATAAATCCTATCCTCCCACACCAAAGGAAGTGTTAAAGTATTACAGCGAGATCACATGCTGCTTCTACAACGACACGCTTACTCAGGAACAGCTTGAACAGCTGGCTGAAAGATCATATGAACTTTACGATGATGAGTTAAAGGCCAATATGACCTTTGATAAATATCTTAATGATCTTCAGGAAGAAGTTCTTAACTTCCAGTCGCAGAAGATAGTTGTATCCGGTTACTCGGTATCCGCAGCTGCAGATGTGGAAAGATTTTACGAAGACGGCTTTGAGTGGGCAAGACTCTATGCCACATACAGATTAAGACAGGGCACCGAATATATGTATTCCAATGAAGTATTTATCATGAGAAAAGATGAAGACGGACACTGGAAGATTTACGGTTTTGATCTTGCAAAAGAAGAAGATATGGGCGATCTCGACGAAGAGACCTCCAAAAATGAATAGATTCAAAGGATTTTTATAATGGAAGACGTGTATATACTGGCAATAGAATCATCGTGTGACGAAACGGCAGCAGCGGTGGTTAAAAACGGAAGGGAAGTTTTGTCGAATGTCATCTATTCGCAGATCGACCTCCACACTCTATACGGAGGCGTGGTCCCGGAAATAGCATCAAGAAAACATATAGATAAAATAAATCAGGTTGTGGCAAAGGCGATTGAAGATTCCAAAATAGATTTGAAAGATATGTCTGCCGTAGCCGTAACATACGGACCCGGTCTTGTAGGTCCTCTCCTTGTCGGAGTATCTTTTGCAAAGGCTATGGCCTATGCATCCAAACTTCCCATAATCGGAGTACATCATATCGAAGGCCATATCTGCGCCAACTATATAGCCAACGCGGAACTTGAGCCTCCTTTTATGTGTCTTGTCGTTTCGGGCGGCCATACACATCTTGTTAAAGTGTCCGATTACGGAGAATATGAGATACTCGGCAGAACGGAAGATGACGCAGCAGGCGAAGCTTTTGATAAAGTGGCAAGAGCCATCGGCCTCGGCTATCCCGGCGGACCCAAGATCGATAAGGTTTCAAAAAGCGGCAATCCCGAAGCGATCAAATTCCCCCGTGCCAAGGTTGGCGGAAGCGAGTATGATTTCAGCTTCTCGGGCTTAAAGTCCGCAGTTCTTAATTATTTAAATACCGCATCCATGAACAATGAAACGA
>CADARM010000108.1 GCA_902790275.1 uncultured Lachnospiraceae bacterium
TTTATATTCAAATACCTTACATGTTGCGTCAGGTTCTTTTACGTTAAAACTTCCCGGCTTAAGTTTGCCAAGATCATCCGTCTCGTAAAAATCCATCGTATCTTTTTCGCATCTCGGGAAAAAAACAGGTATTCCTTTACATGCATCGAAAACCCCAATAATATCAACTTCATATTCTTTGGGTGCATAAAGGAATACCGAATCAAAATCATTTTTTTCGATCAGTTCGACAATGCTTTTTACCATCGAATCGGACTGTTTTTTTCTGTCCTCTTCGCTTATGTTTTTTCTGATCTCAATAAATTTTTTTCTTAACTCTTTTTTATCCATATCTATCAATTATTCAGGGAATGAAATCTTACATTATCTGAGCCGAATCGAGCACGATCGTAAACGGTCCGTCGTTTAAAAGTTCAACTTTCATATCTGCTCCGAAGATACCTTTTTCGACTTTTTTACCGCTTTTTTTGCACTCGTCGATTATGTACTCGTAAAGTGCGTTTGCCATATCGGGTGCACCGGCATCGGTAAACGAAGGCCTGTTGCCTTTTTTACAGTCCGCATAAAGAGTGAACTGCGATATAAGAAGAAGTTCTCCGCCGACATCTTCCAAAGAAAGATTGGTCTTTCCGTTCTCGTCTTCGAAGATACGAAGACCGAGCATTTTCTTTATCATCTTATCGGCTATCTCTTTCGTGTCGTTTCCCGATACACCGATAAGTACAAGAAAACCTTTATCTATCTTTCCGACGATCTTTCCGTCGACCGCAACACTTGCTTTTGTTACTCTCTGTATAACGAATTTCATTTCTCTTCCTCTCGTATGACTATAATACCGCGATGACTATACCTGTGATAATGATAGCCGCACATATAAGCTTATAGCGAATGTTTTTCTCTTTAAAGATAAGTTTGCCGGCTAAGATCGTTACAATGCAGCAGCTTTGCTTTACGAGCGTCATAACCGTAACTCTCGATTCAGGCATGCTGTTTGCGATAAACAATGCCTTGTCGCCGATAACAAACATGATGGCGAGTATCCAGATCCAGTAATTCTTTAATGCGTTTAAGAACTTGATCTTCTCCCTCGTCACGATTATGTATATTATATAATAGATCACGAGAAAGAGCATATACCAAAACTGAAGCTGGGTGCTTGTAACATGTTTTGTAAGTATCTTATCCATCACACCCGATATCGCATTGAAAAGACACGATATCATCGTGAAGCAGACTATCTTAAAACTTACTTTCTCATCTTTTAAATTCTTTTTTCTCTCGCATAAAAGAACACCAATGCAGACAAGTACCGAGCCTATGATCGTCGTGAGCGTCATCTCTTCGTGAAGGATGATTATCCCGAGGCTTGATGCGAATACCACGCGGGATAAGTCTATAACGCCGTAGAGGCTTACAGGCATCTGTTTTATGGCCTTAAACGAAAGTATCCACGCCACGAAGATAATGAACGATTTAAAGGCTATGGGAAGCAGGAACCTGAAATCCACCTCTGCCGCATTCTTTATTCCGGGAATAACGAATACAAACGACAAAAGCGTATAAACGATCAATACTTCTATAACACTGTTCTTTTCAAGCGATTTCTTCTTTACGATCTCTCTTCCGCCTTTAAGCAGGCCGTAAAGAAGTACAAGTAAAATCCACCACATAATCCGTTTGTCCTAAGCATAAAAAAAGAGGGTCTTACTTAAGACCCCCCCTTATTATTTTTTTATTCTTCGTCATCGTCTGTCGAATCGGTATCGTTAACATCGATGGGCTTATCTTCTTTATCTTCGCCCCAGATCTTCATGTTAAGCTCTTTATCCTTCTTCTCGACGAGATCAAGTACCGCTTTAGCCTTAGCCTGTTCAGCGCTGGCCTTTTCCTCATCCTTTATAAGAAGTTCGAGGTTAGCGGAAATAATATCGATATTGTTCTTGAACTCCTGAACGAGTTCTGCAGTCTTATCGATGGCAACCTTGGTGATCTCTTCGATGTACGAATCGAACTGTACCTTGGTCGTATTTGCAAACATGGTCTCGACGTCGTTCTTGTAAGACTTCTTGTCGTTTGTCGAGAAAATGAAGATTGCCTTCTGCTTGTTGATGTACTCATCCATCTTCAAAGCCTTAAGACTTGAAGGAGGTACCTGTGTGTCGGCAACGTTCGTGATCCTCTTGATGATCTCTTCGTCGATTCCTTTATAACCTGAAATCTTCTTGATGATGATTCCCTTAAGTTCATCGATCTGCTGGATAAGGATCCTTCCACGATTGTTCTTGTAGTTATCATCGATCTCCTGAAGATATCTGTTAAGTTCGTTTCTGATGATGTTGTTCTTCTCTTCGAATACTTCGGGGCGAAGAGCGATCCATTTCATCTTGTCTGCGATCTTACCTGCCTGGATCTGACGGTTACCCATTACGGTATACAGCTGGTTGATATCATCGATCTGGAATACCATGTTTTCGGTCGTCATATTCTGAAGGTAATCCGCATATGCTTCATCAATATCCTTAACCATGCTGGTCTTCATGGTATTGATGTTTCTTTCGATCTCTTCCTTCGAAAGTCTTGCCTGATTCTCGATAACCTCGTAGTCTTCACGGATGAAATCTACAACACTCTTGATACCGTCATAAAGACCTTTCGCCTTTACGGCGAGGGCATATTTACGACCGTACTGGATGATCTCTTTTTCGATCGCATACATACCTGAGTTAACGTATATTCTGTGAAGAATCGGGTAAAGACTGGAGTCTTCGGGATTCTGGCATTTCTTTAATTCGTCGATACAATCCTTGATAAGAGCTTTTGTCTCGTTATCGGAACGGGCAAGCTTGTCAAGTTTGAAGTACATACCCGTATCAACATCGACTTTAATGTTCTCAACTCTGAAAGGATCGTCAACGGGATCGTTGTTGATCTCATTCTTGTGGTTGGCAAGCCATCTTCTTTCGTCTTCGGTATCAACGTTGTTTCCGATAGCCTTTGAAATGTATGCAGCCTTTGACGATACAAAGAAAAGTCTTTCTTTGGAAAGGTCGATCTGCTGTGCCTCTTCGTTGTAGATCTTGTCAGTCTCTTTAAGAGTAACTTCGACTTTCTTTTTCTTCAAAAGCTGAAGGTCTGTAAGAGATTTTGTATCGGCCTGGTTGATAACGTGAAGCGATCTTGTAAGGTCGATGGTCGTAGCCTCGTTCTCTCTGTTGCTTGAATTGATCAGATTGTAGAGGATCGAGTTACCGGTACCTTCCATCTTGGTCGGCTCATACAAAACGATGAGGATCGAGTTGGTCTGCTGAGCAAGTGCCTTCTGAAGTACGAGAAGGTGCTCGTTGGAATTGGAGTCCGTACCGGGTGTATCGTAAAACGTGAAGTTAATGTTCTCATCAAGCGGAATGGGGAAACTTACTTCGATGATACCGTCGATATATTCCTCATTCTCGTCGGTTCCCATATTGGGAATGTCGTTTAATTTCTTAAGTACCTGATAAAGCTGTTCATGCTGCTGAAGTCTGAACATGATGGCTGAGTTAACTTCGGAGTTGATCTTTTCCTGAGTGATCTCGCATTCGCCGTCAGCGTGGAATGCAAATCTCTTCTTCTCCTTGTCCCAGACAATGTTCGCGATAACAGATTTATCGGAATCGCCTTTTTTGATCACAAACGAAACAGCGGGCTCTTTAGCGTTCTTGATCCTGAACATCTTAGCTGTCTCGGAATTGATGCTCTCGGGAAGTATTCTCTTACCGATAAGCGCATTGATGAATGTCGACTTACCTGAAGAATATGTACCTACAAGACAAAGGTTAACATCCGAATTGTTAAGCTTGGCTTTCTTGGATTCGAACTCGGTCTTTCTTTCAACAAATGACTTTCTGATGTCGGAATTCTGAAGTTCCGTATCGAATGTCTCGAGTGTCTCATCGCAGAAATCAGCGATCGCAGTGTAAATATCCGTAACGGAAGGAAGCTCGATAAACTGTTTAACTTTAAATCTGTCTTCCTTAACCGATTTGTTGTATTCTTTTACCTTCTTTACAAAATCGTCATAATCAACCTTGGTACCCTTAAACACAAGATTGACGTTATCCCTTAAGAATTGTTCCCAAATATCATCAAAGAATTTATTTCCGTGATTCTGGAGTAAGAATTCGCCGTTATCAGGTCCATACTGATTAAGCCAGGGACACATGGCATAAGGAATCTCAACGAATTCGCCTTTTGCCTTGGCCAGAAAACGAATCTCCTTTTTCACAGGATGATACATTATCATTAATTCTTTCATGAATGCCTCCCCAAAATGTCAGTTTGGGTGAATCTTCCATAAAACCCACACCATTATTTATTATATACTTTATAGTGTCAAAAATCAAACGATATTATCAAGTTAAAGCCCTTTTTTTATAATACTTTTTGGCTTTTTTGATTTATTTTATGTTTTCGATCTGCCAGTCGATTTCGCGAAGCCCGTTTTCCCTCAAAAAATCATTGGCTTTTTTGAAGTGTCCGCACCCGAAAAATCCCCTGTACGCCGAAAGCGGCGAAGGATGCGGAGCCGTTAAAATGAGGTGTTTCGGGTTGTTTAAAAGCTCTTTTTTCGATATCGCAGATTTACCCCAGAGCATAAAGACCATCGGACGGTCCTGATCGTTTAATATCTTTATGGTCGCATCCGTAAATCTTTCCCAGCCGATCCCCTGGTGCGACTGAGGATTGTGAGCCCTTACGGTGAGTACGGCATTAAGAAGAAAAACGCCCTGTCTGGCCCATTTCTCAAGATAACCGTTGTCAGGTATGTAACAACCAAGCTCGTTATGCAGTTCTTCGTAGATGTTTTTTAGGGAAGGAGGAATATCTATGCCCTTTTGCACCGAAAAACAAAGACCGTGTGCCTGTCCCACATCGTGGTAAGGGTCCTGTCCCAGGATCACAACTTTAACGTCGTCGAGCGGCGTGAAATGATATGCGTTGAAAATCTCCTGTTTGGGAGGAAAAACCGAAAACTGCCGGTATTCCGAGACCAGCTTTTTATATAGGTTTACATAATATTCCTTATCAAACTCAGGTTTAAGAGCTTTTTCCCATTCTCCCTGAATAGGCGGCATAATTATAACCTCACGGGAATTCCTTCGTTTGCAAGATACTTTTTAACTTCTCTTATCTCGAGTTCTTTGAAGTGGAAAAGACTTGCCGCAAGCGCTGCATCAGCCTTTCCTTCGGTAAGCGCATCCTTGAAATGCTCTTTCGTGCCGGCACCGCCGGACGCGATAACGGGTATGGAAACAAGATCCGCTATCGTTCTTGTGAGTTCGATATCGTATCCGTTCTTTGTTCCGTCACAGTCCATACTGGTCAAAAGGATCTCTCCCGCACCGAGTTCACAGGCTTTAACGGCCCATTCCACGGCATCTATGCCCATATCGACACGTCCGCCGTTTTTGAATATATTCCAGCCGCTGCCGTCGGCTCTTTTTTTCGCATCGATCGCAACGACAACGCACTGCGAACCGAATTTGTCGGCCGCTCTGGAAATAAGAGTCGGATCCATGATCGCAGCAGAGTTTACCGCAACCTTATCCGCACCTTCTCTTAATATCTTTTTAAAATCGTCAACGGTTCTTATGCCGCCGCCTACGGTAAACGGGATAAACACGCTCTCGGCTACTGCTCTTACCATGTCAACGACCGTATCTCTTGCATCGGAACTGGCCGTGATATCCAAAAATACAAGTTCGTCCGCGCCAGCCTTATCGTAGGCAAGCGCACATTCTACGGGATCTCCCGCATCTATTAAGTTCACGAAATTTACACCCTTGACCACTCGACCCGCATTTACGTCAAGGCAGGGGATGATTCTTTTAGTATGCATTTATGCCTCCAGGAAATTGCTCAATATTTTAAGTCCTACCGATGAACTCTTCTCGGGATGGAACTGTGTGGCATAGATATTGCCCCACTCCACCGCCGCATGGATCGTAGCACCGTACTTCGTCGTAGCGGCAACTATCTTCTTATCCTCCGCTACCAGATAATACGAATGGACAAAATATACAAAGCTTCCCTTCACTACCTTGTCAAAAAGAACGCTTTTCTTCGGAAAAG
>CADARM010000109.1 GCA_902790275.1 uncultured Lachnospiraceae bacterium
GTAGAGTGGTCTATCAACGAAAAGGCTGCAATGGAAGTAGCAGCAGGTGCATCTTATGCAGGCGCAAGATGCCTTGTCACAATGAAGATGATGGGTCTTAACGTGGCAAGCGATGCGCTCATGTCACTTGCGTATGTCGGAGTCGAGGGCGGACTCGTAGTCGTATCCGCAGACGATCCCGGCCCCATTTCCTCACAGACCGAGCAGGATACGAGACTTTTCGCAAAGTACTGCCGTATTCCCGTATTCGATCCGAGCAGTGTCGAAGAAGCATATGAAATGATCCAAGATGCTTTCGAGTATTCCGAAAAACACAAAACTCCCGTGCTTTTCAGACCCACCACAAGGATCGACCACGCATACGGTTCGATCACTTACGATGAGAACGCAAAGCCTAAGGAGATCCCCGGATTTGTTAAGAATTCCAAGCGTTTCGTAATCTTCCCCCGTTTGTCGAGGATGAACCATGAAATGATCGAGAAGAGAAATCCCGCTATCGGTGATGAATTCTCGGATTATAAATACAACATACTTCAGGGAAAAGCAGGCAACAAAAAAGCGGTCCTTGCGGGCGGAGCAAGCTATGCTTACGCAAAAGAATACATCCAGGAAAGAACGGATGTGTCTTTGATAAGAATTGCGACTCCCCATCCCCTTCCTGAGAAATTCTTACTTAAAGCACTTGAAGGCGTGGAAGAAGTTCTCGTTGTCGAGGAACTTTTCCCTTACCTTGAGGAAGAACTTTTACAGCTTATCGGAAAGAAGCAGCTTAAGATAAAGGTGCTCGGAAAACACACGGGCAATTCACCTCTTGCAGGCGAAAACACAGCCGAAGGCGTTGCAGCCGAGATCGCACGATTCCTCGGCGAGTATAAGGAAGAAGAGAAGGCCGATACTTCAGATATTCCCGCTCCTCCCATGCGTCCTCCCGTTCTTTGCGCAGGATGCCCTCACAGAGCAAGCTTTTATGCGGTTAAGCAGGCAATGAAAGGAAAGAAGGCCAACTTCTCCGGAGATATCGGATGTTATACTCTCGGAAACGCGATGCCTCTTGATATGGTTGACACATGTCTTTGCATGGGTGCGGGCATCACGATGGCACAGGGTCTTCACTGGACCGACTCCGAGACCGTCAACTTTGCGTTCGTCGGCGACTCGACATTCTTTGCATCGGGTATGACGGGCATCGCAAATGCGGTCTACAACGAAGCGGACATGATCCTCTGCGTGCTCGATAACTCCACGACTGCAATGACCGGACATCAGCCCCATCCCGGAACCGGAATGAACATGATGGGTGATGTCGTAAACAAGATCAGTATCGAAAAGATTCTTAAGGGAATGGGTATCGAAAAGGTACTCACTGTCGATCCTTTAGATCAGAAAGAAGCGATAAATGCGATAAATGAATGCGCTGCGGCACCTGGTGTCAAAGCCATCATCTTTAAATCATCATGCGTGGCACTTTTCAAACCCACCGAAAAATGCGTGATCACCGACAAGTGCATCGGATGCAGAAAATGTATCCGTGAGATCGGATGTCCCGCGATTTCCGCAGAAGGCAAGACAGTGACCATCGATGCTTCGATGTGTACAGGCTGCACTTTATGTGCTCAGGTCTGCCCGACGGGTGCTATCGAAAAGGAGGTGCGCTAGATGTCTTACAATATTTTACTTTGCGGTGTCGGCGGACAGGGAACGGTACTTGCATCCAAACTTCTTGCGGCAGCAGCCGAGAAAAAAGGTGAGACGGTACACTCTGCGGAGACGATCGGTATGGCTCAGCGAGGAGGTCCCGTTACCAGCCATGTAAGAATGGGAAAAGACGCATACTCGCCTCTTATTCCCAAGAAGAGTGCGGATCTTATCATCGCTTTCGAACCTTCGGAAGCTGTAAGAAACCTTGACTATCTGAAAGAAGGCGGCGCGGTCATCACCAACGAAGTCTGCTTAAAGCCCGTTACCGAATCCTTAAATCCTACGGGATACGACGGAAAAGAAATGATCGCATATCTTCAGAAAACGATCAAAAACCTCGTGGTTTTAAATGCGGATACTCTCTGCGAAGAACTCGGTTCATCCAAGTTCTTTAACGTAGCCGTACTCGGCGTTGCCAAGGGCGCGGGATTCCTTCCTTTTTCCGAAGAGGATCTTCTTACAACTATCGAGACAAGCGTCAAAGCAAACTTTGTGGAAATAAACAAAAAGGCCTTCCTTCACGGCGTTGAAGTCGGCAAAAAATAAGCCTTCCCCTTGAGGCTTCCCCTCGAGGGTGAGCGCGGTCCGGTGGACCGCTGTATGCGAACCGACCGAGCCGGGAGGCGAGACAAGCTGTCAGCGAAGCTGACTGATGAGGTGGAAAAATAAAATAAATTAAGGAGCAAATCATGAAACCTTCAAAAGAACAGTTGGAATTAATCGACAAGCAGGTTAAAAGACTTGTGGCAGGAGACAGCTACTATGGTAAGAAGTATCGTGAGATCGGACTTACCGAGGTCAAGTCAGAGGAAGATTTTTACAAGATCCCTTTTACGGATAAGCAGGATTTAAGAAATGCATATCCTCTCGGAATCCAGGTTGTGCCTGACGAAGAAGTTGTAAGAATCCATTCTTCTTCGGGAACTACCGGAAAGCCTGTTATCATCCCTTATACAAAAAAAGACGTTGAAGACTGGGCGATCATGTTTGAACGTTGTTATCGTCTTGCAGGCATAACGGAAAAAGACCGTATCCATATCACTCCCGCATACGGATTATGGACTGCAGGTGTCGGATTCCAGGCAGGCTGCGAGAGACTCGGCGCAATGGCTATCCCCATGGGACCCGGAAATACGGAAAAGCAGATCCAGATGATGATCGACTTAAAGTCCACAGTACTTTGCGCCACCTCATCTTACGCACTTCTTCTTTCCGAAGAGATCAACAAGAGAGGCATCAGAGATCAGATCCATCTTAAAAAAGGTGTCATCGGATCGGAGCGCTGGTCGGATAAGATGCGTCAGACCATCCGCGAGGGACTCGGCATCGAACTTTACGATATCTACGGACTTACCGAGATCTACGGACCCGGTATCGGTATCAACTGTCCCGGCGAAACTGCAATGCACTGCTTCGACGACTTCTTATACATCGAGATCATCGATCCCGTCACAGGCGAAAACGTACCCGACGGTGAAGAAGGTGAGATCGTTATCACGACACTTGTAAAAGAGGGCGCACCTTTACTTCGTTTCCGTACACACGATCTGTCAAGGATCGTTCCCGGCGAGTGCAAGTGCGGATGCAAATATCCCAGACTTGACGTTATCAAGGGAAGAAGTGACGACATGTTCAAGATCCACGGCGTTAATATGTTCCCTGCCCAGGTTGAGGAAATGCTCGCCAAAGTTGACGGCGCTACAAGCGAGTACCGCGTAACCCTTGCTCACGAAGACGACAAGAACAGAGACGTCTTCCTTCTTACGGTTGAAGGCGAAGGAAGAGTAAGCTTCGAAAATATGTCCAAAGAGATCGCAAACGTATTCAAGACATACATCGGAGCCACACCCAGAGTAACTGTTGTTCCCATCGGTACACTTCCGAGAAGCGAAAAGAAGACAAAGAGAGTTACCGATTACAGAAATGAATAAATTGATTTATTATGGATCCTTATAAAATAAGTGATAAAAAATTCGCTTTTGATTCATTCAAAACCGGCAAGGCGCTTTTTAAGAAAAAGAAGCGCCTTCCTGCTATGGGCTGGAACAGCTGGAATGCATTCGGAAGCGGCAATACGGAAGCACTCACAAAGTGCATGTGTGAAAGACTTATCGAACTGGGCCTTGATGAACTTGGCTATAAGTATGTGGTCCTGGACGACGGGTGCTATAACAGTTCGCGTATCAACGGACATCTTTCTTCCGACCCCGTAAAGTTTCCGCACGGGTTTGCCGAAATGTCGGATTTCATTCATTCCAAAGGCCTTAAATTCGGAATGTACAATGACATCGGCTCAAAACTCTGCTCGGGACTCGAAGTCGGAACATGCGGTCACGAAAAGACGGATGCCGAAGACTACGTTAAGTGGAATATCGATTTTATAAAGATCGATAACTGCTACAACGTCTGGGACAACGCGACCTTTTCGAACCCCGAAAATGCGAGATATACCTTTGCACCCAATATCAAGGGCATAAGATTTGAGGATAAATATATTTCATATAAGGAAGCTGCAATCATCGGAAGCAGGGCTTTTGTCGAGGATGATTATATCACCGGCATCGGTACTTACGACGGAACCGGCCCCGACACAACACCTTTAGGGGAACTCAGCAGCGAAGTTGTATTCTACGTAAATGTGGAAAAAGAAGGCGAGTACGATCTTTATGTTTCGTATGCCACGGGCGCATCCGAAGGAGTCGGCGCATGGCTTCAGGTTGCGGTGGATAATTCGGAATATTTCTACGACGATTTTCTTCCGTCAACGGGCGACCCCAAAGTTTTCCGCCAGTCTGCGGCCATTAAGATCACTCTTAAAAAAGGCATCAACAAACTCCGCCTTATGAATCACAGACGTCAGGAAAACACTCTTTTATCCTATGCAAAGATAAAGGGCTGCTTTAAAAAAGCAAAACCCGACAACGATATCGTCTTCTCCATCTGCGAATGGGGCAAGACCCAGCCTCAGAACTGGGGCTACAAAGTCGGCGATTCGTGGAGGATATTAAACGACATCACATTCCAGGTAGGCTCGGACGGCGACAGAGGCCACGCTTCCTGGGAGGGCGCATATACGACCAGTGTTACAGCCCAGTACAATAAGGCCGTGATAATGGATTCTTTCTCGGGCCCCGACAAAGGCTACAATGACCCCGACATGCTCATGATAGGAATGGATGGGCTCACCGATACCATGTGCAAGACCCACATGACCATGTGGTGCATGTTAAACGCGCCCTTAATGCTCGGAATGGATCTTCGCAATGTCCAAAAAGGCGATGAGGTTTATTCCGTTATTAGTAATAAGGAAGTCATTGCTCTTAACCGGGACGAACTCGGCATACAGGCAAAAAGGATCTACACGACCAAAGCGGTCCCTCCCGACAAGTCATACATAAGAGACAACGACAGGGTGGATGTTCTCTGTAAACCCTTATCGGACGGCAGCGTTGCGCTTTCATTTATTAATGTAAGTTTAGGCGACAGAAACGACACGATCAGGATCAATCTCGATCTTATCAGGAATTATATGGAAGAAAAAGTGGTCGATTCCGCACGCTTCTTTAGCGCTTCCTCTTATGAGATAACGGATCTCTGGAGTGGGGAGACCACAGTTTCATCGGATAAAGTCTTTTCCTGCCCGCCGCTTAAAGCCTGCGACAGCCTGACTGTTAAGATCACGCCATGTTAGACGATTCATATATAACCCGCGAAAAGTTCATAAACCTGCTTGTTTCGTTTTCGGGTATCCCGCGGGAAGAACTTCTTGTTAAAGGTGTACTCGAAACGAAAGATCTCTCCGATCCCGGCGAACCCATCGAGCGAAGGAGTGTCGCAGAGATCCTTCATAATTATATAAGGATCATTCTTCAAATTAAGGATGAAGAGGATATAAAAGAAGCATACATATTAAAAGATCTGTTCGACTGCAGGGTGTGCGCGAACCATATTGCGCAGGTTTATCTTAAGGGCATAATGGATGCGGTAAACGTTGACGGGCTTCATATATTCAACGTGTTCGGAAAAGTATCCGAAGAAGAGGCCGAAAAGTATCTTCAAAATACACAAAAGAAAAGGTAGGGAAGACTAATTTATTAGGTATTTTTCCTACTTTTTTTTATTTTTGAAAATTCTTTAAAAAAGTTGTTGACATTCATATTTCAAAATGATACTATATTCAAGCACTGCCAAAAACGGGCAAGTGCAAAGAACCTTGACAAATAAACAGCAATGCAACCCTGAAAATTCAAAAAACACATCGAAAGATGTGAGAGTAATTTCAGAGAAAGAAACCTAAAGTAAACGTTAAGAATAAGCTAAGCAATTATTCTAAGACGGATTAAATTCA
>CADARM010000110.1 GCA_902790275.1 uncultured Lachnospiraceae bacterium
AACGTTTTCCGTATTCTGGGAGTTTAAGGCACCGGTAGGCTCATCCGCGAATAAAACTTCGGGAGCATTGATGACACCTCTTACGACCGCAACTCTCTGCTGCTGACCACCCGATAACTGAGTGGGGAATTTTCTGTAATCACGCTCTGTGATCTCAACTTTTTCAAGAAGATCTTTGGCTCTCTGCGTAAGTTTCCTTTTGTCGGAATTCTTTAAAAGACCGCACACAAGGATATTGTCGAGAGCACTCATGCTGTCATTTAAGTAATTCTGCTGGAATACGAATCCTACATGATCTCTTCTGAATTTTGCGAGTCTGTCATTGTTATACTGTGATATCTCTATCTCAGTTAATTTATCTTTTTTTCCTTCGTTTACATGATATGTGACCGTTCCAATGCTCGGGCGGTCCATACCCGACAATGCATAAAGAAGTGTACTTTTTCCGGAACCGGAGTTGCCCATTATTACCGTAAAATCACCCTTGTAGATCGAGAGGTTAAGGTTCTTTAATACATGCTGCTGAACCGATTCGTTTGAAAATGTCTTTGATAAATTGTTTGCACTTATTACTGTCTGTTTTCCATCCATTACTGTTACCTGCTTTTTTTCTGTATTGAAGGTGCCGGGCAGATCTTCATGCCGGGCACCTTTGTATTTCTTTATCGATCACTTATATTTTAGAAGCGAACATCATCTCCGTCGCTTAATTCTTTTGAATCACTCCATACTACGATGTCGCCTTCTTTAACACCTGATACGATCTCGGCGTAATCGTCATTCTGGATCCCGATCTCAACACTTGTCTTTACGACTTTCTTATCAGCGTTTGAAATGAATACGTAGTTTTTGTCATCTTCGTTTACGATAGCGCTCTTGGGTACGCTTACTACATCCGAAACCGAAGCTGTACCGATCTTTGCCTTAACTTCAAGTCCGAGGATAAGATCTTCGGGATCGTTTACCGTGATATCAACACCTACACCTGTGGATGCTGCCGCATTAAGACCTGCTATCTTTTCGATCCTTGTAACTTCACCGCTGTAATCCTTGTTTAAAAGTTTGAAATTACCCATCTGGCCTTCCGCGATATTCATTATATCATATTTGTTGGCATAACATTTTACGCATACATCTTCAAGTGAATCCACACAGATGATGGAAGTTCCCGTGCTTACCACGCTTCCTTCTTCCGTATATACCGCTGAGATAACTCCGTCAAATTCTGCTTTGATTCCGTTCTTTGCATTTTCAAGTTTTTCTATTTCTTTTGTAATGGTAAGTTCTGCTGCTTCTTTGTTAGCCTCAAGTTCTGCCTTACCGCCTTCGGTTAAGATACCGGTATAGCTTGCTGCCTTCTGTGATGTCATTTCTGATTTGTATTCTTTAAATCCTGCAAGCTGTGTATTAAGTCTTCCGAGTTCTTCCTGAAGCTTTAAGAGTTCTGCATCGTAACTCTGAACATATGCATTGTTCTGTGCAAGTTTTTTAAGGTTTGCAAGTTCGTCGGATTCGGGCTGGTCTGACCAGTCGATGATCGAAACCTGAAGTTTTGCACCTTCGTTCGCAAGATCCGAACTTCTCTTGTTGATCTCTGCCTGCTTGTTTACGATCGCATCTTCCGTATCTTTTATCTGCTGATTAAGTACGTTTAAGTTTCTTGTAGCTTCATTATAAAGTGCCGAATATCTGTCCGATACCTGGATCGCATTATTGTATCCGCTTTCCTTTGCTGTCGAGTCAAGATTTAAAAGTGCGATCTGATCATTGATCTCATCTTCGTCGAATGTTACCAGAAGATCACCCTTCTTAACTTCATCGCCTACTTTGAAATAGATCTTGTCGATCTTTAAATTGGTGTCTGCAAAGAACATATCCGAATCGTTGCTTACAACCGTTCCGTTTAATTCGAGGACCTGCTGCATATCCGTTTTTGCAATTGTAAATGAATTAACTTTAACTGCTGCCTTGGCGTATATGGAAGCAATACTTCCTGTAGCCACAACGATTGCAAGCGCGCCTCCGATAATTGCTAATGACTTTTTCTTTAAGATACTCATTTTCGTTCCTCTTTTCTTTTATCTTCTTCGTTTTTGATTTCCTGTTCTGCATTTCTTTCGTCCTGCAATCTTAATTTACCAAAAAGGCATTTGGAAGTCTTAACCTGTATCTTGTTCATTTCTTAACTGTTTCTTAATTTTTCTGCTATACTGTTGGTATAATTATTTTTATACAAATAGTATATTCAGTGTATTCACATACGAAACATAAAGGGTTATACTGAATTTGCAAACAAGGAAAACAGGAGGAGCAGAAATGAAGATTCTTCTCGGAGAAAATATCAAAAAGAACAGAAAGCGTTTAAACCTTACCCAGGAAAAACTTGCAGAAGTTTTAGGTGTAACGATCGGGGCGGTTCATAAATGGGAAACCGGAATGTCGGCACCCGAACTTTCGATGCTCGTTAAGATGGCATCGTTTTTCGAGGTATCTGTCGATGTGCTGCTCGGATACGAGATCGAAAACAACAACCTCTCCACAATGGTTGCAAGATTAAAGGAAATGGGTGATTCCAAAAACGAAGAAGGTCTGGAGATCGCGGATATCGCCGTAAAAAAATATCCGAACAGCTTTGAGATCATATATAAATCCGCAGGTTTGTATTTCAATTTCGGGGTCGTTAAAAACGACAGAGAGCTTTTCAACAAGGCTATCGAATATTACGAGAAATGCATCCCTCTTCTTTCTCAGAATACAGACCCTGAAATAAACGAATCGGTTATCCAATACTTTATAGCAAGTTCTTATGATTTTCTCGGAAATCACAAAAAAGCATTAAAGATCCTTAAAGCATACAATCCGGCCAGGATCAATCACGCACTGATCGGCACCATTCTTTCCGGAGTCCTACGCGATATGAACGAGGCAGAAAGTTATCTTTCCTGGGCGCTGACAGACAATCTGACAGCGTTATTAAAGATATGTACGGGTTACATACCTATATATATGTCAAGAAATTCCATGGAAGATCTGAGAGGCATCACCCTTTTGGTCATCACATATATGGAAACGCTTCGAAAAGAAGACAAAGTCTTTTATCTTGATAAGATACTTTCTCTCTTTTATACGATAAATGCATATTCATATCTGGGATCGGATCTGCCCGAATGTAAAAAGATACTGAAAAAAGCACTCAGATCCGCAGAAGTTTTTGACGCATCACCCGACTATTCTCCGAACAATATCAGATTTATGAAATTCGATAAAGTCTACATGGGTTACGATACCCTTGGTGAAACAGCAATGGGTGCAATAGATAAATTTGTTAAAGATACGAATAACAAGAAATTTACCGAAATTTATGAAAAGGTAAAAACCGGCAAATTATAGAAAGAAACATTAACCGAAACTTTAAGAAAACCATTTCATAGATTCCAAAACAGAAAAGCGATTTTCCCTGTAATTCAAAGAAGAATTATGTATGGTTTTCTTTTTTTACGCAATTTTTGGAAAAACGAAAGGAGTTAAACATGAAAAACAACACCGTTAACACAAAAAAATCAATCTACAGATCATTAAACAGCAAGTTCTTTTATAAGAATAAAACCGCATTTACATTTATGAACCTGGCTGCTCTGATAACCGCATTCTTAAATATCGCAGTATCCTGGCTCATGCAGCAGCTTGTGGATGTGGCTTCGGGAAAAAACGATCTTTTCAATTTTAAACAGCTCTTTATGATCAGCGTGATCTTCTTTATAGGATTTATTACCGTTATCATCATCAAATACCATGCATGGCCCGGATTCATGAAAAAAGCCATGAGACAATACAAGGAATTTGCATTTAAGGAACTCACCGGAAAAGACATCTCTTCATTCAGAAAAGAAGATACCTCTCTTTATCTTTCTGCTTTAAGCAATGATGCTGTAACGATCGAAACAGAATACCTTGAAAAGATCCCCGAACTTATAACCCACTGCGTTTCTTTTGTACTCGCACTCTCACTTATGCTTTATTACTCTCCTCTTCTGACTCTGATCTCGTTCGGTCTTACACTTTTACCTCTTCTTGCATCGATCCTTACAGGTCAGAAAGCAGCGCCGATCCAGAAGAAAGTATCCGACTGCAACGGCGATTTTACTTCTTCACTTTCCGATTTTCTTAAAGGATTTTTTGTAGTAAAAAGTTTCAAGGCTGAAAACGAAGTCATCGATCTTTTTTCAAAAACAGATGCCGAACTCGAAAACAGCAAAAGCAGAATGAGAAAGATCACTCACGTGATCGGTTCCATCGGCGGTATGTGCGGGATACTCGCCCAGCTCGGTGTATTCTTTGCAGGCGCAGCCATCGCTTTATCCGGTAAAGCATTAACACCCGGTATGGTGATCGTTTTCGTTCAGCTTATGAATTACATGATCGCACCCGTAGCAAATATCCCCATGATCCTTGCAAAGAAAAAGGCTGCGAACGCACTCATGGAAAAACTCGCTTCCGAACTTGAGAAGAACAGGGATGATGAAGTTAAGAAAGAATTAAACGGTATCAATGAAAGCATCAGACTCGAAGATGTATCTTTCTCATATGAAGAAAACAAAGAGATCCTTCACAATATCTCTCTTGAATTTGAAGCGGGAAAATCCTATGCGATAGTCGGAGGAAGCGGAAGCGGTAAATCCACACTTTTAAATCTTTTACTCTCTGCCGGAGACGATAACCGCACCGGAAAGATCTTTATCGACAATAAAGAGATCAACAGCGTAAGTGCCGAATCCCTTTACGAAAACATATCGGTTATCGGACAGAACGTATTCTTGTTCAATTCGACGATCGAAGACAATATCACGATGTTTAAGGAATTCCCCAAAGCTAAGATCAACGAAGTTGTAGCAAAAGCTCATCTTTCAAAGATCATCGCTGAGCACGGCAATACATATAACTGCGGCGAGAACGGAAAGAATCTTTCAGGCGGCGAAAAGCAGAGGATCTCTATAGCCAGAAGTCTTTTGAGAAGATCAAGCGTACTCCTTGCCGATGAAGTGACTGCTGCCCTCGATGCAAAAACGGCATTCGAAGTTTCAAACGAGATCCTGGATCTTGAAGACATGACAAGGATCGTTGTAACTCACTCTCTGGATGAAACACTCTTAAAGAGATATGACGAGATCATTGTAATGCGTGACGGCCGTGTAGAAGAAGTCGGAAAGTTTGAAGATCTTATCGATAATCAGGGTTACTTCCATGCACTCTTTACGGTAAGCAATGCAGCTGCATAATTGAATACATAACGAAAGAAAAATCCGGAAGGGGTCCGAACCTTCCGGATTTTTTAAGGGGATTAAAAAGTCTACAACCTGCAATAGTTTACTATTCTCTTATCTTCGATCCTGTAACAGATATAGACCGTGGTGTCATCAAAATAAAATGTGTAATCTATGCAGGAGGTTGTCTGGCCGTCGTCACTGTATCTTTCAACATCGGGTATGTAAGAGTAATAATTTTCAAGTCCGACGTTCTTAAGATACTCTTTAGCTGTCTCTTCACCTTCTTTCACGTGTTCTTTTGCTTCATCGAACGAATAAGTTTTGCAGGAATTAAATGTTTCATATCCGTTTTCCGAGATCATCATCGGTGACATATCATCTGCGATGATCCTGAATGTATAGGATGTATCGTATCCGAGTCCGAGTCTGTAATAATCTATATCGTAAACGGTAACATATTCTCCGCTCTGAATGGGTGTGTTTTCAAATCTGTCGACAAGGACTACCCACGAATCATCGGGCACAACATTGAAGTATTCTTTTAAAAGTTTGTCTGCGTATTCCCTGACTCTTTCGTCTTCGCTTTCCTCAGCTATCTGTGTTGATTCAAGCGCCATGTTTACACCGGGTTCGATGCCTTCTTCCTTAAGTTCCTGAATGTTAACATATCTTTTCTTTGCATCGTGATCGATGTATTGAAGAAGCTGTTCATCATCCATTTCCTTATCGGGAA
>CADARM010000111.1 GCA_902790275.1 uncultured Lachnospiraceae bacterium
CTTGATGAACTTGCTTTAAAGATCGCCAAAGAATACGGTATCATAACCGTATTTAAGGATTCATCCACGAGAGTAAGCGACGGAACGGATCTTTATATCAACAAATCCGGTAATTCTTCACTTTCGACGGCCGGTGCCGGGGATATCTTATCCGGTATGATTGCTTCTCTTATCATCAATGAGGAATATCCTTTCAGAGGCGTAAATACCGCTGTTTATCTTCATGGAAGAGCAGGAGAATTTGCAGGTAAGGAACTTACCGCGTTCTGTACCACAGCGAGAGATATCCTTGAAAATATGCCCAAAGCATTTTCGGCTCTTAAGGTCGACGACAGAATATATAACAACTGTGTTATTTTAGAGGTTATGAATGCTAGTAACAACAAATAATATACTGCTGACCAATTTCTATTATGTTGATGAGATTTGGATCGCTTATTTAATACTTTTTATGCTTGTATTGGCCGAAATTTTATTTTCGGTCAGTCTTTGCGTTGTGGAGGATTTTAACGAGAATGATTTGGAGAGCATAAGCGATAAGATGTCGATTACGAACATTCAGACTCTGAATCTGTTTCTCGAAAACCGTTCCAAGTATGAAAATCGATTTCACGCGGCCCTGATCACCGTAAACATACTGATGTTTATTCCGATCGAGGTTTTGTTATCGACGGTAATGCGTCCCTTATTTACGGATGCCGACTTCGGGAATTCGGCGATAGTAGTTTTTTTCGCCGTGGTTCTCGTTTCTTTTTTTATTCTGATACTGTTTGTAAACTTCCTTTTATTCTTTCTTTTACCCCGTAAGATCGTAAGACATTCGTCCGAATATACCAAGGCTGCGTTCACCTTGTTTTCACTTAAATTGTCTTTGATAATGGTTCCTATTTCTGACTTTTCGAACTTCTTTCTGACTATCTTTTTTAACCTTATCGGTAAAAACAAATACAACAAAGATGATGAAGTTACCGAGGACGATATCCTGTCGATGGTCCAGGAATCTAACGATCAGGGTCTTATCGAAGACGATGAGGTTGCCATGATCAACAATATTTTCGAACTTAACGACAAAGAAGCTAAGGATATCATGACAAACCGTAACAGTATCGTGGGTATCAATGCGGATACGACGCTTTCGGATGCGATAAAGATCATGCTCGAAGGAAGCAATTCAAGATATCCGGTATATATCGACAATCTTGACCATATCATCGGTATTTTGCACCTAAAAGACGCATTAAGATATCAGGATGCAAACCGCCAGAGAAACGGTTCGATCAAAAGATATCCCAAGCTTTTGCGTGAAGCGAGGTTTGTTTCGGAAACAAGAAAGATAGACGATCTTTTCAAAAAAATGAAGGACGACAAGCTTCAGATGGTCATTGTTATCGATGAATACGGCCAGACGAGCGGTCTTGTTGCGATGGAAGATATCCTCGAAGAGATCGTGGGTAATATTCTCGATGAATACGACAAAGAAGAGACTTTCGTGGAACTTAAGGGCGAGAAAAGCTACGAGATAGACGGTCTGACACCGCTTGAGGAATTAAGTGACCTTCTGAAGATCGATTTTGAGTGCGAAGATACCGATATCGAGACCATCAACGGATTCCTTATCAACAAGCTCGGATATATACCCGAAAATGACGATAAATCCGAGATCGAATATGAAGGTTATTCGTTTAAGATAATTCAGGTTGAAAACCACATAATAAAAACTGTTTTTGTTACAAAAATAACAGTCGAAGAAGAAAAGAAAGACACTGATTTTGTTGATAAACAGGCTTGAAAATGATATAATATGTTGTTGATTTTTACGTAACACTAGGAGGAATTTATGTCTGGACATTCAAAATTTGCCAATATCAAACACAAAAAGGAAAAGAATGATGCGGCTAAAGGTAAGATCTTCACCATTATCGGACGTGAGATCGCCGTAGCTGTTAAAGAAGGCGGACCCGATCCTGCCAACAATTATAAACTTGCAGCAGTTATCGCAAAAGCAAAGGCAAACAACATGCCTAACGATACTATCGACAGAGGTATCAAGAAAGCAGCCGGAGAAGGCTCAAATGTAGTTTACGAACAATGCACATACGAAGGATACGGCCCCTACGGTATCGCGATCATCGTTAAGTGCCTTACAGACAATAAGAACAGAACGGCAAGTAACGTTCGTTCGGCATTTACAAAGGGTCAGGGCAATATCGGTACTCAGGGATGCGTTTCTTATATGTT
The DNA here is from genome assembly GCA_902790275.1 of uncultured Lachnospiraceae bacterium. GTDB lineage: Bacteria > Bacillota > Clostridia > Lachnospirales > Lachnospiraceae > UBA3766. The sequence continues at coordinate 2,239 of CADARM010000111.1, forward strand.
TGACGAGTGCGGGCAGATCATTATCGACAAGGAAGAATGCGATATGGAAGCCGACGATCTTATGATGATAGCTCTTGATGCCGGTGCGGATGATTTTACCGAAGAAGAAGACAGCTTCGAGATCATCACATCTCCCGACGCTATCACGGATGTCATCAAGGCTCTTGAAGATAACAAGATCCCCATGGCTCAGGCTGAAGTTACAATGCTTCCCCAGAACTATGTAAAACTTGATGACGAAACAGCTGTAAAGAATCTCCAGAGAACTCTCGATCTTCTTGATGAAGACGATGATGTTCAGAATGTTTATACAAACTGGGATGAAGAATAAATACTAATATTAAACTACGAGGGAAAAGAAAATGAGCGATTACAGAATTGAAACCAAATGTATTCAGTCGGGCTGGCAGCCTACAAAAGGAGAAGCAAGAATTCTCCCTATTTATCAGTCAACAACTTTCAAATATGACACATCCGAACAGATGGGAGATCTTTTCGATCTGAAAGCTTCAGGTTATTTCTATACAAGACTTCAGAATCCTACAAATGATTATGTTGCCGCTAAGATCTGTGATATGGAAGGCGGAGCAGCTGCAATGCTTACATCATCAGGCCAGGCTGCAAACTTCTATGCGGTATTCAATCTTGCGGAAGCAGGAGATCATATCATCATAAGCTCTGCTTTATACGGCGGTACATTCAACCTTCTTACAACGACTGTTGCTAAGATGGGAATCGAGACAACTGTAGTCGATCCCGAGATCCCTCTTGAAGATTTAAGAAAAGAGTTTAAGCCCAATACAAAATGCGTGCTTGCTGAATCCATATCAAATCCTTCACTTGTTGTACTTGATTTCGAGAAATTCGCTAAAGCAGCACATGAAGCAGGCGTACCTCTTATCGTAGACAATACATTCCCTACACCCGTCAACTGCAGACCTTTTGAATTCGGTGTTGATATCGTTACACATTCAACTACGAAATACATGGACGGTCATGCTGTTTCCGTAGGCGGATGTATCGTTGATTCAGGTAATTTCGACTGGACAAAATATCCCGATAAGTTCCCCGGACTCTGTTATCCCGATGAATCTTATCACGGAACAAATTATACAGAGCAGTTCGGAAAAGCAGCTTTCATTGTTAAAGCAACTGCAACATTGATGAGAGATTTAGGTTCCATCCAGTCTCCTCAGAATGCTTTCTATGTAAACTTAGGTCTTGAGACACTTCACCTTCGTATGCAGAGACATTGCGAGAATGCATTAAAGGTTGCAAAGTGGTTAAAGGCTAACGAGAACGTTGCATGGGTTAATTATCCCGGACTTGAAGGCGACGTTTACTATGAAAGAGCTAAGAAATACATGCCTAACGGAACATGCGGCGTTTTGACTTTCGGTATCAAGGGCGGAAGAGAAGCAAGCATCAAGTTCATGGATGCTTTGAAACTTATTGCTATCGTTACACATGTTGCAGATACACGTTCATGTGTTCTTCATCCCGCAAGCCATACACACAGACAGATGACCGACGAGCAGCTTCTTGAAGCAGGTGTTAAACCCGATCTTATCAGATTCTCGGTCGGAATCGAAAATGTGGATGATATCATCGCAGATCTTGAACAGGCTTTTAACTGCTTAAAATAATAGGAGCACATTATGGATATTCTTTCGATAATAGTTCCGTGTTACAACGAGGAAGAGATGCTTCCGATCACATTTGAAAGCTTAAGAAACAAACTCTCCGATCTGATCGCCAAAGGAAAGATCTCTCCCGATTCTTTTCTTCTTTTCGTAGATGACGGAAGCAAAGACAAGACATGGGAATTGATCGAAAACGAAAATAAGATACACAAAGAAGTCCGCGGACTTAAACTTGCGGGAAATGTAGGACATCAGTTTGCATTGACCGCAGGTCTTAATTTTGCAAAAGATATCTGCGATATCTCGATATCGATAGATGCGGATCTTCAGGATGATATCGAAGTCTTTGACGAAATGGTGGATCTTTACCATGAAGGCAACGATATCGTTTACGGTGTAAGAAACAAAAGAAAGACCGATTCGTTTTTCAAGAGATTTACGGCTCAGTCTTTCTATAAACTTATGAATTTCTTCGGCGCAAAGACGATCTACAATCATGCCGCTGATCGGTTATAAAACTGCATGCGTTTACTATGACAGAAAAGTCAGAGTTGCGGGAGAGAGCAAGTATCCTTTAAAGAAGATGCTCGCACTTGCCATCGAAGGAATCACGTCTTTTTCGGTAAAACCGATAAGATACATTGTTTTACTCGGAATCATAAGCGTTGTATTAAGCCTTGCTGCATTGATATACGCTTTGATCTCTTTCATTTTCTTAAGTGTTGAACCCGGATGGACATCACTTATCGTCAGCATCTGGTTCTTGGGAGGCGTACAGCTTATATCCATCGGTCTTATCGGCGAATACATCGGCAAGATCTACATGGAGGTTAAAGGTCGTCCCAGATACAATATTGATAAATATACCGAATGACACTTTACAGGATTTAAGCTTAAATTTGGAAGGTTAGACTAAATGCTTACAAGAAAACACATTTATCATTATATTGTATATGTGGTATTTGCTTTAATCTTTTTTTGCGGGATAGGTCTTTATTCCGTAAGTTTAAACCCCGTATCTGTTAATAACGGTGCTTTGCTTCCGCTTATTATCAGATACGCTATTGTTTTTGTGGCCGCCGGTTTCGTTATACTGATCGTAAAATTCGTTATCCCTCATCTGCCTGAGAAATATGTACCGGAAAAACTTCCTGTATTTCCCAAGTCGGTTGAGACGGTTACGGTAATCCTTGTTCCGGTCCTGATGGTTTTTATAAGGATCATCGTAATCACCTCAAAGATAGGTGAGGATGTTAACAATATATATTACAGCTATGCATTAGGTACGACAAATCTGCTTCCGGACACGACTTTTGCGACTTTTCTTTACGCATCGATCTGTCGTCTGCTTTGCAGGATCAACTCAACGGTCTACCCGTTATATGCGTTTAACGCTTTACTCCAGATAGGCATAGCTGAATTTACTTATTTTGCACTTAAAAGATCATTAAGATTAAGATACGGCCTTCTGGCATTTGCCCTTATCGCATTTCTGCCTTATTCGATCAATTCGACAATGAATCTGTCTCCGGATGTTTTGCTTGCGTTTTTATTCGCCGGATACATTTATTATCTGTTCTGGATCAATGACTTAAATGTAAGAGGGAAAATTGAAGAGAATTACCATGTATTGTATATTGTAGGACTCGGAGTATTATCCGGGTTTATTGCAATGTGTGATATTTTGGGTATTTCTTTGCTTTTGGTAACCGTATGCTCACTCGTAATGGTTTATAACAGAGAAAGCTTCCTGAATTTTCAGAAAAGAAGTTTTCAGGTTCCCGTTTATACAGGTTCCTTCTTTGTTGCTTTGCTGGTATTCCTGTTTTTCGTTCCTAACAACGGATTGAAAAACATGACAAATATATTTAATTATATTTTCTCTTTTGATCCCAAAGGCCTTTCGTTAAGCTATACCGCTCCGATGGAAGGAAGATTTGAAGGGATAGTTCTCTTCGTTTTTGCAGCTATCGCGATCTTTGCATTTATCAGAAACGAGGCTGACAGAGGACTATTTGCCGTTACGATATTAAGCTTTGCCGCTGTTTTTACGTTTGTAAACTTCAACGCGAGCGAATATGCGTTTCTTGTAAATGTATTTTATATAATCTTCGCAAGTATCGGTTTCTTCGATTCGTTCGGATTTAACGGTGAACCCGAACAATATATCGTTAAGAGATCGATGTATGCAAGGAATAACAGGGATTACGATCACAGATCTTCAAACAGCAGCAAGATCTCAAAACTCGAGACCGTCAGAACCGTGCCTGTCAGACCTTCAAGACCTGCACCTCCGACGATCCCCGGAAGACCGGTTCCTCCGCCAAAGCCTGTTGAAACTGAAGTCAAGGCAGAGGTTAAAGAAGTTGCTGCTCCTCCCAAGATCGAAGAAAAGACGGTTGCCGGCAATGGAGCACCCGAGACTTCCGAAAGCAAAACATCGATCGTTTCCGCGCCTCAGGCTGAAGAGAAGATTATCGAAACGGTTACTGTTCCCGAAGTTGAAGAAAAGGCAGTCGAAACAGTTGCCGAACCTGCTGAAGTTAAAGAAGAATCCGAAAAGGTTCTTTCGAATGACACAGAGAAGAGAGACAAGATAATTCCGTCAAGAAGAGATTACAGAACGGCTCATGTTTATAAAGACAAAGAAGAGGAGGAAAACCATAAGATGAAAGTCGCAAACGAAGGTATTTCGCTTGTTGAAGCCGATCCCAACCTTAAGGCCAAGGCTATGATCAAAAATCCTCTTCCCACACCCAAGCCTCATGTTACAAGAGAACTTACTTACGATTATGATCTCGAGGACGGAGACGACTTTGATATTAAAGACTTAAAGGGTAAAGATTACTATGACATCTGATGGCAGTCGTAAGAGAAGAACATCTTCGGGCAACAGAAGTACAAGTCCTAAGAGAACTTCTTCCAACACTAACAGAAGAAAAAATACATCACCTGCAAAAAGGAAGAATTCAAACAAAAACGATGAATTTGAATTCGATTACGTAAAGGTATTGATCTATATAGGTGTTTTTGCACTGCTGGTCATCTGGTTCCTTTTTGCTTTAGGCATTTTTGAAGGCACATTCGGGTTATTTGTTACAAGTGTGATAAAGGGACTCTTCGGATTCGATGCTTTTGTGATGCCTATAGTTGGTATTGCGATAATTTTATATCTCGTATTTAAGGATACTACCAAGAAAACGGTGTTTAATTTTGTTTCGGCAGGGATATTCACGATCGCTGTCGGAATGATCGCGCATTTGTTTGCTTATTCGGATATAAGCGCTAACAATTTTACCGAATCCGTTAAGATCTTTTACCATGCAGGTAAAGGCGGCGGAGTTTTATTCGGACTTATCGCTTATGTTATCGATATAAGCACCGGCAGAGCGCTTGTATGGATTCTTTCGATCCTCTTTATAATCGCTTCCCTCATAGTTATGTTTGGCAAATATATTGTCAGATATTATAAGATCCTTAAAGCGAAATATTCCGATCTTGACGATTACGACAAGGAAAAAGAAAGAGAATATACCGAAAGAGAGATCAGAAAATTAAGAGAAAAAGAGGAAGCAAAGAAGAAAAAGCTTTCTTATACGATAAATACCGATGATGAAGAAAACGAGAATGACAAAAAAGAGAAGATCATCGATGTAAAGCCTTCCGAGATCAGGTCTTTCCTTGACGATGATGAAAAAGAAGTAAAAGAAGTTAAAAAGAAAGAACCTGAAGAAAAGAAAGAAACAAACGACGTTCATCAGATACATGCTAAGAATATCGCAAAGAATGTTAACAATGATGAGATCAAACCCATCAATGTATACGATAACGATACAAAACCCTTAAGGAAGGAAGAACCGCGTGAAGTAGTTCCGGTTAGCATCAATAATGTTGAACCTAAAAAAGATGTTTCCGAGATCTCTCTTACTTCAAGTTCGGTTAAAATGATCTCAAGTGCTTCGGAATCTGCACCTAAAAGCGAAGATCCGACGCTTGATATGTATATTAGCGAAAAGAAAAGCGTTCCGACCAAGGCTTATAAATTCCCCAGCGTACAGCTTCTTAACAAAGGGGATAAGCGTAAAGGAAGTAAGGGCGACGATATCATCGAAACCGCTAATAAATTAAAAGAGACTCTGGCTACTTTCGGTGTCGAGGTTTCAATAGATCCCGCAAACTGTTCAAAGGGTCCGGCGGTTACAAGATATGAACTTACCCCGGCTCCCGGTGTTAAAGTAAGCAGGATCGTATCTCTTTCCGATGACATCAAATTAAGCCTTGGTGCTGCGGATATACGTATCGAAGCACCTATTCCCGGTAAGAGTGCCGTAGGTATAGAAGTTCCCAATTCGGAAAGCAGTGCTGTTCCTTTCAGGGATCTTATCGAGTCTAAAGAGTTTTCTGATTCGAAATCAAAGATATCCTTTGCTGTCGGTAAAGACCTTGCAGGTCAGGTTGTTATAGCGGATATCGCAAAGATGCCCCACCTTTTGATAGCAGGTGCTACAGGTTCCGGTAAATCCGTATGTATAAATACGATCATCATGAGTATCTTATATAAGGCTCATCCTGATGATGTAAAACTTATCCTGATCGACCCCAAGGTCGTTGAATTAAGTGTTTATAACGGTATTCCTCATCTGCTCCTTCCTGTTGTTACAGATCCCAAGCAGGCAAGTGCTTCGCTTCACTGGGGTGTAAGCGAAATGGAAGACAGATATAAGAAATTTGCGGATGCCGGTGTCAGAGATCTTAAAGGATACAATGAAAAACTGGCTGAGGATCCCGAAGCAAAACCTCTTCCGCAGATCGTTATCATTGTAGACGAGCTTGCCGATCTTATGATGGTTGCAGGCAAGGAAGTTGAAGAGTCGATTTGCCGACTGGCTCAGCTTGCCAGAGCGGCCGGAATCCATCTTATAATTGCAACCCAAAGACCTTCGGTTGACGTTATCACCGGTCTTATTAAAGCAAATATGCCGAGCAGGATCGCATTTTCGGTATCATCGGGTATAGATTCAAGAACCATTCTTGATACAAACGGCGCGGAAAAACTTCTCGGTAAGGGTGATATGCTTTTCTTCCCTCAGGGAATGAACAAGCCTTCGAGAGTTCAGGGATGCTTTGTTTCGGATAATGAAGTCTTAGACGTTGTTGATTTTATTAAGAATCAGAATATTAAAGGCTATGATGAGAGAGTTCTCGAAACCGTCAAGAATAACGGTTCTTCAGGTACCGTGGCAGCTCCCGGAGGAGATCTTGATGAGCTTTTCGCGCAGGCCGGTCTTTTTATCATCGGTAAAGAAAAAGCTTCCATCGGTGCTTTGCAGAGAGCTTTTAAGATAGGATTTAACAGAGCCGCAAGGATAATGGATCAGCTTGAAGCAAAAGGTGTCGTAGGACCCGAAGAAGGAACAAAGCCAAGAAAGATCCTTATGAGCGAAGATGAATTTAATATGATGATAAATAATTAATTTAAAAGGAGAAGATTATGAAATCGGATATTGAAATTGCTCAGAGTGCAAAAATGAAGCCTATTACGGAAGTTGCAAAACTTCTTGATATTCCTGAAGACGATCTGGAATTATACGGAAAATACAAAGCAAAATTATCGGATGAGTATATCGACTCCGTTAAAAACAATAAGAACGGAAAACTCGTTCTCGTAACAGCGATCAATCCTACACCCGCAGGTGAAGGAAAGACTACAACTACAGTCGGTCTCGGCCAGGCAATGGGTCTTATGGGCAAGAAAGCCGTTATCGCTTTAAGAGAGCCCTCGCTCGGACCCTGCTTTGGTATCAAGGGCGGTGCTGCAGGCGGCGGAAACGCACAGGTTGTGCCCATGGAAGATCTTAACCTTCATTTTACAGGAGATTTCCATGCGATCACATCTGCAAACAACCTTCTCGCTGCTTTACTTGACAATCATATTCAGCAGGGCAATCAGCTTGGCATCGATACAAGAAGCGTTGTATGGAAAAGATGCCTTGACATGAATGACAGAGCATTAAGAAATATCGTTATCGGTCTTGGCGCAAAAGCAGACGGTGTTGTAAGAGAAGACCATTTTGTTATCACTGTTGCTTCAGAGATCATGGCTATCCTTTGTCTTGCCGATGATATGGAAGATCTTAAAGCAAGACTCGGTAAGATCGTTGTTGCTTATAATTTTGCAGGCGAACCCGTTACCGCTAAGGATCTTGGTGCCGTTGGTTCAATGGCAGCACTTCTT
>CADARM010000112.1 GCA_902790275.1 uncultured Lachnospiraceae bacterium
CATCTTGAATCATAGCTTCAAGATGCCCGCAAACAGACCATTGAAGTCGGCTTCGCCGAAGGGCCTGTTTGCCTCCTGTATCATGTTCTCACGAAATCCGCATAAAGTGCGGATTTTTGATTATCTGTTCAAAATCATACCTTTATAAGATGAACGAAATATAGTAAAATATCTTTATGACTATGTCAAAGATACGTAAACTTCCGTATTTTACAAAAAATGCGTAAATCCCCGTATTTATGGCAGGTACTGCACACTTTTTGCGAGGCATCGGAGGCGATATGAAGGACGAATTCTATACCAGAGGCAAACAAACCAACGTATATAATTTTATATTCATATACAAGGCTGTTTCTCTTTGCTTACTATGCATTGCTACGGCACTTCTGGCCTTTTATAGTAGGACAGACCTCTTAAAACTTACGTTTTCCGAGAACAAAACTTCGCAAAGGCTCTTGCTATCTGTCTTAATCTTTGTTTTAATGGTATTTATTTCCGTTATTACAGATTTTTATATATTAAAAAAATCTACAAATATAGGTTACAGATTAAACAGACTCGCCTATCTCGACAGGCTCACGGGGCTCCCAAACAGATACAGCTGCGATCTTCTGTTTGAAACGTTTAACGATCCGGAAAGGTTACCGGGTGTAGGTTTTATCGTTATGAAGATAAACAACCTTCCTTCCGTAAACAAGACAACGAGCCATGACAACGGAAATAATCTTATTACCGAATTTTGCTTTATCCTTGAAGATGTTGGCGAAAAGTACGGATATATAGGAAGAAACGGCGGAAACGAATTCATTATCCTTATCGAGAATTGTTCGGACACCGATTGCGATATGTTCCTTTCGGATCTCACAAAAAGAATCCGCGGCTACAACGAAATGGCCGTCGGAACCGCACTTGAGATTGCTTACGCCTGTGTACTTAACTCCTGTGAAAAGAAATCCGTAATGTCCGAACTCATATCTTTTGCCTATAAGAAACTTAAGGATGCACCACAGATACTCTCATGAAAATTATGATCGGAAAAAGTTTTATTAAAAATCGTATATTTTTTTCAATCTGTCTTTTAACCTGCTCAGTTTTATTTCTCACATCCTGCGGCTCAAGACAAGGTGTAACGCTCCTTGACAGAGCCGGCCACAAAAAAGATGCGCAGATTGATGAGACTGTAAAGGGAAGTCGTGACAACACACCTCTTTGCCTCGTTCCCACAGCTCCCGGAGTTGACACATATGAAAACGAGTATGCCCATATTGACTTTTCAAATAAGTCGGAGGGCTATATTTTCGTGACTTATAAAGGAAGCTCACCGAAAGTCAAACTTCAGATAACAGGTCCCGACAGCGTCACCTACACTTACGACATTACGAACAATACAAAAACCGGCGAAGTTTTCCCTCTCCAGGCAGGAAACGGAGAATACATGATCAACGTATATGAGAACATCTCGGAAACCAAGTATTCGATGGTATTTACGTTCCCGCTCGATGTCACTCTTTCCAACGGATACAAGCCGTTTTTGTACCCGAATCAGTTCATAAACTTCGCTCCCGACTCTCTCGCTGTCAGAAAAGGTGCGGCACTAGCCTATCCGTGCGATTCCGACATCGAAGTTGTTGCGGAAGTATACAATTTCATGATACAGAACATAACTTACGACTATGAAGAAGCTGAAACTGTGCAGAGCGGCTATCTTCCCGATCTTGACGAGATTCTCATCACACAGAAAGGTATCTGCCTCGACTACGCTTCACTTATGGCGGCAATGCTGCGAAGCCAGAACATCCCCACCAAGATGGAGGTCGGCTACGCAGGAACCGCTTATCACGCATGGCTCAGCACTTATATAAAAGATGTAGGCTGGGTAAACGGAATGATCGAGTTTGACGGAAAAGACTGGTCACTTTTAGATCCCACTTTTGCATCAAATACAGAAGAAAGAAAGCTCGAAAACTTTATCGGAGACGGTTCAAACTACTCTACCAAATACGTTTATTGATATAGGTGAAAATTTTTTTACACCCACACCATATTATTTATCTTCGGAGGCACCATGAAAAAATCAGACAAACAAAAAGGTCTCAGCAGCTATGAGATTTCAAGTTTTTGCAGGCAGATGGCTCTTCTTATGAAAGCAGGCATCGCTCCCGCTGACGGAATCGACATTTTGAACGAGGATTCCAAAGACAACTCTGCAAAAAAAATACTGGGAAGCATAAGCCAGACTCTGCGAAGCGGTGAAAAATTCCACATCGCTCTTGCAATGAGCAACGTTTTCCCCGATTATGTGGTACACATGGTGACGATCGGCGAAACTTCCGGAAATATGGATGTCGTAATGGACTCACTTGCCGACTACTACGAAAGAGAAGACGCCATTCAGGAAAGCGTTAAAAATGCGATCAGCTATCCTTTGATAATGATCTTCATGATGATGGTTATCGTAACAGTGCTCGTCGCCAAAGTTCTTCCCATTTTTGAACAGGTATTTGCGCAGCTCGGAACCGGAATGAGCGGTTTCTCGCAGTCACTTCTGAATCTGGGAGATCTTTTGAACAAGTACTCTCTTGTCCTTGTCATTTTACTTGTGATCATGGCTATACTGTTCCTCTACTTCTCTCTTACTTCAAGCGGAAAAAAGAACTTTAAGAAGTTCATGATCAAATTCGCCCCGACAAGAAGGCTCATGCAGGAACTTGAGAGCGAGCGCTTCGCAAGCGGTATGGTACTGACTCTTTCAAGCGGTATCGATACTTTTGAAGGTCTTTTACTGGTAAAAAAACTTGTCGAAAGCAAAGAAATGAAAGACAAAATTGAGGAATGCAGAAATTTCCTCATTGACGGAGACAGCTTCCCCGAAGCACTTGAAAAATCCTCTATCTTTTCGTCATTTTATGCACAGATGATATCTGTAGGCTTTAAATCAGGTTCTATGGACAAAGCAATGAAGCAGGTCGCGGAAAGATATGAAAGAGACACGGGAAGAAGGATCTACACTCTCATCTCCGTTTTGGAACCCACTCTCGTAATTATCCTTTCAGTTATAGTAGGAATGATTCTAATGTCCGTAATTCTTCCTCTTATGGGAATTATGACAAATATCGGATGAAAAAGATATGACGAACAGATTTGAAGCAAAAAACGGTATATTTTCACATATTACAGATACGGTTTACAGATGGTCTTCAATCGTGATACTCATCGCAATATGCATACTTTTTTATATTGCGATCGATGCATCGGGAAGAAGTACGATTGAAAAGCAACAGACTTCGCTTGAAAATGCCATCAACAGGGATATCGTGCAGTGCTATTCGATTGAAGGCAGGTACCCGCCAAGCCTTACATACATCGAAGAACACTACGGGCTTGTGTACGATGCGTCAACATTTTTTGTCGACTATCAGCCCATCGCGTCCAACATTTACCCCGATGTAACGGTTATCAAAGTACGATAGAGGAACTATTATGGATCTTGAAGGAACAAGAAGTCACATCGTAGACATGGTCTTTGTTATCTGTCTGATGTTTCTTTTTATCTTTTCCGCACTCAGCGTAATTACGATAGGCGCGGAAATATATCAAAAAAATGTCACGGCTGTTGATGATAATTATCACAAGCGCACAGCATGTGCATATATAACGGAAAAAGTCAGACAATCCGATGCAAAAGGCGGAATATCCGTCAAAAAGATATTCGATCAGGATGCTCTGGTTCTTCAAAGCGAAGAAAACGGGATTCTTTACAACACCTACATATATGATTATGACGGAAATCTCATGGAGCTCTTTGCAATGGACAAGCTCAAAGACCTCTATCCTCAGACAGGTCAAAAGATATTGGAGATAAGCCGCTTTGATATCAAATGTGTCGGAACTGATACTCTCTCCGTTTACGTTGTCCTGAAAGACGGAACGGAAGAATCATTTTATGTCAAAACAAAAAGTGTCAGTGAGGAATAAACGATGCCAGAAAATAATTCGAGAACAAGCCTGTTCCTGATGGAACTTATAATAGCGGTATTTTTCTTTTCCCTCGCCGCGGCGGTTTCAATAAGACTGTTCGTCGGTGCGCACAAACTCACAGAAAAGTCCACCGCACTCAGCAACGCCACGATCTGGTCACAAAGCCTTTCCGAAGCTTTTTATGAATGTAACGGCGATGTAAATAAGATAGCCGAGCTGTTCCCATCCGCATACATCACTGAGAACGCCATAATCCTCTTTTTTGACAAAGAATGGAATGTACTTGAGGAAACTCACTCAGACGCCTCATATGAGGCTATTTTGGTCACAGAAAAGGCCGATGCATCTTCCGTCTACTCAGACATCAAGGATTACGGTTCTTCGTATTCGGGAAAAGCAGCTAAAGGTAATGTGGCTGTACTTAATATTAAGGATACCGATGAAGTAATTTCTTCGATTCCGAAAGATCAGGATATAGTAATAATCAGTTATACGGTTGACACGCCGCTCAGCCAAAAGGAGTCCAAGTGAAAAAGAAAGGAAAACACGGCATAAATATCGGAACAGCCTCTATTCTTCTTATCTTTTCCGTTTTGTGCCTTATATCATTTGCAACGCTTACGCTCGTAAATGCCAAAGCAGATTACAATTTAAGCAAAAATCTTTCCGACAGACAGCTTGCATACTACGATGCATGCCACAAAGGAAACGCATTTGCAACTGCTGTAAATTCGGGCTATCGCAAAGGAATTTCAGGTGCTATAATGAAGGAAAGCATACCATTAACCGATAAGCAATCACTTGATATTGCGATAATCGTTAATAGTTCAAAAAAATCCTTCAATTCAGACAATACTTGTAGTATAATTCAGTGGCAGGTCGTTAATCACGACGATACAGAGTATGACTACTCTCTGCCGGTAATGAAATAATGGTAACAGATAACTTTAGCTTTCAACAAAAACGAAATTTTATCAAATTTTTATTTTTTAAATAACGTTTTAACTCGCTTTATCATAATCATGTGTTACAATATATTATGTACCGAATTACTTAATTTTGAAAAAAATTGCTTAAATTTTTTTAGCAACTAAAAATACTTTTTGGAGGTTCAATATGGGAAAAAGAATACTCATTACTGATGACGCCGCTTTCATGCGTATGATGCTTAAGGATATCCTTTCTAAGAATGGATACGAAATTGCGGGTGAAGCTGAGAACGGTAAAGTCGCAATCGAGAAATATAATGAGTTGAAACCCGACCTTGTTACTCTGGATATCACAATGCCTGAGCTTGATGGAATTGGCGCACTTAAGGGAATTAAGGCTGCAGATCCTAACGCTGTATGTATCATGTGTTCCGCAATGGGTCAGCAGGCGATGGTTATCGAATCAATTCAGGCGGGTGCTAAAGACTTTATCGTTAAGCCCTTCCAGGCCGACCGTGTTCTTGAAGCTGTTAAGAAAGCTATCGGTTGATTTTCATTCATGTAATGTTAAAGCGAAAAAATTAAGGCTGTCACACTTTTTAGTGCGACAGCCTTTTCTTATTTTATAGAAAATTCCTCCGGGTTTCCTATAAAACAAAAATATGACCTTAGAAGACATTTTCTACATCTAAGGTCATATCCCTTGTTCTTTATTCCCTTTATATAGTACAGTTATTTGCTTTCCATGCTTGCAAGAATATCATCTTTCATATCATAGCTGTCACATGTAATAAAAAACACAAACAGCCAGATCATTAAA
>CADARM010000113.1 GCA_902790275.1 uncultured Lachnospiraceae bacterium
AAAGGCACAAAAGGCGCCATAAGAAAGAATATAAAGAAGGGAATGGCGATAATTCTCATTACGGTAAGTCTGTTAGGCAGGTTCATGAGACGATCTCTCCAATCAAATCATATTCCGAGTAATCGGTAATCCTTACTTTCAAAAAGGTTCCGCTTAAATAATTCCCGTCGGATTCAATAAATACACAGCCGTCAATATCGGGTGCGTCGGCGTACATTCTCGCAGAATAAAAACCTTCTTCGGAATTGTAGCCTTCTATGATCACATCAAATTCCTTCGAAACAAAAGAAGCATTTCTTTCAAGCGATATTTCTTTCTGTATTTTCATTATCGCTTTCTGTCTTTGTTTCTTGATGCTTTCTTTAATCTGAGGCTTAAAAGAAGCAGCGGGAGTATTTTCTTCTTTCGAATATGTAAATACGCCGAGTCTGTCGAATCTTATCTCTTTTACGAAATCGCAGAGTTCTTCAAATTCTTCTTCCGTCTCGGTCGGAAATCCCGTGATAAGGGAAGTCCTTAAAGAAATATCCGGGATCTGTTTTCTTAATTTCTTAACAAGATTGACTATATCCTTTTTGGATGTTCTTCTTCCCATTTTCCGAAGTATCCTGTCGGATGCATGCTGAATGGGAATATCAAGGTAATGAACGACCTTTTTGTTGTTCTTAATAAGTTTTATAAGGTCATCATCTATTTCTTCGGGATAACAGTACATAAGTCGTATCCATTCTATCCCTTCGATCCTGCTTAACTTTTCAACAAGTTCGGTAAGACTCTTTTTCCCGTAAAGATCGACGCCGTATACGGTAGTCTCCTGAGCTACGAGGATCAGTTCTTTGACATAATTTTCAGCAAGGTATTCTGCTTCTTTTACCAGTTCTTCCATCGGGATCGAACGGTAACTGCCTCTTATCGAGGGGATCGAGCAGTAAGTACATTTCTTGTCGCACCCTTCCGCGATCTTTAAGTACGAAAAATGGAAAGGCGGATTTAAGAATCTTTTGCCCGAAGCATGCTGTTCTTCATTGATGTCCGGTATATCAAAAAACTTCTCTTTATCTGATATACGTTTGAGATCGTCCAAAATATTGGAAAAAGCTGAAATTCCCAAAAATCCGTCAATTTCCGGGATAAGTTCTTTAAGATCGTTGTAATATCTCTGTGCAAGACATCCTGTTATGATAAGATATTTAAGGTTCTCTTTTTTAAGTTCAGCAAGTTCGAGGATCGTATTTATACTTTCCTCTTTTGCATCTTTTATAAATGCACAGGTATTAACGATCGCGATATCAGCCTCTGCAGGATCGTCGATTATCTCATATTCGGTTTGAATATCTGCAAGCATATGTTCGGAATCAACGAGATTCTTATCACATCCAAGCGAAACAAAATATAATTTCATAAGCAAATTTCGTTGTCAAAAGAAAAAACGCCCATCGGAAATCCAACGGGCATTAATATTATCCCACAATCTTGATCTTGGAATCATTTAATTCCTTAACAGCTATAGAGAGGGGTTTTGCATCTTCATTATCTACAAGGGGTTCAGCACCGTCAATAATCTGACGTGCTCTCTTTGATGTAGCCATAACGATCGAGTAACGTGAATTAACGATAGGTGAATCGCCTGCCTCCACTGCATCGTAGTTAACGACATTCATCAAATCTGTGTAAGACGGATGTAACATTTCTATTCTCCTTTCGAAATTTGATCAAGTTCTTTTTTGATTTTTTCTATTAAATCCTGCTGTCTGTTAGGCGCATTATGTGCCGAAACAATTATATTGTGCAGGTTATCAACGCATTCATCCAGTTTATCGTTTATAACGAGATAATCGTATTTGGGGATCCACTCAACTTCTTCGTCGGCTCTCTGAACTCTTCTTAAGATCTCTTCCTCGGTCTCGGTATTTCTGCCTCTTAAGCGGTTGATAAGTTCTTCACCCGAAGGAGGTGTGACAAAGAGTAAAAGCGTATTCGGGAATTTCTTCTTTATCTGAAGAGCACCCTGAACTTCGATCTCAAGGATAACATCTTTGCCTGCGGCGATCTGTTTCTCCACATATTCTCTGGGAGTTCCGTAATAATTTCCGCAGTAAGAAGCATATTCCAAAAGTCCGTCATTGGCGATGGTCTGTTCAAACTTTCTGTGGTCTACGAAGAAATAATGTACACCGTCTTCTTCGCCATCTCTTTTATCTCTTGTCGTCATGGAAATACTTAAGGAATAATTATCATATTTTTCCATAAGTTTTCTTACAAGAGTTCCTTTACCGGCACCGGAGAACCCGGATACCACAACTAAAATTCCGTTTCCAGTCATAAAGATAAGCTCCTTATTCGATGTTCTGTATCTGTTCCCTTATCTTTTCGATTTCAGTCTTTATCGTGATAGCTACGTTCGAGATCTCGATATCCGTCGATTTGGATAATGTCGTATTCGCTTCACGGTTTAATTCCTGTGCAAGAAAATCAAGTCTCTTTCCGACAGCTCCGCCTGTAGTCAAAGCTTCTTTAACGGCTTCGATATGGCTCTTTAATCTGACCATCTCTTCATCAACGCACACTTTGTCGGAATAAATGCAGACTTCAGTAAGGATCCTGGCTTCATCGATCTGCTTCTCGTCCAGGACTTCTTTGATCTTGTTTGTAAGTCTGTTTTTATATTCTTCGATGATCAGAGGATATCTTTCTTCTATGAAAGCAACATTACTGCTCATGGAATCAAGTTTTTCCATAAGATCGTTCTTAAGGTTTTCGCCTTCTTTGATCCTTGTAACAACAAAAGCATCACAAGCTTCGATCAAAGCATCTTTTACGAGTTTCCATATCTCTTCTTCATTGATGTTCTCATCTTCCGAAACAAGAACCTCAGGCATTCTGGATAAAGCGGAAACTCTGATATCGTTATCGATATCAAAATCTTCTGACATCTGCGCAAAATACTTAACGTATTCGGCAGCGATCTCAGGATTGTATTTTATATTTACGCTTTCTTTCGAATAATCTTCAAAAGAAACATAAATATCAACTTTACCTCTCTGGATATAATCCTTAAGCACATCCCTTATCTCAGCTTCAAACATATTGAGCTTTCTGGGAAGCTTAATCGAAAGATCAAGGTATCTGTGATTTACAGACTTGATCTCAACCGTACATTTGGCCGTAGGCGTAACTTTTTCGCTCCTGCCGTAACCGGTCATGCTTTTAATCATATTTTAACCCACCTTTAGTTTTATGCATACGTATTTATTATACTTCATGAGTTAACGCTCGTCAAACTAAACCTTGATATATCCGGTACCGCAACAAGCGAATAATAAGTATGATATATAACCATTCCTTTTTCACCCTCTGCAGGTTTCTTTATATGTTTTTTTCTCGTGTAGTCGATCTCCACTTTCGAAAGTCCGGAATGTGAAGAATTTATAGCAGCGAGCGCACCGCAGAGTTCAAAGAGTTCGTCCGGCATATCCCATTCGTTTGCAGAATTATCCTTATCGGATTTGACTATAACATGCGAACCGGCAATGCCTTTGGCATGAAACCACCAGTCATTGCCTGTTGCCACTTTAAAAGTCACTTCTTCGTTCTGGATATTGTTCTTTCCGACATAGATATGATAATTGTTATCGTAAATGTAATGCTTTATTCCGATGCTCTTTTTCTTTTCTTTTATAACAGCATTCTTTTTGATATATCCTTTGTTGTAAAGTTCCTGTCTTATCTGATTGATATCGGATGTGTTTTCCGAAAGGGATATGTAAAGGAGAAGGTCTTCCAGATATTTGGTTTCTTTATCTGTCTGATCAAGAAGTTCCTTTATCTTGTTCTCTCTTCTTTTAGCTTTCGAATAATCATTAAAATACTTATTGGAATTTTCTATAACAGTCTTGTTTTCATCAAGCGGGATATCTATGTTCTCTCCGGTATAATAATCGAGTACATTTGCACTCTTTCCTCTTTGAATGCTGTGGGAATAGGCTTTAAGAAGTTCGCCGTATTTCTTTAATGTTTCTTTGTTTTCGCATTCGAAAAGTTCTTTTTCCCACTCTGCGATCTTCTTTTTGTTCTTTGAGATATGCGAATTCAGAAGACTGACTATATCATTGCTCTTTTGAAGGATAACATTCTGATCGTGTTTTGCACTGTAAAAGACCGAAAGGAATTCAGAGAGCATCATATCCGAATGTTCTTTACACTCACACTCATCATTTAAGTATTCGTATCTGAAAGTGGAATAATCGAAAAGTTTTCCGTCTTTTATATATTCGTAAAAGCATTTATCTTCAAGAGTCAGTTTAAGCGTTTCTTCAAACGAATCGCTGACTTTGCCGAGGATATCGTTATCGGTATTAACAAGTTTTGTATCCTGTATCTTTCCCGCTCTGAAAAGAACTTCTTTTGCAAAATTCTTCGAAACGCCTTCGAAAGAATTAACGAGAAGCGAGGAAAGGGAAAGTTTCGACTTTTCTTCTTCCGAATAAGAATCGAAAATGTTAACGATCTCGTTTTTAAGATCCGTTTCATAGGGGTTTATCTTTTTAAGATCCGAAGGGAAGAAATATTCTTTTTTCGGAAGAACTTCCCTTAATGAACTCGTAAGTTCGTTAACTCTTTTGATACTGTCCAGGATGATGTCATTCTCATCCGTAAGAATGATATTGCTGTGCTTGCCCATCAGCTCGAATATAAGTTTCTTAATCGAAAGATCACCCATCTCATCAAGATGTTCTATTTCAAATACGATGATCCTTTCGTTGTTTTTTTGAGTAACGCTCAGTATCTTTCCGTTAGCGATATACTTTCTTAAAAGCATGCAGAAATTAAGAGCGTTTTTCGGAGCTTCGCCCTTATCGGATATCAGATATGTATAAGACATGGAAGGATTCGCAGATACAAAAAGATTGTAAGTATCCTTACCCTTTTTTATCACAAGGATGATATCGAAATTATTGTTCTGAATGATCTTTGAGATCCTGGAATCAGTAAAGATATCGTTATATTCTTTAACTATTCTTTTAATGCAAAAACCGTCAAAAGCCATTTTATATATTTCTCCGTATTCGCACAAAAGGGAACACATAAGTGTTCCCCTTAGCAAATTCAAAATTCATTAAAATTATCCGATCAGCCAGTCGTACATCTCCTGATATTTGTTTGCTGATACCTGCCATGAGAAGTCTACTGCCATCGCTCTGTCAATCATCTTGTTCCATTCACGCTTTCTGTCATAATATACCTTTTCGGCATAACGGATTGTATAAAGCATTTCATGAGCGTTGTAATTGACAAAACTGAATCCGGTCCCCTTTGACTCATATTCGTTGTAAGGTTCAACGGTATCTTTAAGACCGCCTGTTTCTCTTACAATGGGGATCGTACCGTATCTTAAAGCCATAAGCTGGCTTAATCCGCAGGGCTCAAACAGCGAAGGCATAAGGAACGCATCGCAGGATGCATAGATCTTATGGCTCATCGATTCGGAATAATAGATATTTGCCGAAACCTTATTGTTATATTTCCAGTCAAAATGTCTGAACATGTTCTCGTACTGTTCTTCGCCTGTACCGAGCACGACGATCTGAACGGCATCGTGACAGAGTTCATCCATAATGTATGCGATAAGATCGAAGCCCTTCTGATCAGTAAGTCTTGATACAATACCGATCATCATGTTTTCTGAAATTCTGGGGATTGTATTTAAAATCAATAAATTTGTCTACAGAAGGATCGTATTCGGAATAATCGATACCGTTTACTATTCCTCTTAAGTCATTCTCTCTTGCACGTAAAAGACCGTCAAGGCTTTCACCGTAGAAAGGAGTCATGATCTCTTTTGCATATGTTTCGGAAACGGTTGTGATCGCATCCGCATATACAAGTCCACCCTTTAAGAGATTTGCATTCTTATAAGATTCAAGTTTATCCGGTGTAAAGAAATAATCGGGAAGCCCTGTGATATCCTTAACTGCGGGAACATCCCATTTACCCTGGAATTTAAGGTTATGGATGGTCATAACGGACTTGATGCCGTGGAAGAATTCATTGCCCTGGAATCTTTCTTTAAGATATACGGGGATAAGACCTGTCTGCCAGTCGTGACAATGGATAACGTCAGGTCTGAAATCTATTAAAGGCATTGCCGATAAAGCTGCTTTTGAGAAAAATGCAAACTTTTCGATATCTTCATAAACATTGGAGCTGTAAGGATGGAATCCTCCGAATTTGGACTCATTGTCGATAAAATAATATTTAACGCCGTCAACTTCGGCTTCAAGGATTCCGACATATTCGTTCTTCCAGTGGAAATCCATGTAAAAGCTGGTCTTGTAAACCATCTTATCTTTCAGTTCCTGAGAGATGCATGTATATTTGGGGATCATGACACGAATGTCAAAATAACGCTTGTCCACACATTTGGGAAGCGAACCTACAACATCTGCAAGACCGCCTGTTTTTATAAAAGGCACACCTTCGGAAGCTACAAACAAAATATTTTTCATGAAACCCTCCATTATACGGATAATCCGAAAATTTTTATTCAGGCAAATATTTTGAGCAAAATACAATTTATGCCGTTAGGCAAAAATCATAACTCGATATATAGTATATTATACAATAATCCGAATCTCTTATAAAGAGAAAAATGAGCCTATATACTATTTTTGTAATCGAGTGCCTGTTTCATGATCTCAAGAGCATTTTCCTTAAATTTATCGGAATCAAATTCATCTCCGAGCATTCTGGCTATCTCCTTTACCCTGCCTTCTTCATCGAGTTTGGAGATAAATGTATTGGTTCTCGAATCATCTGAAACACTTTTTACGATCTCATAATGAATATCGGCCATCGCCGCAATTTGTTGAAGATGCGTTATACAGATAACCTGATGATCTTTTGACAAAAGTGCAAGCTTCTTTGCGACCTTCCATGCAGTGACTCCGGATATGCCGGCATCGATCTCATCGAATATAAGCGTATCGGTATTGTCTTTCTCTGCACCCACGGTTTTAAGTGCGAGCATGATACGAGAAAGCTCACCGCCGCTCGATACGTTCTCAAGAGGTTTTAACGGCTCGCCCTTGTTAGTCGAGATCTCAAAATTGACTTTATCTTTTCCTGTCAAAGTAAAACCTTCGTTTTCAACGAATGAAACCTTGAATTCGCTTTGATTGAAATTTAGATCTCCCAAGCTTTCGGAAATGGCTTTTTCGAATTCGATCGCACATTTCTTTCTGATCTTACTTAATTCGTCCGCCTCTTTGGAAAGCTTTTTCTTTATCTTTTCAAAATCTTCGATGATCTTTTTACGCTTCTCGTCGTAGCCGATCAGTTCGTCGAGTTCCGCTTTCTTTTCGTCGTAATACTTCAGGACTTCCTCGACGTTTTTGCCGTATTTTCTTTCGAGTTCGTTAATAAGATCGAATCTTTCCCTGAGTCTGTCGAGTTCCTCGTCATCCGGTGCATATTCTTCAAGAAGTCTTTTATTCTCTCTTTCAAAATCCGAGATCCTTGCCGAAATATCATTCAGTTCTTCAAAGAGTGATGATAATCTGTCATCAAAAGAAGATACGGATGAAAACTCACGAAGGGCCATATCGATCTGTTCTGATGCACTTCCTTCGCTCTCGTAAATGACTTCGTTTAAAAGATTAAGAGTATTCTGGATCTTCGAAGCATTCTCAAGCACCTTTAATCTCTCTTCGACTTCATCTTCTTCGCCTGCCTTTAAAGAAGCTGCCTCGATCTCGTTTATCTGGTATTCGAGCAGAGATATCTCTCTTTCCCTTTTTACCTCATCCACTTCGGGGCTTTCCGATAAATTCTTAAGATCAAGATATTCGTAATATGTTTTTTTGTAATCGGAAATAACATCCTTTAAGGAATTAAAGGAAAATGAATCAAGTATCTCGATATGTTTTCTTGAATTTAAAAGATTTCTGTAATCATGCTGTCCGTAAATATCTATAAGGGAAGAAGCGATCTCCTTTATAACGGATGCATTTACAGTCTGTGAATTTAATTTGAAAACACTTCTCTGAGGTGTTATCTTTCTTTGAATGAGAATCTCACCGTCTTCATGTGAAATATCGTTTTCTTCAAGTTTCTTTTTTACTTCATCGTTGTCTGCACTGAATGTGATCTCAACAAGTGCGTATTCCGCACCTGTTCTTATGCAGTCCTTATCTGCTTTTGCTCCGAGTGCGATGCATAAAGAACCAAGGATTATCGATTTTCCGGCACCGGTCTCGCCCGTTAGGATATTTAAGCCTTCTGAAAAATCGACATCGATCTCATCTATAAGCGCAAAGTTTTTTACATGTAGATTTAAAAGCATTTGACCCCCTTTATATAACTAGTTTTCTCTTAGCTTCCTGTTAAGGGTTTCAAGGAAATTGACATTATTCATCTGAATAAAGCTTACATGACCGGTATTCTTTGTGATAACGACTTCATCTTTGCTCTGAAGTTCGACATGATCGTATCCGTCAAAGTGAGCGAGAACCGTCTGGCCGAGTTCTTCATCATGAGGTTCGCCGATAGTGATCTTTATCGAATCTTCGGCTTTAAAAAGAATACTGCGGTTCATAAAAGAATGTGCGGCAATGGGTGTTACAAGGATCATATCGGCACTCGGCTCGACTATGGGTCCGCCTGCGGAAAGATTGTATCCCGTTGAACCCGTAGGAGTTGAAATGATAACGCCGTCTGCGGCATATGATTTTAAAAACATTCCGTTAACGGAAATATCAAAGTTTAAGATCTGAAGCATACCGCCTCTGTTGATACATACGTCGTTTAATGCTTCACCTTCAAAGATAAGTTCACTGTTTCTGTATACTCTGCCGTTTACAAGCATTCTCTCTTCAAGAAGATATTCTTTTCTGATAAGGCGTCCGAGAGTCTCTTCAAGTCCGTCCACACCTGTCTGCGCCAGGAAGCCGAGGTGTCCCAAATTTATACCGATTATCGGAAGGTTGAATTTATTGCATTTCTTCGCAACTCTCATTAAAGTGCCGTCGCCGCCGAGGACCAGAACCACATCGCAGCCTTCCGCATCATTTACGGAAAGAGATGTTTCTCTCGTAACGGTAACAACATTTGCATAAGATACGTTTTTCTCATCAAAATAAGAACATATCTTTTTGCAGACTTTCAATTCTTTATCCTTATAAGGATTGACGCAAATCAGAACTTTCATACACCCCTCCGACACAAAGCCTAGACATTGTGCTCTGCATGAGACTTTTCAACGGTTTCAAGGATCAGATCTTTATGATCTTTCAAAAACTCTTTATCTATCTCAAATTCTTTTACATCTTCTTCAATGACTTTATCGTCATTTTTTTGGATCAGTAAAAGATATTCGATATTTCCTTCGGGTCCTTTGATCGGCGAATAATCAAGTCCTTTGATCTCAAATCCGATCTTATCGCAAAAGGCCAGTACTTTTTCGATGACTTCGATATGTACCTTCGGATCCCTTACCACGCCTTTTTTGCCGACCTTTTCTTTAGTGGTCTCAAACTGAGGCTTGATAAGACATACCATCTGAGCGTTTTGTTTTAAAAGATTGTATGCGGGGATCAGGATCTTTGTAAGCGAGATAAAAGATACATCCGTGGCCGCAAAATCGATCTTTTCTTCTATATCTTTGTCCGTAACATACCTGAAATTGCATTTTTCCATGCATATTACACGTTCGTCGTTACGTAATTTCCAGTCAAGCTGGCCGTGTCCGACATCGACGCTGTAAACCTTTTTAGCACCGTTTTGAAGCATGCAGTCGGTAAATCCGCCGGTTGATGCTCCTATATCAAGACAGGTAAAACCGTCAAAATCAAGTCCGAAAACATTAACGGCTTTATCGAGTTTAAGACCGCCTCTTGAAACGAACTTAAGAGTTTCGCCTCTTATTTCGATATTGGCTTCTTCGTTAAAAAGAGATCCAGCTTTGTCTTCTTTTTGCGAATCAACATACACTATGCCGCTCATTATTAAAGCTTTGGCTTTTTCTCTTGATGATGCAAGTCCTTTATTGACCAGCAGAACATCCAGTCTCTCTTTCACGCTTAAACCCTTTCAAATAACTTTAAGAAAGTCCTTCGTTTTCTTCAAGGATCTTCTTTACTATCGAATCGGTATCGATACCGATCTCTTTCTTTAAGATATCAACATTGCCGTGTTCCACATA
>CADARM010000114.1 GCA_902790275.1 uncultured Lachnospiraceae bacterium
ACATATTCCAATCATTGGTCTTGCAAAGGAATTTGAAGAGATATTTATTCCAAATTCGTCTCGTCCAATTATAATTCCTAAAAATAATCAGGCTCTGCATTTGCTTCAGCAAGTTCGTGATGAATCTCATCGTTTTGCAATAACGTATCATAGAAAACTCCGCAGTAAGAATATTTCTGCCTCTTCACTTGATGATATTGCTGGAATTGGTAAAAAACGAAAGATTAATCTTTTAAAGGAATTTGAAACAATTGATAACATTAAAAATGCATCTGTTGAGGAATTAGCTAAAATAGAGGGCATGAATCAAAAAACGGCTGAAAATGTTTATAATTATTATCACTAATTTTTAATCGGTTATTATAAAAAACAACTAATTTTCCATTAAGTTTAAATATAAGTATTTTTAAAGTGTTTATTATCAATTTAAGAGGAATAAATTTTATGGTAAAGTGTCCTAGATGTGGGTATGAAAATGCATCTTCATCTAATTATTGTGATAACTGTTACTATCCTTTATCTGCAAAAGACGCACAGGGCAGACTGCTCTGCGGTGCAGGCGTAGGTATCACAGCCAATGTACTCGACAGAGTCAAAGAACTTGTAAGCGCAAAGGTTGACGTGGTTGTTCTCGATTCCGCACATGGACATTCAGAGAACGTTCTTAAGTGCTTAAGAATGATCAAAGAGAATTATCCCGAACTTCAGGTTATCGCAGGAAACGTGGCAACCGGTGAAGCATGCAAGGCTTTGATCGAATCCGGTGCGGATTGTGTTAAAGTAGGTATCGGACCCGGATCCATCTGTACGACCAGAGTAGTATCCGGTATCGGTGTTCCTCAGATCACAGCTATCATGGATTGCTACGAAGTTGCAAAGACATACGGAATCCCCATTATCGCAGACGGCGGTATCAAGTACTCGGGCGATATGACCAAGGCTATCGCAGCAGGTGCGAGCGTATGTATGATGGGTTCAATGTTTGCAGGCTGTGACGAGGCTCCCGGAGATTTCGAGATCTTCCAGGGAAGAAAGTTCAAGGTTTACAGAGGCATGGGCTCCATAGCAGCTATGGAGAACGGTTCAAAAGACAGATACTTCCAGACGGATGCAAAGAAACTTGTCCCCGAAGGAGTTGAAGGCCGAGTAGCATACAAGGGCAGACTTGAGGATACCGTATTCCAGCTCATCGGCGGTTTGAGAAGCGGTATGGGATACTGTGGTACACCCACTATCGAAGACCTTAAGACAAACGGAAGATTTGTTAAGATCTCTGCAGCATCCCTCAAGGAAAGTCATCCCCATGACATCCACATTACAAAGGAAGCTCCGAACTACTCATCAGGAATGTAATTTAAGATTTACATATACACGGCGCGGAAGTGATTGCTTCCGCGTTTGTTTTGCAAAAAAATCTTCAGGTGGTCATTATGGTTACACTTATCGTAAACAGTATATTTTTGGGGGTCGGTCTGGCCATGGATGCTTTTTCGGTATCGGTTGCGAACGGCCTTAACGAACCCAATATGAAAAAGACAAAATCCTTATCCATAGCGGGAGTGTTTGCATTCTTTCAGGCACTGATGCCTTTGACCGGATGGTTTTTTGTACATACTGTGATCAGGTATTTTAAGATATTTGAAAAATTCATTCCCTGGATCGCACTTATACTTCTCGGCTATATCGGCATCAAGATGATAGCTTCCGCCGTAAAGAATAAGGATGAGGAAGAAAGTGTGGGAGTGCTTACCGCCAAGGTCCTTTTTATCCAGGGCATAGCAACTTCGATCGATGCTTTGTCCGCGGGATTCACCATTGCGGAATACGGTCTTTTATCGGCAGTGCTTTGTGCTTTGATCATTGCGCTTGTAACATTTTTGATATGTATCGTCGGTCTGATAATAGGCAAAAAGGTCGGAAACAAGTTCTCGACCAGAGCTCAGATCTTCGGTGGCATCATTTTGATCGGAATAGGACTGGAAATATTCATATCAAATATGATAAAATAAGCGAACACGGCTTAATAACGGAAAATATATCGGTAAATCATGAAAAAACCTGAAATAGACAAAGACTTATTAAAGAAAACCTGTCTTCTGGCTATTCCCATTATGATACAAAACGGTATCGCCAATGCGGTCGGTCTTGTCGACAACCTAATGGTGGGTAGTCAGGGAACGGAAGCCATAGTGGCTGTCTCCATCGCGGGACAGCTTATGTTTGTGTTCTGGCTTGCGCTATTCGGAGCTTTAAGCGGCCCCGGTATTTTTGGTGCGCAGTATTACGGTAACGGAGATATCGACGGAGTTAAAGACGTATTCAGGATAAAGATGTGGATGGCAGTCATAGTCGGCATACTCGGAATCCTTATATTCTTTAATTTCGACGATCTGCTTCTCGGATTCTATATGAAGGGGCAGGCAGATGAGAATATAGATCCCGTCCTTACAATGAAACTTGCAAAAGATTATTTAAGGATAATGCTTATGGGCATTCCTTTTATAGTTATCACACAGGTTTATGCGACGAGCCTTCGTGAGACGGACGAGAGCTTTAAGCCCATGGTATCGGGCATTGTATCGGTAGTAGTCGATGTTATCTTTAACTACCTTCTGATCTTCGGTAATTTCGGATTCCCGAAGCTTGGTGTGGCAGGTGCCGCATATGCGACGGTCATTGCGAGAACGGCCGAATTCCTCGTTCTCATCGTCTGGGCTCATTTAAGAAGAAAAAAACATGTTTTTCTTATCGGTATATACAAAACGCTCCTTATTAAGAACAAGCATATGATCAAGCCTATCCTGATAAAGAGTGTTCCCATAATGTTAAACGAATTCCTCTGGGCGGGTGCGATCGCATTTATGACTACCTGCTATTCGAGGAGAGGACTTGATGTTCTGGCCGGTATCAATATTTCCAATGCCATCTGCAACCTCTTAAATGTAGTATTCATTGCACTTGGAAATGCTGTAGGTATCGTGGCGGGACAGATGCTCGGAGCAGGAGAGTTCAAGAAGGCAAAAGACTCATCCGTCACACTTATGTGGTTTACGGCTGCAGTCTGCGCTGTACTGACCGTCATCCTGATCGCTCTTGCGAGATGGTTTCCGAGTCTTTACGATACAACGGAGTCGTCAAAACATATGGCGACGATGTTTATAACGATAACGGCACTGTTTTTCCCTTTGCAGGGATTTCTGAATTCGCTTTATTTCACACTCCGTTCCGGCGGAAAGACAGTGATAACGTTTATATTCGATTCAGTATTCTCATGGACCGTATGCGGTACATGCGCGTTTATTCTTTCACATTATACGAACATGCATATTTTCGGTATTTACATTACCGTTCAGTGCCTTGATTTTATTAAGGTGATCGTAGGATACGTGATGATCAAAAAGGGTATATGGATCTCGAACCTCGTAAAAGAACAAGCTTAGTAAAGGAGAACATATATGAGTTGGTTTATTTTTGCACTGGTGGCGACCCTGGGATGGGGATTCGCCGATCTGTTCTACAAGATGGGAACAGATGAAAACGACAAACATTCGCATCTAAAGATCGCGGTCTGGGTCGGTTTTGTAATGGGTATCGTGGCGATCGTGCTGCTTCCTTTTTCGGAAAGCGGTTTTAATGTCAAAAACCTTATTATCAATGCCCTTAAGTATACACCCGCATCTCTTGCGTACATTATCTCGATGGTAGTCGGATATGCAGGTTTAAGATATCTTGAAGTATCGATCGTATCGCCCCTTCAGAATGCTTCGGGTGCGTTTTCGATGATTGCGATGATGGTATTCTTCTTCATCACGGGAACGATCAACGATGATCTCGGTGATTTCTCGCCGCTTAACATTATAGGAACGGTCATTATCATTGCCGGCGTCGTTGCTCTTGCCATAGTCGAAAACAGACTTTCAAGAAAAGAAGCCGATGAACTCGCAAAGTCCGATGAGGAAAAGAAAAAGAACAGAAAATACCAGTTTGGTGCACTTGCACTTCTTTTCCCGCTTATTTACTGTATCTTTGATACGGTAGGTACCGCGGCTGACGGTATCATCTTAAACGAAGACACAGGACTCGGACTCGGAGAGATAGATGTACTTATCCTGTACGGACTTACATTCCTTCTTGCGGGCATCGTCTGCTACGTATTCATGTTGATCAGAACGAAGAAGGCATACAATCCTTTTGCGATAAAAGAGTTAAGGACCAAAGGTGTGGCTGCATGTTTTGAAGAATTCGGACAGGTATTTTACGTATTTGCCATGGCAGCAAAGCCCATGCTCGCGGCTCCGATGATCGCATCTTACTGTATCGTATCCGTTATCCTTTCGAGGATCTTCCTTAAGGAGAAGCTTAAAGCCTCACAGTACGCATGTGTAATCGCAGTTATAGTGGGAATAGTGATCCTTGGTATCAACGAAGGTTTGGGCGAAAGTTAAATCATGATTTAATTTATTTCAAGCTGGTTTTATGCCTGAAAAGATCATAAAATGACCATCATTTCGGTGGTCATTTTTTAATTCGAATTAAATCGGTTTTTAATAGAAATATATATACTAAAAGTGTTATAATAATATGGGTTAAATTGGAGGGTATATATATGTTCAACATTCATGACGAAAAACGAGACAGCTTTATGCTGACAAGATCGTTTGCGAGAAAAGGTTACGACTGGTGGTGGCATTCATTTACAGCTATCAATTCGGTAACCGGCGAGGAGAAACCCTTTTTCATTGAGTTTTTTGTTATCAATCCCAAGTACGGAAAGAAATATCCCGTATTCGGACAGACTCAGGGAGGGGGCAGCAAAAAAGAAAAACCGTCTTATGTCATGATCAAAGTCGGATGCTGGGGAGAGGATCATGTTCAGCTCCACAGATTCTACGGCGTCAAAAAGGTCATTATCAGACCGGGAACTCCCTTTATCGTTAAAGCGGGCAACTGCTTTTTAAGTGAAAATGAAACCTGCGGTATCGTAAAAGTATCAAAAGGCGGAGCGGCACGTCATCCCGAATGGATGTCTGATGCGGGCGAGATCGAATGGAAATTAAGCATCGACAAGCAGATCGCTTACAATGTCGGATACGGTGCCGGAAAAGCTTTCCGCGATATGCAGGCATTTGATATGTACTGGCATGCAGAAGGAATGAAGACGGAATATAACGGAGTGATCAAGTATAACGGAGTCACTTACAACGTCATTCCCGAGAAGTGCAACGGTTATGCGGACAAGAACTGGGGCAGGGATTTTACTTCACCCTGGCTTTGGCTTTCATCCAATGATCTTTACAGCAGGGTAAAGAAACAGAAGTTAAACAATTCAGTCTTCGATATAGGCGGCGGAAGACCCAGAGTCTTCGGAGTGGCGTTTGACGGAAAACTTCTGGGAGGATTGTTCCTCGAAGGAAGAGAGTACGATTACAACTTCTCGAAACCCTGGACCGTCTCAAGACAGAGATTCTCCTGCAACGAAACGGATGACAAAGTAATCTGGAAAGTATGGCTCGAAAACAAGAAGAGTCTTTTGCAGATCAACGTTATCTGCAAGAAGAAAGAAATGCTTTTTATAAACTATGTGGCACCTGATGCCTCCAGAAAGCATGACAGGCTTTTCAACGGTGGAACCGGAAAAGCGATTTTGAAAATTTACGAGAAAAAGAGAGAAGGA
>CADARM010000115.1 GCA_902790275.1 uncultured Lachnospiraceae bacterium
AAAGCATGTATCTTTCGAAAAGAACAAAGGATCCCATTCCGAGTGCAAGTGATATCATCTGTTTCCAGGTTGCTTTTGTGATGACCACAAATGCACATGTGGTGACACAAAGAAGAAAGATATTGCACCAGATCGGAGATATCAGATCCCATCCGAAAAACCATCCCCAGATAACCCATGGGAATACAAGTACGGGACTCCAGGCCGCAAAACTTAAAACCTCGGCATGGCTTTCATCAAATCCGAAATAGCCTTTGGGAAAACCGCCGTGAACGATGCCTTCAACCTGTTTGAAATAGAAAAGTTCATCGTTCCACTCTCCGTTCGGAAGATATACCCCGGTGATGCTCCGGTTCTGAACCGCACAGTATATCACGCAAAGCAAAAGAGGGAAAAATAAAGCGATCGCCCCTTTAAGGATAATGATTTTATTGTCTATTAAAAATTCATCGATCTTTTTCATGTTTAATAATACGAATTACCTGCAAACATATTTGCAAAATATCCCATTCCGCTTACCAGATGAACAAGAAATGCACACATCTCGAGCAAGCCGAAAACGTTTCTCTTTTTGTTTTTATCTTTAAGGTCTTCTATCGTAACGATAACACTTTCAAAGAATACAAAGAATATACCGTACATATAAGACCATGAGAAATTAAAGTCAACCGCACGTCTTCCTTTTTCAAAACAGAAAAACGCCATGATAAAACTTATGATATAAAAGAGCCATGCAAAGCGGAATCGATGATCCGTCTTTATTCTCTTAATATTGAGCAAAAGTACAAACAAAGGAAAAGCTATCGCAAGCACGATCGATGAAACGATGTTGTTCGTATACTGAAGCCATATGCCTCCGAATGTAAAACCTACACCGCCTTCTCCGCCTCCGGTCGCCATAAATACGCCTTTAAACTGATATAAAAGATCGATTATCGTAGGCAGGAATAAAAGGCCCAAAAAGATTGACTGCTTAACGGTCTTAAACTTTGCTTTTACGAATCTTACAAGGATAACAACTACTGCGGATGCACCGAGAACGAGTGTGAAACTCGGTTTCGTCATCGTGGATAAAAGGAACATCAGCGAAAAAATGATGTAATCCCATATCTTTCCTTTATAGTTGTTTTCATATTCTTCAACCAGATTTAAGAACAATACAAAAGATGCTATCGCAAAAGGTCTTGCAGCGATATACGTCGCATTCTGATAAGGGTTCGGTGAAAAAATACCGACATATCTGAATTTCGTTCCCATGTAGATCCCGAAAGGAGGGATGACCATGGATACAAAGAAAAGAGCAAGCGTAAACTCACTTGTCAGAAGTCCGATCAAAAGGTTCTTGTCTGATATTTTATTGTTCTTAAGGAGTTTGTCGAAAGAGATCTTTGTTATCACGATCGCAGTCGTATTGAGAAGACATGCGGCAAGCGCAACGCTTGTCTCGGGGGATACAAAGATATTGAACAATGCGGAGAGTTTAAAATAGATGGGATAAGGGAAATTGTAACCGCTGAAGAGTCCCTGCATCTCCTGCATATATGCATACATATCGGAATGGAATCTGTCTATCGCAAAATCACTGTTATGATAAACGACACCCCATTCCGCCTGGTTTTTAAACAATATAAAAGTAATGACCGCGATCACAGCCGTCATGATACCAAAGAATACATAATCGATTATGAAATTTTTCTTTGATCCTTTATTGTTCATCTTTTAAGGAACGCATCTTTATAAGGTCTTCGGCCTCAGTGCGTTTTTTTCTGAATTTCTTGGGGTTCTCTGCCTTGAATTCTTCAAGTTCCTTATGAACCGCATCGTAGAGTTCCGGACGTTTTTCTTTCGTCCTCTCGAGTGCTTTTCCGGTCCTCCACTTTTCTATCTCTTTATGGTTTCCGCTAAGCAGTACATCGGGAACCGATCTGTCATGCCATACTTCGGGTCTTGTATACTGAGGATATTCAAGAAGCCCGTCCGAAAAACTTTCGTCTTCTGCGGAATCCTCGCTTCCGAGCACACCGGGGATAAGTCTTGATATACAGTCGACCATTACCATCGCAGGCAGTTCGCCGCCGGTTAAAACAAAATCCCCGAGCGAAACTTCGTCGGTAACTATCTCTTCTATAACTCTCTCATCAATGCCTTCGTAGTGTCCGCAAAGGAAGATAAGATCCTTTTCTTTTGAGAGTTCCTCTGCAAATCTCTGATCGAATCTTCTTCCCTGGGGAGTCATATAAAGGACTCTGACTTTAAGTTTTTTCGCTCTCGACTTTCTTTCTTTTTTTATCGCTTTGCAAAGATCCTCGTAAGCATCAAAAACAGGCTGAGCCTGCATTAACATTCCGGCCCCGCCGCCATACGGATAATCATCGACCTTCTTGTGTTTGTCAGTCGAGTAATCCCTTATATTCAAAGCATTGATCGATATGTATCCCGCTTCAGCTGCCCTCTTTAAAATGCTTGTATTAAGGCCTTCTTCTACCATCTCGGGAAACAATGTCAATATATGAAAATTCATGATTCACCTCAGTCATGAACTTTAGTTTATTTAAATAAGTCCCGGCATTATATGTACCGTCATCACTTCTTCGTCAAGATCGATATCAAGGATGCATTCCTCGATCGCAGGAAGCAGAACTTCGCTTCCGTCAGGTCTCGTTACCGTGTAAACATCGTTGGCCTTGGTGAAAAGAACGTCGGTCAGTTCACCGAATTCCTCGCCTTCGTCGGTCACTACCTTAAGTCCCAAAAGATCCGCTACGAAATACTCGTCATCTTCAAGGTCCACGGCATGTTCCCTGTCAACGTAAATATTCTTTCCCTTATAGGGTTCGATCTCGTTGATATCCTTAAATTCTTTGAACTTAACAATAACATATTGCTTGAAATATTTCACCCCTGCTATATGAAGAGGCATGAGATCCTTTCCCGTATCAAGAAAGACTTCCTCAAGATCATCGTATCTTGTCGGATCGTCCGTTGTCGGGAAAACTTTTACTTCACCTTTTATTCCGTGTGTCGATGTGATCGCACCGACCTGAAGGTATTTATCGCTGTCAATTACCAATTTTTTCTCCTTAAAATATCTTACTGTTTTGCTTCTTTATTTCTTTTCTTAAATATCACGCTTCTGAAAAGAATGATGTTAAGCACAATGAAATATGCACCGAGTATCGCCATCATAAGGTATGTGCTTAGATCACTCTTGGGACAAACCGCCGCAACAAGCATCATAGGGAATCCGAGAAGGATTGCAGGGAAGTTCTGATAAACGATGTTTTCCGAAGCGGGTGTCTCAAACTGGGGATCGATCTCTCGAAGAAGGATGATACCCGTTGAAGCCGTACCCGTAAGCATTCCGTACATAACCATGAACTGCTCGTGCTGATAGTTTTTGAAAAGTTTGAACGATACAAACTTAATGTAAAGGAATGTTGCAAGGACGCCCACAACAGCAAGGATCAGAAGCACTGCCCAGTAATCCTTGATGAGGTCGACTCTTATCGCACCGATACCCGCAACGATCATCATATCGAATGCGAATCCGGCGATCCTGTTTAAAAGGAAATTATTGACGTAATCTCTGTGCATGAGATTGGTCTTTCTTAACAGTTTTAAGATCTCCTTCATGATAACCGCGGAAAGCGTACCGAGTAAGAAGTTAAAACCGTAAATGGTCGTAACAAGTCCGGGGCCGACAAGATTTCCGAGCACATACATGATAAGGTATGTTGCTGCATAGCAGACAAGCACGAGCGAGATCTGAAGAGTGAGCTTGTCGATCGAATCGACCATAGGAACTTCGCCGTCTTCTTCAACCGTTTCGTTATTTAACTCCGATGAGCTCTCACGGATAATGATGTCACCTTTTTTCTTGTGATAGTTAAGGTAGATTACACCACCGATACTTGCCGCAAGAAAACCGAGTGCAGCTATCGTAAGTCCGAAGGATTTTCCTCCGACAAAACCGTAATCGTTTTCATATATCGAACCGTAGTTAAGTGCCTGTCCGGTACCCTGTCCGAAACCAAAGCTTAAAATAATTCCAGATGCTTTTAAAAGCTTGGGGATGATAAAGGATGCGATGATCGTTATTCCGATCCCCAAAAAGCCCTGTAAAAGATATGTGCTGACGGTAGTGATACCTGTATTTACAACTTCACCGACACGTCCTTTTACCTTACCCTTGGAATCCGATTTTCTAAGCGTCATGGCTATAAAACCGATCGCAAGGCAGTGATAGGTTAAGATCTCAAGGATCTCGACACCGCTCATCGAAGAGCCTTCGCAGAAGATAGCGTAATTGAAAAGATATTCACCCGTTGTAAACTTTACGACGGTCGATACGAAAAGAAGGAAAATACCTCCTATAACCGACACGGGAATGAGCGATTTCCTTAAAAAAGGAACATATCTTTTTATTGTATTCCCGATAAGCAGACCGGCCATGATGACCGCCAGGAACATGATAACGGGCCAAACGTTTGTACTCGCGAATGATAAGCCACTGGACATTAATTTTATCCCCTTTACTTCTGACTGAATTTTTTGATCAGCAATTTATATAAATAACCCGGATATTTGCTTTTCGGATTAGATATTTCGTAATATTTCTTATCCTTTGTGGATATAAGAAGAAAACCGTGGTAGAAAATGTCGCAGTCCCTTATCTCATCAAAGGAGATAACCTTATCGCCGACAGCTACCGAATCCTTCTTTAAAACCAAAGTACCTTCTCCGACAATCCTTTCTGAGTGATCCTTGGAGATCTCGGTGATGATCTGGTCCGGATGCGAGACGATCACCTCTTCTTCATCTTTTACTTCAAAGGATTCGATAATACCCTTCTGCCATCTGTCCCATTCGGGGATCGTGGTAAAATCAAAGCCTTCTCCGCTTAAAAGACCATATTCATTATACATCCCTTTTAAGCCGCAGTCACAGAAAAAACGCTCACCTTTCGAATGAATGGTGGCTAATTTTTTGCATTTAGGGCATACTACCAGTTCATATTCGATGCCCTCAGCCGCTTTTTTGCTTCTGAAGGCTATCTTTTTATCTTTATTGTATTCGTAAGCGTCTTCGCAGATATCGCTGTTTATCGCGGTATCCAGTTCCTCGGCGCTCATATTCTTTATTTCCTCGGGCGTATAGATCTTAACCATCTCGGCCCTGATCTCGCCTTTTCTTATGTCTTTGGCCCAGCGGGGCGATGTGAAAAATCCGCCGTGAAGCTTAAATGTCACCAGAGTGTACCCGAGCTTCTTTATGACAGCCGCACTTGAGGGAACGATTTTGTTTGAAAGTCCGTCAGCCGATCTTACACCCTCAGCAAAGAGTCCGACATTGTATCCGGCCTCGAGACGTTTTTTCATTTCGACCACGGTCGAGAGTCCGACGGTCGCTTTTTCACGAACGATAGGATGGAAACATTTTTGGACTAGTTTTCCGCCGATTCCTTTCCTTACAACATGCTCGCTCGACACAAAATATAGATGCTTATCCACCGAGAGTGCCACCCAGACCATGTCAAGGTTGGTAACATGGTTGCAAACGAGGATAAACGGAACATCGGGCATTTTGTAAGGCTCTTCCTCTATAAAGTTAAATTTAGATTTAAGAAAAGGTGCGATACATTTCTTTGCCATTCCCATATCTTGTGTACCTGTCATACTTCAATTTTATTGGTTTAGAGCGCTATTTGCAAGAAAAAAATAAGCCATATGAGCATTTCTCATATGGCTTTTATGTCTTATTTCAAAGCTGATTTGATGTCTTCTCTCATATCGATGACAGCCTGACGTGATGCGTCCGCAAAATTCTTATCACCGAACGAAGCATATTTTTCATTCTGGTATGCAGCGATGATCCCTCTCGAAGAATTGATGATGGCTCCGAGTCCGTCGCTGTTAAAGAAGTGAACGAGGTCCGCTCCTTTTCCGCCCTGTGCTCCGTAGCCGGGCACGAGGATGAAGGTTTTGGGCATTTTCTTTCTTAAGATCTCGCCCTGTTCAGGATATGTGGCACCTACGACCGCACCTACATTGCTGTAATTTCCGTCCATTGAGGCAGCACCCCACTCATTAACCTTGTCGGCTACATGCTCGTAAAGGGGCTTTCCGTCTATAATTCTGTCCTGGAATTCTCCGGAACTCGGGTTTGAAGTCTTAACAAGTACGAAGATACCTCTGTCGTTTGAATTGCAGACATCTACGAAAGGCTTAACTCCGTCTGTTCCAAGGTAAGGGTTAACCGTTGCGAAGTCCTCATCGAAAGGAACAAAGGTTTTTCCTGCGATCTCAATGCTTCCCAAATGTCCGACAGCATAAGCCGTGGATGTGGATCCGATATCGCCTCTTTTTACATCACCTATAACGATAAGTCCTTTTTCCTTACAGTAATCAACGGTTCTTTTGAAAACTTCCACTCCGGGAACGCCGAACTGCTCATACATCGCTATCTGGGGCTTAACCGCAGGGATAAGGTCATATGTCGCATCAACGATCGCTTTGTTGAAAAGCCATATCGCTTCGGCTGCACCTTTAAGGTCTGCTCCGTATTTTTCAAAGCACTCGTCAAGGATGTGCTTAGGGACAAACTTGAGTGTCGGATCGAGGCCGACTACTATGGGAGCGTCCTTTTTTACTATATTATCAATCAGTTTCCGGATCATTTCTTATATTTCTCCATTTCTTTTTATTTATATAACCTGGATAATTCTATGGGCAACATGATAAAAAGTCAACCCCTAACCCATGCCGCGCTGTAAAACAACCGGCAAAAGGCTACGGGGTTGACCGTTTAAGAATGTTTAGGCGTAAATGCTTTTCTTCTCGTCAACGTATTTCTTGATCTCGGAAGCACGTACATACTTAACAACATTGTCTCCCTTGTCAACGACAAGTGTGGGAGCCATCTGAACACCGTACTTGCGAGCCAGATCGGGCTGTTCAAGAGCATCGATCAGTTTGTAGGGAAGGTCTCCCAAGTAATCCTTGGCGATCGCACAGTTAGGACAGGTCTTTGTCGTGAAAAGAAGTACTGTTCCGTCTGCTGCGTTGTTAGCAGGTGCTGCATTAGCTGCGGGAGCTGCCTTGAAAAGATCTGCATATGCAGGATTTACATCACTTGCTGCATTTGTTTCGGGAGCCTTAACTGCTTCGGGAGCTACATTGTTAACAGGTTCCGATACGGAAACCTTAGCGGAAATGTTCTGTTTTCCCTCTTTGATAGCATCCGATTTGTTTAAAGAAAGATTGATATCGTATTCTTTTCTGTTCTTGAATTCCTGAAGCTTACCGTCGTTCCAGTTCTGAACGGGTCTGTAGTAACCTGTGATACGGCTGTATACTTCTGTCTTGCATCCGCAGTCGGGACATGTATCCTGCTCACCTGCAAGG
>CADARM010000116.1 GCA_902790275.1 uncultured Lachnospiraceae bacterium
GATTCCCTTACCGAAGATGTAACGATCAACGTTATCTGTTCAGATGAAGAAGTTGATGAGACAGTAGAGCATTACCTTAATTCTTACGATAATTATTCAAAGCATATTAAGATCGCTTACAGACCCACGAGTGCTTATCCCGGATTTGTGGCACAGTATACCGATTCTTCCCTTTACTACAGCTCACTTATCATCACAATGGGAGATAAGTACAGAGTGATCGATTATTATGATATGTTTGAAATGTCATATGATTATTCTTATAACCAGAGTGTCACGGGATTTGATGTGGAAGGTCAGATCACGGCAGCTATCAGCTCGATGATCAACGGCGAAAATGAAGTTAAAGTTTACTGCTTAACCGGACACTCGGAGATTAATGTTCCTGATTACATTCCCGATACTCTTAAAAAGAGCGGATATACATTTGAACAGCTTACTCTTTACACAAACCCTGTTCCCGAAGACTGCGATATCCTTTTGATCAACGGACCTCAGTCCGATCTTGACAAGATGGAGATCCAGTCTATCAAGGATTATATCGACAGAGGCGGTAAAGTCTTCATGACCTGTGCTACAGAAGATGCGAAATGTGCGAATTACGATGCATTTATGAACTGGTTTGGTGTGGATATTACCGAAGGTACAGTCTTCGAAGGCGATTATCGTTATATTTTATCTGCAGACAGTCCTACATGGATCTTAAATATCCCTGCATATTCATCGCCTTATTCGATCGATGATTCGAAGATGAATTTCCTTGCATATGCAAGAGGTCTTAAATATGATGAAACCAATCTTCCCGCAGATGTAGCGATCACCGATATTTATGTTTCAAGTGATGCAGCATATGCAAAAAGTGTTTCTTCCCCCAATGGAATACAGAAGGAAGAGGGAGACGAAGAAGGACCTTTCAAGCTGGGTCTTTATATAAGAAAGACAAACCAGGAGACGGGAACCGTCGGCGAAGTAGTAGTTATTTCGTCGGGAGCATTCCTTCTTACCGATGCGGATAATATGGTATCCCACGGTAACTCCGAATTGTTCATCGATGCGGCTAAGCAGCTCGTAGACAATTCACTTATAACAACAATACCTGTTAAAAAGCTTGAATACGATTACATTGTCGTAAGCGCAAGCATGGTATATCTCTATTTTGCGATCTACTGCATATTGGCACCTTTGGCATTTATCGTTGCAGGTATCGTGATACTTATTATCAGAAGAAGAAAGTAATTATTTGATGGGAAACATTATCCTCTGGGATGCCGAACTGAATAAAGAATACACAGTCGAAAATATCCTTCTTGAGAACACGGTTTCAAGAAGACTTGAGGCTCTCGGCATCAACGAGGGTACTCCCATTACGGTTTTGACCAGAAAGAGATCAGGTGCCCTTATCGCAAAGATCAGGGGTACCCGTCTTGCTCTCGGCAAATACATAACCTCCAATATCGAAGTAAAGGAGGTTAAAAAATGTTAGAACATCCCAACGGATTTCATGTAGCGTTTGTCGGAAATCCCAATTGCGGAAAGACGACGCTTTTTAATGCGATAACCGGATCCAGATTAAAAGTTGCAAACTGGCCGGGTGTTACCGTGGAAAAGAAAGAGGGTACGGTAGAGTTTGAGGATGAAAAACTTATCCTTATCGACACGCCCGGTATTTATTCGCTTTCCACATATACGATCGAAGAAAAGGTTACAAGAAACTGTATCCTCGATGACGATATCGAAGTTATCGTCAATGTAGTCGATGCATCAAGTCTTGAAAGAAACCTTTATCTGACTCTGCAGCTTCTCGAACTCGGTAAGCCTATCGTAATGGCTTTGAACATGATGGATGTTATCGAGGAAAGAGGAATGGAGATCGACCTTCACAGACTGCCCGAAATGCTCTGCGATATTCCCATCGTTCCTGTTTCGGCGATCAAAAAGAGAGGTTTGGACATCCTTTTGCATGCGATCATACATCATAAAGATGCTGTTACTCTGGGTGATGTATTTTCTTATTCCGATGATATAGAGGATAAGATCTCTAAACTTGAAGTTATCATGGGTGCAAAATATCCCAATCACTCGTCTGCAAGATGGCATTCGATCAAGTTTCTTGAAGACGATGAGGAAGTTCATGAAGAACATCCAGTGGATGTTACCCGTATCGTAGATAAAAGTTATTCAAGACAGATCATTCAGGCTAAATACTCTTATATAGATGATATTATCAATGAATGTCTCTTCAATAAATCCGCCAAGGAAGCGAAGACCGACAGGATAGATGCCGTTCTGACGCATCCGATCTTCGGTGTTCCCTGTTTCCTTCTTATCATGGCTATCGGAACGATTCTTCTGATGATGCCTTTTGCCACAAAATCCGGGGAAAGTATCGGTTTTTTTGACTCTCTCTTTACCACTGTCTCGGCAACTTGTGTGACTGGTCTTATTGTTCGGGATACGGCAACGACATTTAACACTTTTGGACAGGTCGTTCTTATGCTTCTGATCCAGGTTGGCGGTCTGGGACTTGTAACGATCTATTCCTTTGCAGTGAATCTCTTCCGTAGAAAGATATCGGTAAAGACACGAGTTCTGGCACAGGAGAACAGCGGCAGTTTCACCTATTCCGAACTGAAAGGATTGCTTAAAACGATCGTGCTTATGACGTTCGCTTTTGAGTTTATCGGTTTTTTACTGTTTGCAACTCAGTTTGTACCGGAATTTGGTTATGGAGATGGATTATTTAAGTCTCTGTTTACGTCTATCTCTTCATTCTGTAATGCCGGATTTGATCTTATGGGCGATACGGCATCCGGGCCGTACTCCAGTTTTACCGCTTTTAATGCCAATTCCGTA
Organism: uncultured Lachnospiraceae bacterium; assembly: GCA_902790275.1. Taxonomy (GTDB): domain Bacteria; phylum Bacillota; class Clostridia; order Lachnospirales; family Lachnospiraceae; genus UBA3766. The sequence continues at coordinate 2,854 of CADARM010000116.1, forward strand.
GTAATGCTTACGGCGACATTCCTGATCTTCTCGGGAGGTCTTGGTTTTCATGTGTGGAAAGACCTGATCGATTATTCAACGCAGAAGATCAAGACTCTTATAAAACATGATAAAAAAGAACGCACGAATATCCATATGAAGTTTCATACAAGACTTGCTTTCTTTATGACAGTCTTCCTTTTGGTTTCCGGTGCAATCTTAATATTCCTTATGGAAATGACCAACGATGGAGGCCTTACAATAGGAAATCTCTCGTTAGGGGAGAAATTGAATGCTTCTATCTTCCAGTCTATGTCTCTCAGAACTGCCGGAATGAATTCTATCGATCTTCTCGCGATGCGTGACTGCACTAAGATCCTCTGCGTGATCTTTATGTTTATCGGAGCCGGAGCCGGATCTACCGGTGGTGGTATTAAAGTACAGGCTTTTGCGCTCCTTGTCAGTGCCGTTAAATGCGACATTACCGGCAAGAATGAAGTGGTTATAAGAAATCACCGTGTTTCCAGATCGACAGTGCAGCGTGCGCTTACCATTTTCTCGCTGGGCTTTTTGCTGATGATATTACTGACATGCATTCTTTCGGTAACGGAGCGGGATCTTATCGCATCCGGCAAATTTACCTTTTTGGACCTGCTGTTTGAGTCAGCCTCTGCATTTGGTACTGTAGGACTTTCGTCAGCGGCGACACCGCAGTTTTCCTTCTTTGGACAGCTGGCCATCATTCCGGTTATGTTTTTAGGCCGTGTTGGTCCTTTGACTTTCGCTATGGGGCTTGTCACAAAAGATAAGAATAAAGTGAAGAGTGTCTATCCTGAGGCGAAGATCCATCTCGGCTGATCCTGTTTTATAGAAATAAAAAGTGGCGGTTCCTTTTTGGAGACCGCCACTTTCTATATAGAAACTACAAGTAGGAAAGAGTCAGATCCTTCCCGGAATCAGTCGATGGAGAGTGTCCCGGCAACCGGGTTTCGGTATCTGGGATCATTTTCAGGAAGAGCTGAATACCGTGTGCCATAGTATTCATCTGAGAATCCGTTAGGGGCATAGTATATCTCGCCTGTCTCGTTATCAACGACACGCTCTCTGCCAAGCGTAGAATCACTACGCATCTGAGACAGGATATCATGCGTTTCGCTCGATTTATTCCAGGTATCCATAATCATATCGCCCATCTGATCCGCCATCTTGCCCAGGTACTGGGACGTTCCTATGATCTGAGCCCATTCACGGTTTCTATCCTGCATGAACTGCTCACTGAAATTAATGGAGTTAAACATCTGTGTCATTACAGGGATCCAGTTAGTATAGTCCTCTTCCGGAGCTGCCATGACTAAAAGATTAGATACACTATACCAGCCGCAGTCAATGCCGCTCATCCAGTAATCCATGGTATTCCAGACCGAGCCGCCAAAAACACCGGTTACATAGTTTCCGTTTGGAGATTTGCAGGTACCTTCTATAACATCCCCGAACAGCGGGTTGTTTTCCTCAAGTTTAGTGATCATCGCAAAGTCATTAAGATTCATGTATGCTCCGCCACACTCAGCGAAGAAGCCTTCTGTAGTAGGAGTAGTTAAATACGGGTGATCTACAAATGCATTGGAAGAACCCATGTAGTTGCCGCCGGCATTTTTTGCCCAGAAGTCATGGGACTCTTTAGATTTAACAAAAGGCGATGCAAGAAGTTGGAATATAAAAATACGGTCAGGACATGTTTCATCTTGAGCAATCAAGCCATATCCGATGAGATCTGTCATGATGAATTCGACTTTCCAGGTGTCGGGTACAGTGACAGATGTGTAGCCGTAAGGATCTTTGACTTCGACCCAGTTGATCTTCTTGGTATCTGCCGGTTCGATAGATATCTGCTGGACGGAAGTGGTCGGTTCCTCTGTGGTCTCAACTGTGGTCGTAGTTGGCTTTTCTGAATCAGAGGTATCGATATCTTCAGTAGATTCAATAGTTTCTGTGATATTGGTCTGACTTTTAGTCTTCTTTTTCTTTTTTGATGTTTGCGTGGATTCTTCTTTTGAACTGCAGGCACAGAGAAGATTAAGAAGCAAGGTTAAACAAATGAAAACAGATATTTTTCTCTTCATGTCGCTCCTCCTTTTTTGGGGAAATACTTGATGTCTATAGCTTTATTTTATTGAAAAGATGAAATTTCATTTTTATCAAAATATGAATTTTCTGTTTTTTAATCGAAAACAAATACTAAAAGACAGGAGAAACTCTATATTATTAATTATTACGGTTTCCATTAAAGTGAATATGTGAGAAAATACATACGAAATTAAGGAAGAAGGGTTTCTTATGCTAAAAGATTTCTTCAATATCTGGTCGATACTTCGTGTCGCCACATACTATTTTTTCTTTATGCTTCTTTTCTGGGGCAGTTCCAGTAAACTTGGAAAAAAAGACTTCCATAAGGATTTCTGTTCACTAGATATGATGAAGTCGCTTCGCGGATTTGCCGCGATTGGTGTTATCCTGCACCATATTTCGCAGGAAGAGGCTTTTCAGCGGAGTAGAGTATTAAGCCCGTTTGTAAATGCCGGAGCTTTTTTCGTCGCGATATTCTTTTTCTGTTCCGGCTATGGACTTCTTAAAAGCTTGAATACAAAAGAAAACTACCTTAAAGGCTTTATCAGAAACCGTATAGTTAAGTCGATACTGTTGCCTTTTTATGTAAATGTGATCCTGTATGCGATCTATTATGCTTTTGTCGTAAAAG
>CADARM010000117.1 GCA_902790275.1 uncultured Lachnospiraceae bacterium
CATCGGCATCTTCACTGTGAATAACCGAACCGGGCTTGATATTTTCGCTTAAACCGTCACGTACTCTGATCGCAACAACGCAATCCGTAGCGGATTCAACGTCTTTCTTATCCACTTCCAGAGCAACGACGCTGCTTACTACAAGTTCATCGTCGTCATCACCGTAGTTTGTGATAAAGATCTTGTCGTTCTTTTTGAGTGTACCCTTTAATCTGCCCACTACGGCAATATCGTTCGTCGCTCTCAATTCGAAAGTATCAAGAACTCCGTATACAAATTTGTTTTCGTTGGTTGATTCGCTCATTACTACCTCTAATTATTCTTTATTATTATTTGAGCTTCCCCTGAGTATTACATTTGTAATGATACCAAGGATAAGCGCACAGGCAACTTCTGTGATCGTTACCGAACCGAAGTTAACCGAAAGTCCGCCGATACCTGCGATAAGGATAACAGATACGGTGAAGAGATTTCTGTTGTCTTCAAGGTCGGATTTCTGGATCATCTTAAGACCGGATACTGCGATGAATCCGTAAAGTGCCACGCAGACACCACCCATTACGCAGTTGGGGATCGTTGCAAGGAATGTAACGAAAGGAGCTACGAAGGATGCTATGATGGCAAGGATAGCTGTGGTTAAGATCGTAATAACCGAAGCGTTTCCTGAAATGGCAACACAGCCTACTGATTCGCCGTATGTAGTGTTGGGACATCCGCCGAAGAACGCACCTACCATGGATCCGACACCGTCACCAAGGAGTGTGTTGTGAAGTCCGGGATCTTTAAGAAGGTCTTTCTCGATGATCGAAGAAAGGTTCTTATGGTCTGCGATATGTTCTGCAAATACTACAAATGCTACGGGAACATATGCCATAAAGATCTTAACGATGTAAGCACTCATGCTTCCTACTTCGCCGTATTCATAACTGCCGGAGAAGAAAGCTTTTACGAATGTGAAATCAGGATACCACTGCATACGTGTGAATGCTGTAAAGTCGATGACCTTAAAAGCATCGATATCCTGTGAAAGTCCAAAGAGTGTAAATACTGCTGCAATAGCATAACCGGATACGATACCGATGATGAAAGGGATCATCTTCATCATCTTCTTGCCGTATACCGAACATATCATGGTTACGAATAATGTAACGAGTCCGCAGAAGAGGCATACATAACCTGATGCAACGGAATTTCCTTCAGCATCATATACCTTTCCGACAAAGAGATCACCGACAGCGTTTCCTGCGAGTGATAAACCGATGATGGCAACTGTAGGTCCGATAACGACAGCGGGCATAAGCTTGTTGATCCATTCAACGCCTATAACCTTTACAAGAATTGCAATGACTACATATACAAGACCTGCAAATGCGGCACCGAGGATAAGACCAAGGTAACCGAGTGACATTGAGATACCGCCTGCAAATGCGGCGAACATCGATCCGAGGAAAGCAAATGATGATCCAAGGAATACAGGGCTCTTAAATCTGGTAAACAATAGATAAACAATAGTTCCGATGCCGGCTCCGAATAATGCTGCCGAAGGTGACATTCCGTTACCTATGATAGCAGGAACGGCGATTGTCGCTGCAAGGATCGCAAGCAGCTGCTGGAGTGCAAATATCAGAACCTGACCGAATTTCGGCTTGTCTTCTACCTTATAAGTAAGTTTCATTTCGTAACCCTCCGTATTTAATTATTTTTTTGATTTTATAAATTTCTGCCGTGGCAGTTTTTATACTTCTTGCCTGATCCGCAGGGACAGGGAGCATTGGGATAGATCTTGTCTTCGGTTCTTCTCTTCGGTCCCTTTACAACAGTATCGTCTTTGTTGGTACCTGTAACCTGAGCAACCTGTTCACGCTCGATCTTCTTTTCTACTACGACGTGCATCATCATGAATACTGTCTGTTCCTTGATGGCTTCCGTCATGGCATCGAACATGTCGAAACCGGTCATTCTGTATTCAACCTTAGGGTCTTTCTGTGCATATGCAACCATTCCGATACCCTGTTTCAACTGTTCCATATCATCAATGTGGTTCATCCACTTCTGATCGATGGCTTTAAGGAGGATGATACGCTCTGTCTCACGACACGCTTCGGGATCGGGGAACTGAGCTTCCTTCTCTTCGTAAAGTTTAACGGCTTCTTCCTTGATCATCTGCTTTAAGGTGTTCTTCTTTAAGCCCTTAACCTTTTCGGGTGTGATAGGCTCAACGGGAACGATGGAACGAAGAGCCATGTTAAGCTCTTTAAGATCCCAGTCTTCGTAAGAAGAATCTTCTCCGAGCGAAGCATCGATCGCATTCTCGACAACATCGATAACCCATTTGTAAATGGTATCTCTCATATTGTCACCGTTAAGTACACGGTTTCTTTCGGCATAGATAATCTCTCTCTGATCGTTGTTAACCTGGTCATATTCGAGAAGGTTCTTTCTGATACCGAAGTTATTGTTCTCTATTCTCTTCTGTGCGTTCTCTACCGCACGTGAAAGCATCTTATGTGAGATTTCCTGATCTTCGGAAACACCGAGCGAGTTGAAGACCGTCATAAGTCTGTCGGATGCAAAGAGTCTCATAAGATCGTCTTCGAGTGAAATGTAGAACTTCGAAGAACCGGGATCTCCCTGACGTCCGGAACGACCTCTCAACTGGTTGTCGATACGTCTTGATTCATGGCGCTCCGTACCGATGATCCTTAAACCGCCGAGTTCAAGCACGCCTTCACCGAGTTTGATATCGGTACCACGGCCGGCCATGTTGGTCGCGATCGTAACCGCACCCTTCTGACCTGCTTCGGCAACTATCTGAGCTTCCATTTCATGGAACTTTGCATTCAATACCTTGTGAGGGATTCCTCTTCTCTGAAGTCTTCTCGAAAGTTCTTCGGAAGCATCGATCGTGATGGTACCTACAAGTACGGGCTGACCTTTCTTGTGGCATTCCTCAACCTCATGGCAGATAGCGTTTAACTTTCCGTTTTTGGTCTTATATACGGCATCGTTTTCGTCGATTCTGATAACGGGTTTGTTGGTCGGGATCTCGATAACGTCCATTCCGTAGATCTCTCTGAATTCCTTCTCTTCGGTCAAAGCTGTACCGGTCATGCCGGCTTTCTTTTTGAACTTGTTGAAGAAGTTCTGGAATGTGATCGTAGCAAGAGTCTTGGACTCTCTCTTAACCTTAACATGTTCCTTTGCTTCGATAGCCTGATGAAGACCGTCTGAATAACGACGACCCGGCATCAGACGACCCGTAAAGCTGTCTACGATGATGATCTGATCATCTTTTACAACGTAATCCTGATCCTTGAACATAAGGTTATGTGCACGGAGTGCAAGGATAACGTTGTGCTGGATCTCAATGTTTTCGGGATCCGCAAGGTTTTCTATCTTGAAGAACTGCTCAACCTTTTTAACACCTTCTGCGGTAAGGTTAACAGCCTTGTCTTTTTCGTTTACGATGAAATCACCGGTCTCTTCCTGTTCGATACCGAGGATCATATCCATCTTGGACTGTTCCTCAAGATCGGCACCACGCTTCATCTGTCTTGCGAGATAATCCGCTGCTTCGTAAAGCTTTGTGGATTTGCCGGACTGACCGGAAATGATAAGAGGTGTTCTTGCTTCGTCGATAAGAACCGAGTCGGCCTCGTCGATGATGGCATAGTTAAGATCTCTTAATACAAGCTGTTCCTTATATACGACCATGTTGTCACGAAGATAATCGAAACCGATCTCATTGTTCGTAACATATGTAATATCGCAGGCATACTGCTCACGTCTTTCGTCATTGTCCATGCTGTTAAGTACACAGCCGACCTTTAATCCAAGGAATTCATGAACCTGTCCCATGAGTTCCGCGTCACGCTTTGCAAGGTAATCGTTAACGGTGATGATGTTTACGCCCTTTCCTTCAAGCGCATTAAGATATGAAGGAAGTGTGGCTACAAGTGTTTTACCTTCACCGGTACGCATTTCGGCAACACGGCCCTGATGAAGGATGATACCGCCGATAAGCTGAACTCTGAAGTGTTCGAGACCGATGGCTCTCCAGGCTGCTTCTCTTACAACGGCAAACGCTTCAACAAGGATATCATCAAGTGTTTCTCCTGCGGCAAGACGCTTTTTGAATTCATCGGTTTTAGCTCTGAGTTCTTCATCGCTCATAGCCTTCATCTGGTCTCTCAAAGCTTCGATAGCATCAACCTTATCATTGATTCTTTTGATCTCTCTTTCGCTGTGAGTACCGAATATTTTATCAGTAATTCTCATATTATTCCTCTTTTAAAAAAACTCATGTTAATGGAGCGCACAAAAAAAACTCCAAAACTTCCTATATTTTCTCATAAACAGAAGTTTCTTTCAAGTATTTTGTATATATAAACGATAAAACGGCGTAATTAACGAATGGTGAATTTCCTTGCTATCGCTATCACTGCCTTATACGGCAAAGGTCTGAGCGCTTTGTCCGCTTCTTTGAGTTTTTTTCTTATCTCGATATGCTGCGGGCAGTGCTTTTCGCAAAGGCCGCATCCAACGCACTGTGTGGCAAATCCCGGGGTCGCTCTCATGCCGATATTTCGGGCATATTCGAACCTTCCCTCGCTCTTATTCTCGGAGTACATCTTGTTATAGCAGGTAAATGTTCCGGGGATATCAACGCCGTGCGGACAGGGCATACAGTAAGCACAGCCCGTACATCCGACTTTTTCCTTCTCTCCGATGATGCGTTTTATCTCTTCGTATACCTTAAAATCATCCTCAGTAAGCTCTCCTGCCTTAACTTCGCTCGCGATCCTTACGTTTTCTTCGACCATTTCGATCGAATTCATGCCGGAAAGCACGCAGGTAACTTCAGGCTGGTTCCATAACCATCTTAAGCCCCATTCTGCACTGCTCCAGCCATGCGGGTTGTTCTTAATGAGTTTTTTCGCGTCTTCAGGCAGAAGATTTACAAGTTTTCCGCCTCTTAACGGCTCCATGATGATGACAGGGATACCTTTTTCGGCAGCTGCTTCAAGGCCCTTTCTTCCGGCCTGCGTATGCTCATCCACATAGTTATACTGGATCTGACAGAAATCCCAGTCAAAAGAATTCACGATCTTTATGAACATCTCGGTATCGCCGTGGTAGGAAAATCCGATGTTCCTTACCGCTCCCTCTTCCTTTTTCTTTTTGATCCAGTCGATGATCCCAAGATTTACGAGATTATCCCAGTTTTTGATGTCGGTAAAAAGATGCATAAGATAGTAATCGATGTAATCGGTCCTTAAACGCCTTAATTCCTCATCAAAATATTTATCTATCTGGCTTGCGTTCTTTACAAGATACTGCGGTAATTTGGTCGCAACCTTGACTTTATCCCTTATGTTGTTTTTCTCGAGGATCTTTCCCAGGCACTCTTCGCTTCCCGGGTATGTGTATGCCGTATCGTAATAGTTTACCCCGAGTTCATAGGCACGCATTACTTCCTTTTCGGCCTTTTCGAAATCGATCGCCGAACCCTTCTTGGTAAATCTCATACATCCGTATCCTATAAGAGATATGGGATTCCCTTTTTTATCGAAT
>CADARM010000118.1 GCA_902790275.1 uncultured Lachnospiraceae bacterium
GGAATACCGTAAATGATACAGCGAATGCGATCAGATACCTCACCGTCATCATCGTATAAACTGGTGTCACTTCAAAGGCTATCTTGGAGATCGGGTCTCCGAACCCGTATACGAGTGATTGGAGCACGATCAGTGCTTCGGCTTTCCTTTTGGAAATACCTCCGTGTTCTTTCATTTTGCACCTGCTCATCACAGTTTTTGAGCAGATTGTATCATATTGTTTCTATATGTACAACTCATGAGTCGCTATGTTCTTCAATTTACCCACTTCCATCACCGGAAAAACCCCCTTTACTCCTGCAGCAGCCCAAAGAAGAACCGTTTCTGTTTATCGTAAATAATATCTCACCTTTATTCGTATTGAGTGCTTTGTCTGTTACGCTCCAGTTTAAAACATAATAATCGTCTTTTAATCCGTTTGTATCTTTTATATATGCATTTCCTTTATCATCAAAAGAATATTGTATCTCTTCTTTATTTATTGAAGATTCAAGAGAAACTTTTGAAGCGTCAGGATCAAAATACGAATCCTTTCCTTTTATGTTTACATCTATTTCATCGTTAAAAATGTTTCCTTCCGACACGCCGTTTATCTCAACCGTAGGATATGTATAATCCTGGTAAAAATATTCGCTCTTATAATATGAGGTGTTTCCCGCTGCATCGGAAGCAGTGATCTCAAAACCGTCTTTTCCTTCCTTAAAAACATATTCGCTCTTGCTCTCTCCCACTAAATGTTCATCAAGTATTTCGATCATGGCCGTTCTTTTGTTTGATGTATATTTCTTATCGCTTTCGCTGATGTTTACATTTATCGAAGGAGCCGATGTATCTATGCAAAACTGCGACAGTTCGTATACGCTTTCATTCCCGAATATATCTTTGGCTCTGATCTTTCCCGAATAATATCCGTCCTGTCCGAAGAACAATTCTTTTTTGCATAAGCCTTCTTCGATATCAGTAACCTCTGCATTTATATCCGTCGATACGCTTTCCATATCGAGATGCGGATCGGAAATATCAACTGTTGCTTTTCTTGAATGGTTGAAATAATATCCGTTGTTTTCATCATCAAATATTATATAGATTTTCGGTGCGGTCTTATCGATCAGAATATTCTTTTCGATCTCTTCATTCTTTTCGATGTATTTATACTTTGTTTTCTTCCAAAAGAATCCGACTTTATATTCTTTTATCTCATAGTACAGAACATTCGCTTTTATCTTTAACAAACCTTCATCTTCCATAATAAAAACATCATCATAATTAAGCTCGTATTCCGTCTCGTATGGCTGCTTATTTTCATCGTGTTTTTCTGTATCTTCACGGCCGGGATTTGTTTCATTATTCCCGTTATTGTTTTCATTGTTTGTTTCATTATTGTCGTTGCCTGTTTCGCTGTTTCCGTTTTCACCGTCGAGATTCTCTTTATTATCGATCTCATTTTCATTATCTGAATTATCGGCTGCATCATCAGAATTATCCTCTTCGTTTGATCCAATTATCTCTTCTGCATCACTTCCGGCGTTATCTTTTCCATCGTTGGTGCCGCTTACGGTTTCATCGTTTTCGTCCGCGCTGCTTCCGCTTTCATCATTTCCGCCAGTGCCGCCGCTGCCGCCTTCATTGTTTCCGCCGTCGTTATCGCCAGCATCGTTTCCGTTGTCGTTGCCGGTCTCATCGCCGCCATGCCCACTGTCATCGCCGCCGTGGGCATCGTCATCTTTTTCGTGATGGTGTTCTTCATGCTTTGTTTTAACTTCCTGTTCAAAAAGAACCGGGCTATCGATGCAGGTATCTTTGTCATCATATATTTCCAGACTGACTTTCCCTAAAACATATCCTTTTGCATCCACGCTTAAGCCTGCATTCACATCAGAGTTAAACGCATAAGCATCGGAGAGCATAAATATTTCTTCAGGTAATAATATATTTACATCAAGATATTTTTCTTCTTTTTCTTCCGATGGTTCATCTGCATATACCGAAAACGGCGTATACAGAAACACCGATGTGAACAGTGCCGGAAATGCCAGGCCCATGATGATCGCTCTTTTAATCTTTGTTTTTCTTTTCATTCTTCTTAACCCTCCTTTTTTCTTTGTTAATCCCACACAGTTTTATGAATATCCCTATAGAGTTTTTGCCAATAAAAAAATACAGTGACAAAAATGCAAACACTGCAGTAAGTGCAATGCAGATCATTTCTATAAGATAAATGTATTGTTTCAGACCTTCCTTCAATGTAAACAAGTTCCTCCCTTGCTTTCTTAATCCTTTCCATGAGATCGGATTTGGCGTTTTCATATTCGTTTCCAAAATCTTTTTCGTTCGATAAAAATACATCTATCTCATCAAGCATTTCATTCATCTCTTCGATCAATATCCCTTCCCTTAAAAAATCAGTACCGTAAGCTAATATCGAATCCGTCGCAAGCGACATGATCTTTATTCGGACCGTAGGCTCTTTGGTCATATCATCCGTAAGTATTTTCTTAAGACCGAAAAAATAATCTTTATACATTCCGCCGTCTCTTCCTTCCAGGATCATCGACTGAATATCCGATAAGAAATGTGCCGTTTCGCTGTACGCGTATGCACTTCCTCCGTTTCGGACATTTTCATCAAACCACCTTGCGGCACGGATGTATTTTTCAAATTCGTTATCACTGTCTTCAAAATAAAAAAGATACATTCTGCCGAGTTCTTTTGATACCGTTGTATACTCACCTTTTTCCTTAAGAATCGCTGCATCTTTTTCAACCATCATCTCTAAATCCGATGCCTCTTCATATGAAAGAACCGAATCAGCTTTTATTTCATCAAAGTACTTTAAATACCATTTACCATTCGGATCCTTTTCAAGAAGCGATTTAAGCGAAGTAATTCTCACTTCACGGTCATAATTTTCCGTTGCATTTCTGATCAGTTCTTCGTATTCGATAAGGCTTATATTTTTCTTGTATATTTCTGATAAAAAGATCCCTGAAACGGAAAGAAAAAGCATGATCATTGTAAAGATACTTCTTTGAACGGTACGTGACATTTCTTTTATCTGTTTGTCTGTTCATTTTACCGAAGCGTCTATTGCTTTTAAGGCCTGTCTCGCACTCTGATATCTTTCGGACGGTTCTTTTTGAGTGCATTTATTAAGAAACGTATCAAAGCCTAATGACGGTTCTTTTTTTAGTAAAAACTTAAGCGTAACACCGAGACTGTAAATGTCGCTTCTCTCATCTGTAACACCGCCCGCGATCTGCTCCGGAGATGCAAAACTCCTGCTTAAAAAGCCTTCGACGCATTCCTCATCTTCCCGCATCGATATCCCGAAATCGATAAGTTTTATCTCTTTGTTTTTTGTGATCATCACATTTGAAGGTTTAAGATCTCTGTAGATTATTTTCAGTTTTCCCGTATGAAGATAATCAAGACAATTTAATATCTCTTTTCCGATAAAGACAGTTTCTTCTTCGCTTAGACCTCCGCTTCTTTTTACATAATCTTCAAGATCCGTTCCTTCGATGTAATCCATTACGATGCAGTAACTTTCTTCGGTTCTGACTATGTCCGTTATCCGCGGAAGTGAGGGATGCTTTGTGCTTTTGATGATCCCTGATTCTATCAGTCCCACCGTCTCATCATTATCTTTAATACTTATTTCTTTCATAGCCCAGACAGTGTTTAATTTAAGATCCATGACCTTATAAACCCTGGACATGCCGCCTTGTTTTATAACCTCATCGATCCTGTAACGATCGATGATCTCTCCGATTTTTGCCATAGTAAAACACACCCTGATTTTTTCACGGCTGATATTCATAAATATTGTTTAGGGAAATAATCGAATTTGACGTTAAAGAAAAACGTCACAACAGATTCGTTGTGACGCTTATTGTAACACCTTGATTATCGGTTTGTAAATCCCATTCGGGAATTTTTATGCAGGATCGTATGTTTTAAAGAATATATCTCTTTCAATGATGTATACGTCCTTGGTATCATCCACACGGCATGCAAGATAATCGCCGGGCTTTCCGAGATAATAACTGTCTTCATCCCAGAATGTGAATATCTTTACGATCTTATCGAGTTCTCTTGCATAGATACAGGAAGTATCATAGTTTACACAGGCTTTCGCATGGGAAATAAGATTTAAAACCCTGCCTTCGTCCTTGATATGAACAGCGGGATCGTATTCACCGTGGAATTCGTATTTATCTTCGCTTTCATGATATGACTTGTAGAATTTGTCTTTAAGGATCGGATAAACTTCGCCCTTTAATCCGATCAGGATATAATACTTCTCATCGACCTTTGTATCAACGTCACCTTCAAGGGTTCTTATCGTGATCGGTGTTCCCTGAGGAAGGATCTTTGAAAGATCAACGAATCCTCTCTGGATGTGTTTCTTGACATATTTACTCATACCGTCGAGAGAGATATTGTATTCTTTTGCATAGATGATCTCGCTGTTTGCAAAATACTCTTTCAGCTTGTTCTTAAGATATTCCTCCATCGAGGATTCCTTGCAGTTTTTCTCGAAGAGTTCCCTGTCGATATAACCGCCGGCCTTTTCGGTATGTCCTCCGCCTGAGCCAATGACTTCGGTAAGATATGATGCAAGTTCGTTAGCCTTTACTTCTTTCGAACAGCTTCTGACGGAAAGTTTGTAACCTGCACTGGCTTCGTTAAAAACTACCGATACTTTGATCTTGTCCACCTGAAGAGCAAGGTCATTTACGAATCCGAGAATATTAGGGTCGCAGGGCTTTGAATGCATTACAAGACACGCATTTTCTTCATCATAATCGTAATGGATAAGTGCTTCTCCCGCTATCTCAAGTTCTTCCAGTGAAATGTTGGAATTGGTGAAAAGTTTGATGAGCGCTTTGGAATAATTGATAGTATCCATCATATCCCTGTCAAGAGGGTGCGATACTTCCATAAAATTACCGGTATCGGTCATAAGACCGTAATAAAAGGCTGTACCGAGTTTGACATTATCCTCGATATCAAATCCTTCTTTTCCCATCATCGACCATACAAGAGTGGAACAGCTTCCGAGATAAGGAACAACTTCTCTGTAATCTCCTTCTCCTGTACCCTGATGATGATCAATGATCGCAATATGATCGGCTTTTAAGTCGCTTACGTTTCCTTCGCCGTGCTGACAGTCAACCGTTATTAACAGTGCATCGCCGAAATCCGTACCTGCGTCAACATATTCGATAGGAATCTCGCACTCAGCTATCATAAGAACCTGATTGGATTTCTGGATCTGGGTTCTTCCGCTGTATACGATCCTTACATTTTTTCCTTTTGCAGCATAATATGTGTACAATCCGAATGCGGATGCTATCGCATCGGGATCGGGATTATCATGTGCCTGAATGATAATATTCTGAAAACCTTCCAAATCTGACAATCTCATTTTTAAGTCTCCTATTCAAGTCTTTTCTTTATCTCATCATTGAATGCATTTACAACACTTGCGGGAGATACGATCTTAGCTCCCGTACCCAGTCCGAATATCCATCCGAAAAACTGGTTGCTCACAC
>CADARM010000119.1 GCA_902790275.1 uncultured Lachnospiraceae bacterium
CAGTATCCGATAATGAATTGATACATTCGGAAAGTTTCCTTTGTTCTTCACGCTTCATTACCTGATCCTCGACATTGTCGCTTCCGGCAACTTCAACGAAGTTTTCGTCGTCTATCGAACTGTTTAAATTGTCTTTTTTCTTAAGATGGTTGAAATAAGTGTTCTTCGCTATTGTGCAGAGCCAGGCGAATAAGTTGCCTTCTTTGTAAGAATCGAAATTCTTGATCGCTCTGTAAAATGTCTCCGATACGATATCGTCTGCCAGATCCGGATTATGGCATATCGAAATGACATATTTTTTAAGCGGTAAACAGTACTTCAGATAAATCTCTTCCATCTCTTTTGAAGAAGTGCCGTTCATTCTTTCTACCTGCTTTCTGTATGATAAACAGATGCAAACCAAAAAACGTTACAAAAAAATCAAAAAAATATCGGGAACTTTTTTCGAACCCGATATTTATTTTAATAATATATTGAATTGATTGTAAATATCTTTATTATTTTACCTTTATGATCTTGCCTCCGCCGATCACACAGCCGGTCTCATCATAAAATACCGCAGACTGTCCGGGAGTCGAGGCACGTACCGCATTTTCAAAAACGATCTTTACGGTTTCGTCATCTGTCATCTGCAAAGTCGCATTTTCACCGCCGTGACGGTAACGGATACGCACTCTTGCCGGAAGTTCTTCGCCTTTCTTAAGTCCTTCTATACTAAGGAAGTTAAGGCTGTTACAATAAACTTCTTTTGTAAAGAGTGCATCTTCCTCGCTTAAGACCACTTCATTGGTCTCGGGACGGATCTCTTTTACAAAGATCGGATGACCCATTGCGATTCCAAGGCCCTTTCTCTGGCCGATGGTGTAATTGTATATACCTTTATGTTTTCCTAAGATATTGCCTTCCTCGTCGACAAAATTGCCTTCTCCCTTAAGAATATCCGAAAATCCGTAATCTTTTGCATGACTTTCGATGTATTCGGCATATTTTCCGTCTTCGACAAAACAGATCTCCTGAGAATCGGGCTTGTTGGCTACGGGGATACCCGCATCTGCCGCGATACGACGGACCTCATCCTTGGACATATCGCCAAGAGGCATCAATGTTTTGGAAAGCTGTTCCTGTGAAAGTCTGTAAAGCATATATGTCTGATCTTTGGATCCTGCCGACTGTCTTACAGTATAACGGCCGTTCGGAAGTTTGATTATATTGGCATAATGCCCCGTTGCTATATAATCTGCCTTAAAAACATGAGTCAGGTAGATCATTCCCTCAAATTTTACATGTCTGTTGCAATCAACACAGGGGCTCGGAGTCAGTCCGTGAAGATAGTCCGAAACGAAAGGCGTGGTCACGTAATCGCAAAAAAGAGTGCCTACATTATGAATATGATAAGGGATGCCAAGTTTCTTTGCTATCTCGGCAGCATCATCAAGCTCACAGCATTTGCTCACTTCGGTCTCGGAATTTAACCATGTGCGAAGAGTAACTCCGATCACATCGTATCCCTGTTCTTTTAAAAGATATGCACATACGGCACTGTCCACACCACCGGACAATCCAACGATTACTTTGCTCATTTTCTTTCCAATCTTACATTTTTCCGGGTCAAAATCATAAAAAACCCAAGTCTATATCTTGTACCGGGTATCTTTCGCATCCCAACCCGGCTTTCAGTCCCGATAATAATTTATTTCAATTGTTTTTTATTTATCAGGATTAATTAAATCACGGATTTTATTAAATACTATGTTAAATCTAAATTTAATTTTTCAGAGAAATCCCCTTGATTTATCAAATTCCGATTATAAAAATCACAAAAGCGGATTTTTGTGATATCCGCTTTTTTATGGGTCCTTTTCGGGATCCCGCTCAATATAGTTTAATGTTTTCATCCGACCGCAGTCTCTTATGAAAACAAGATATTGCGGTGGGATTGAAAATCACTATTCAGGATTTTCTGCCTCATTTTCGGCAGCGGCTTTCTCATCGGCAGCTTCTTCTGCAGCGAGCCTTCTCTCCTCAGCTTTTCTTAATGCCTCGGGATTGGGTTGAGCTATGGCCTCATTTTCCGGAGTCGAAAGATCGTCCATTCTCTTTGTATATTCTTCCTTGGGCATGGGTTTTGCGAAATAGAAGCCCTGGATCATATCGCAACCGTACTTCGCAAGGAAATCAACCTGTTCCTTCTCTTCAACGCCTTCAGCCACAGTGAGCATATTTAAGTCCTTGGCAAGTTTTAATGCCTGGGATACAACTATCTCACCGCGATCATCGTTAAGATCGCCTCTGAAGAACTCTGCATCAAGCTTAAGGATATCCAGAGGCATATCCTTAAGGGAATTAAGAGACGAGTATCCTGAACCGAAATCATCCATGGAAACCTTGAATCCCATATCCTTTAACTGCTCGATCGTATCGATCATAGCCTTCTTATCATCAAAGAAAGCGCTTTCGGTAAGTTCGATCTCTATATATTCGTGAGGACAGCCCTCTTTATCGACCATGTTCTTGATCTGGTTGGCAAGGTCTTTTTCCATGAAATGAGCTCTGGACACGTTAACCGATGCCGGAACGCACGCGAGACCCATATCAAGCCAGGATTTCTGATCTCTGGCCACATGCGAGATCATATATTTATCGATCTTGGGAATAAGACCGTTCTTCTCCAAAATAGGGATAAACGTACTCGGTGCCTTAAATCCCAGCTCGGGCGAATTCCATCTGATCAGGGCTTCAACACCCTTTAATTCGCTGGTCTTGGGATCGTACTTTGGCTGATAGTATACCACGAACTCTTCATTCTCGATGGCAGCCTCATATTTATCCAATACGATATCGATCCATTTCTGCTCTTCGACAAGATCTGCGTCAAAGAATGCAATACCGGAGTCATCACAGCCGTCCAGTGTCGCTCTCGCAGTGCAGGCATTATTGTATTCTCTCTCTATATCGATATCTCTTCTCTTAGTGATCCTGCCCTTCGCATCTTTAACAGGCTGTAAAAGATATGCTCCGACATGGAATGTGACTCTGTGATCGGATTCCAGTGCTTCAAGTTTTTCAAGAAGTCCTTTAACTCTGGCTTCCAGTTCCTCGGGGCTGTTCGCTTTAAGAGCCAGTGCAAAATTTGCGGAAGCATAATGAGCCGAAAACTCATTTTTGCCAAGATTTTCTTTAATAAGTCTGTCTATTTTGCAAAGCATCTCTTCGCCTTCGGCAACCGAATGGCAGACACAGTAATTTCTGTATTTAAGGAATACCAGATCCAGAATAGCGAATGTCTGAGAAGCAAACTTTCTCTTTCTTAAGATCTTTTCTCCTTTGTAGGTAAACCACATCCAGTTATGACCTCTGGTAATGGGGTCCGTGAAGAAATACTTGGTCATTCTCTTCTGGCTGGTAAATGTGGTTATCATGTTTACGAGCATAAGAATAAGGATACATCCGACCAGTGCGATGCCGACCAGAATGAACGCTGATAGCAATACTATATCGGACATGGAAAATACAAAACTCGCTTTGCCGTAAAACACCTGTTTGCCGTCTTTTACATCGATCGCGATCCATATGGGAAGATTGATCGATGCCTGTTTTCCCTGAGTGTCGGCATGAAGGTCCTTTTCAACTTTGTACGCAAAAGCCAGCATGGATTCGGGATCGAAAGTGATCTTTCCCTCATCGTCGGTTGTAAGAAAACCTTCTGTGGAATTATCAAGATATGCTCTGACATCTCCGTGGTCTCCCTTTTTATCAGCCATGCTCGGAAGTTCAAGGTATCCGCTCGTGTTACCCATCGTATTGTTTCCGTTCTGGTAAATGATCTTTCCGTGTTTGTCGGCTATATAATAATCACGACCCTCCTCGTTTAAGGCTGAAAAAATATCCTCGTTTTCATCCGTGTTTTTATCATAAAGCTTAGCCAGATAAGATACGGACTCATATTCACCGACTATCTTCGATTCTATTATGTATGTCGTAAACGAACTTGCGAAAAATGCGATAAACACATCAACGATCAACGCGATAACAAAGCAAAAAAGAAGAGTCAGCCAAAGCGGATTCTTTTTAACTTTATTGATGGCTTTTCTTTTGGATTTTTTTCTCATTTATCAGCTGTGCCTCCATGCGAAAAAATGATAAACAAAACTATCTGATCTCTATCTGACACATCTTCATGGTTTCAAGTGCAGCATTGTGGGAATCGGGTGTAACGCCTGCGCAGCATTTCGGATCGACCGAGATCTTTATCTCGGGATTTAATGCTTTTAAGATAAGTGCATTCGATACTACGCAGATATCAGTACAAAGACCGATGATCTCGATCTCGTCGAATTTAAAATTCCCCCATCCCGTATATCCGAAAGAAGGCTTGTCTATGATCTTCGCTCCTTCGAAATAAAGACCTTCTCTTATCTCCCATCCTTCGGTGTTCTCAATGCAGTGAACAACGGGGAGATAATGTCCTTCGTTGGTTTCCATATAGTTTTCGTGATGAGTGTCTCTGGTAAAGATAACTTCATCACCGTTGTCTTTATACTCTTTTATCTTTTCCTTTACTGCGGGAACTATCGCAACAGCTTCCTTACTTCCAAGGCTTCCGTCAATAAAATCGTTTTGCATGTCTACAACTATTAAAGTTTTCATATGCGTCTCCTTTTCTTCCCAAAACGCTATTTTCCATTTAACTATAATATATCACACTTTTGTCCTGTTTACATTTAAACTGTCAGGAAATAATCGCTCTTTTATTGCATATTTTGGCAAATTAAACCCCTTTTCCATAAATTACATACAATGGCAATTCTCGTCTTTGTCACACCATTCACGCTTGTGTCCCAAAAGATATATGATGTCTTTTTCCGAAAAAGGTCTGAAGAAATTCAAATCTATACCTACATTCAAACCGAACGGTTTCCAAAGGCCCGTCCATCTGTGTGTATGACCGAAAAGATTGATACATCCTTCTTTTCTGTCCACAGGGCAGTGAATTAAATGTATCGTTTCTCCGTTAATCTCTATATCCCCATCTTTAATGACGTCCTCAAATCCAAGCGAAATCAAATCGCTTCGCATCTTTTGGAAATCCCCGTCATATTTATCTCTTACGATTCTCTCTTCGTTGTTGCCCAGTACAAGAACAACTTTTGGATTCATTCTTTTGCTTATTTCAAAAGTCTTTTGGCATGCCTCCAAATCAGGATGATTAATGCGATTGTAATTAATCCAGTCACCCAGGACATAAAGAATATCTTCGCTTGAGGCTACCTTGTTAACGTTTGAAACAATTGTCTCTTCAAATTCCAAAACATCTGTAAAAGGTCTTGATTCGCGCT
>CADARM010000120.1 GCA_902790275.1 uncultured Lachnospiraceae bacterium
CGAGCGGTAAATTTGATTATGATAGTATCAAGGATATCTTAAGCGGTCTCGGATGGGGCCTCGGTTACATGGGTATGCCTCACATCCTCGTAAGATATATGTCCATTAAGTCCGAAAAGGAAATGAAGAGATCACAGATCATCGGAAGCTTCTGGACAACCATCATCCTTATCATGGCTTCGGTAGTTGCACTTGTTGCACATCAGTATCTCGGAACTAGCCTCGGCGCAGATCAGAGAAGTTTCGTATTCATCACAATGGTTCGTGCATTGTTCCCCGCACTTATTGCAGGTATCCTTCTTTCGGCGATCCTTGCGGCTTCGATGTCAACAGCGGATTCACAGCTTCTCGCTTCTTCATCCGCATTCGCATCAGACCTTTACAAGCCCGTACTTCGTAAGAACGCAGGCGACAAGGAAATGCTCATTGTCGGCAGAGGTGTCGTAGCATTCATTTCCATAGTTGCTCTTATCATAGCGATCAATCCTAACTGCGCCGGCATTATGGCACTTGTTGAATGTGCATGGGCAGCATTCGGTGCGGCATTCGGACCCGCGATCATCCTTGCTCTTTATTGGAAGAGATTTACTTACAAGGGTGCTATCGCAGGCATCATCAGCGGATTTGCAATGGATGCATTCTGGTACTGCTGTTTCTCGGGTTCTGTTGAAAAATTAACAATTGTTAATACAGGACTTTACGAGATCATTCCCGGATTCTTATTCAGCCTTCTGGTCGCAGTCGTTGTTTCTCTTGCAGACAAGAAGCCTTCGAAGGAAGTTGAAGACTTGTTTGATAAAGTAAAAGTAATGAAGGAATAATCGGTTAAAACGTTAAACGGGGGTTATATGCAGAAGAGCGAACTGGTTGAAAAACTTAAGAACGGCTCGCTTGACAATATTCTTGTTGATATTTACTCTGACGAAAACAAACTTGATTATCAAAACGCGAGATATATTGCCGCGAGTGAAAAATTCGAACAGCTTTACGGTGGCGGAGACATCGCAGTTTTTTCCGCACCCGGAAGAGTTGAGATCATAGGAAACCATACCGATCATCAGCATGGTAAGGTTATTGCGGCTTCGGTCAATGCCGACGCGATAGCCGTTGTCAAAAAATCCGATGATGAAATGGTAAGGATCGTTTCGGGAGACAACCCCGAGATCAAGATCGACATTAACGCGCTCGATATCAGCGAGGAAGAGGAAAAGAGTACTTCCGCACTGATAAAGGGTATGCTTAACGGCCTTAAAGGAATGGGATACGATCTCGGCGGATTCTGTGCATATATCACGTCAGACATTCCCATCGGTTCGGCATTTGCATCTTCGGCTGCGTTTGAGACGCTTATCGGAAATATCGTTTCGGGTCTCTTTAACAGCATGAAGATAAGTGCAAAAGAGATAGCTCAGATAGGCCAGTATTCAGAGAATATTTACTTCGGAAAACCCTCTGGTCTAATGGATCAGATGGCCTGCTCGGTGGGCGGATTTGTATACATTGATTTTTCCAACCCGGCAGAACCCAAGATAGAAAAGATAGAGTCTGACATACCGGATTACTGTATATGTGTTACGGACACCAAGAATACGAGCGGCGATCTTAATGCCGAGTATTCGATGATAGTAGCCGAAATGAAAAGCATTGCCACGGAACTTGGCAAAGAGTTTTTAAACGATGTCGAGAAGGACGAATTCGAAAAGAATATAGCCATGCTGAG
Source organism: uncultured Lachnospiraceae bacterium (assembly GCA_902790275.1). GTDB lineage: Bacteria > Bacillota > Clostridia > Lachnospirales > Lachnospiraceae > UBA3766. The sequence goes on from CADARM010000120.1 coordinate 1,721, forward strand.
AACCAAGTGTTCCGACAGGGCGATACTTCGTGCAATGCATTTCTTTGCGGAAAACGAAAGAGTTTCAAAGGTATCCAAAGCTTTGAAAAAAGAGGATATCGAGAAGTTTATAAAACTTGAGAACGAGTCCGGAAACTCGTCATTTATGTATCTTCAGAATGTTTGCTCACCGTCGGATTTCTTAAAACAGGATCTGTCTCTGGCGTTGGCCATAAGTGAGCAGATACTGGGAAAAGAAGAAGCGTGCAGGATCCATTCATCAGGATTTTCGGGAGTGATGGAAGCCTTCGTGAAAAATGAAAATGTAGATAAGTACAAGGCACGTATGGAAGAGGCTTTTCCCGATTGTGTTTTCAGTGTAATGAAGATCAGAAAATACGGCGGCATTCAGGTCGTCTGATTTGAGGAGATTTCATGACTAAATTCCGTAAGAGACTTTTTGAGATCGTGCAGATAGGAGCGGCTAAAGATTTCTTAAGCCGTTCTTTTGATGTTATCATTTCGGCGGTGATCATATTAAACATCATCGTTACTTTTTTGAGTACTTTCGATCAGCTCGGAGCTCTTACGACGCTTTTTAATAGGATCGAACTCGCAACGATCATTTTCTTTACGGCAGAGTATATTGCAAGACTCATTACGGCGGATTTTCTTTATCCGAAGAAAACAAAGATAATGGCGATAGTGGCATTCGTCTTTTCCTTCTACGGAATTGTGGATTTTCTAAGCTGCTTCCCTTACTACCTGCCTTTCTTTACTCCTACGGGACTTGCCGTATTAAGACTTTTCAGAGTATTCAGAATATTCAGGCTCTTTAAGATAAATGCGCAGTTTGATGCGTTTAACGTTATCGTAAACGTACTTAACGAAAAGAAGATGCAGCTTTTGTCTTCCGTTGTACTTATCCTGATGCTCATGCTTTCTGCTTCGATGCTCATGTACGGCGTCGAGCATGATGCGCAGCCGGAAAAGTTCGAAAATGCTCTTTCCGGATTCTGGTGGTCGATGGCCACGGTCTTTACGATAGGCTATGGAGACATATATCCGATCACGTTTGTCGGGAAGCTGCTGGCTTTGATAATATCGTTTCTCGGTGTAGGTATCGTGGCGATCCCCACGGGTATCATTTCCGCAGGATTCGTTGAACAGTTCTCAAAGATCGATATGTACAAAGGCCACGGTGAAGGACATGAGCTTGAATTCATCACAGGCGTTTTGAATGAATCACACAAATGGGTCAACAAAGCGATCAAGGATATCGCGGTTCCTCCGCAGTCTCTGATCGTTATGGTCATAAGAGACGGTAATGATATTGCCCCTACGGGAAACACGGTATTGAAAGCAAACGATACCGTTGTTATCGCTGCAAAGAATTACAGGGATGAAGATATTCACTTAAACGAACTTCCGATGCTTGAAGGCGACAAATGGCTCGGAATGGAGATAAGAGAACTGAATCTTTCGCCCGACGAGAAGATCGTAATGATAAGAAGGGGCCAGAAGATCATTATCCCGAGCGGAAACACCGTCATCAAAAAAGGCGATGCTCTTGTCATGTATCACATGGAGTAGGGCTTTCTTAAGATTATTCCCCATTTAACAAACAAATATGGTGCCATTCGTTGATAAAAAACACAATATATGGTAAAATATATCCTGTATATGTGTAACTTAAAGCATATTTTGCTATCACGATATAAGAAAACGGAGGCAGTATGGAAAAAGTAGAAAATTATTATGCCGAATTTGACAGAAAAGAGAACTTAAGTTTTGACAGCAAGGTAGTACATGGTGCTCTCGGCTGCGACCCCATCAGCGGATCGGTCAGCTTTCCTATTTTCCAGACGGCAACATTCAGACATAGAGATTTCGGTGTATCCACCGGATACGATTATTCGAGACTTCAGAATCCTACCAGACAGGAGCTTGAACGTACGATGGCCATCCTCGAAGAAGGTGCGGAAGCTTTCGCATTTACATCGGGTCAGGCTGCAAGCATGTCAGTATTCGATTATTTAAAGCGCGGCGAGCATTGTCTCCTCTGCGACGATCTTTACGGCGGTACACACAGAATAGTTGAAGATATCTTTAAGGTTAACGGTATCGAGATCTCATATGTTGATATGTTCGACGTTGAAAACGTTAAGAAAGAGATCCGTCCCAACACAAAGATGCTCTTCCTTGAGACACCGACCAACCCCATGATGAAGGTCGGAGACATTAAGGAGATCGCAAAAGTAGCTCACGAAGCGGGAGCACTCTTTGTAGTCGACAATACATTCATGACACCGTATTTCCAGAAACCTCTGACACTCGGTGCGGATATCGTAGTTCACAGCGGAACAAAATACCTTTGCGGTCACAACGATGTTATCGCAGGTATCGTGGTTATAAAGGATGAAGCTTTAACTCATCATTTCCAGGTGCAGTTAAAGAGCCTCGGCTCCGGACTCGGACCCATGGACAGCTGGCTTATCATAAGAGGTCTTAAGACACTTTCTCTTCGTATGAAGAAGCACAATGAAAACTCTCAGATCGTGGCTGCATGGTTAAGAAATCATCCCAAGGTAAAGAAGGTTTACTATGTCGGATTTGAAGATCATCCCGGCTATGAGTTAAACCTTAAGCAGGCTTCGGGATTCGGCGGAATGATCTCGTTCGAACTCGACAGCGAAGAAAGTGCAAGAAAGCTTCTTTCAAATGTAAAGATGGTATTGTTTGCGGAAAGTCTCGGAGGAACGGAAAGCCTTGTAACATATCCCATTACCCAGACACACGAAGATGTTCCAGATGATATCAGAAGAGCGCTCGGGATCAATGAGGCATTCATCAGAATATCCGTTGGTATCGAAGATCCTCAGGATATAATCAATGATCTTGAACAGGCTCTTAATTCATAAATCTTACTATACAGAAGGTGTATCATGAAAATACCTTTTACAAAAATGCAGGCATACGGCAATGATTATGTATATGTTAATGCAGCCGGAATGCCTGAAATAAACTGGAATGAAGTGGCGATTCAGATTTCTGATCGCCATTTTGGCGTTGGTGGGGACGGCCTTGTTCTCGTCTGTCCGTCTGAAAAAGCGGACTTCAGGATGCGTATCTTTGATCCCGACGGGACCGAAGCGGAGATGTGCGGCAATGCGATAAGAAGCGTTGCAAAGTATGTTTATTATCACAAGCTTACTGATAAGACAGAGCTTAATATCGAAACTCTCGGCGGAATCAAAAATCTGTATCTTACTGTGGAAGACGGTGAAGTCGTAAATATCGAAGCAGAGATAGGTGCCCCCATTTTTACACCCGATGCGATCCCCGTTGATACAGAAAACGATGAATTCTTTAACGAGACGGTAAAGGTCAATGTCGACGGAAGGATCATGAATGTAAAGATGTCATCTCTTTCCTGGGGCAATCCCCATACGGTTATATTTATTGACGATCTTGAAAATCTCGATATCGAAAGTGTGGGTCCCGCGATCGAAAATCATCCGATTTTTGCAAAGAGAACGAATGTTACTTTTGCACGTGTGATCGATAGAAAGAATATTCAGATAAGAGAATGGGAGCGCGGA